>NZ_JACJSV010000059.1 GCF_014698335.1 Microcystis viridis FACHB-1342 | reverse complement strand
CATTTTGGGTCTGATTTGTTTTTGTTAATGATCAGACAGTACCTGATGAGCCTTTCTTTGTCAACTCTTGAGGTTGATGCGTTTCATTTTTGAATTGGCGAGTCTTTTCTCCTTCACAAACAATCAAAAATATTTCCCTTGGCTGTCTCCTGTTAGCTTGACGTTTTAAATAACTATAATTACCATCTTTTTTAGCCATAATAATCACCGATAACTTTGCTTAAATCACCAATAAAAGGTATGGCACCATAGCGACCTTGAATATAATCTTGTTCAAAGGAAGCATTATTATCAATATCAAATTCGACCAGAGAATATAAATCCGTTGCTTCTTGGCGATTTTTTTCGGTAAACCAGATTTGATCTCTTCTAAACAGTTGATTACTAAGTAAATTAACATCATGAGTAGCAAAAATAAGTTGAGCATTTTTAGGGTTTGTTTGTTGAGAGTTAAATAATCCAATAATTGCTATTGCCATTAAGGGATGCAGTAGGGAATCCAGTTCATCAATTATTAATACCTCACTTGCTTTTAAAACCGATAAAATAGGTGCTAATAAAGCAAATAATTTTTGAGTGCCACGCGACTCATGTTTATTCAGTTGAAAGCTTTCTAACCCGATTACCTTTCCCTCTAAATCATACTTTTCATGATAGGTTTCAATGGAGTTGTAAACTGTATCTGGAATATCCTTATGAAAATTATCTAGGGGTTTCCGTCCCACTTCTATACTCATATCCTTGATACTCAAATCTAATTTTTTAATTAAGAAAACGATTTCATTTTTAAGATTTTGCTCTCTAGAAAGATAGTCAATAGATAGCTGTCTTAAATTTTCAAGTTGCGAACCCGATATAATCTTTAACCTACTAAACCAGAGTAAAATCTTACCTGCTAACGGATCATTAAACTGAGCAGCAATCGATAGAAATAAGGTATTTTTTTTAGTTAAATCTTTGACATCTTTGCCCTTCATCAGACTTTTACTATATTTAATTTTATCTTTTTCACGACTAAATATATTAGTTTTACGAGTTTTGGGCGTGCAAGATAACCCCTCAGAAATTACTCGCTCTTGAGTGACTTCAAAGCTATATTCATAGGTCTTATTATCTAGATAAAAAACTATCTTAAAAAAAGAAGGTTTATCTTCGGTTTCAGAACTTAATCGAAATTTTTCTAAATCTATCTTATCTGTAATTTGTAATTTCGAGGAATTAATGACAAAACTTTGCATAAAATATAAGGCCAGAATCAAATTACTCTTACCACTAGCATTTGCTCCATAAATAGCAGCACTTTTTAGTAAACTAAAATTCTGATTAACCTTAAAAACATTATTTTTATCAAGCTCATCATTATCTGCTGCTTCATCTGCAGCCACCATACTGAGAGTAACTACATCCTTAAAAGACCGATAATTACCGACACTAAATTCGATGAGCATTACATACTAACCCTAAAAGTCTCTGGGGAATTGATGAAGACTATGCTTTTATGATAGGCAATTTGTCAACATTTAAAAGGAAATTTTTCTCAGGTGTGTTAGCGTCATGTAACACACCCGACATCTCTACAGTTATTTATATTTGTGTGATGGTGACATCAACAGTTTTAACCGTAGTTCCCAAACTGGATAGAGGAGGTTGAATTTCCTGTTCATTACCCACTACTAGAGTCACAATTTGATTCGGTTGTAGATATTGTTGGGCCACTCGTTGAATATCGGCAATTGTCACCCCTTTTACCGCTTGTTGATAACGGAAGATAAAATCTTGGGGATAACCATAGTATTCATAAGTCATCAATCGCGATAAATTTTGAGCAGGTTTCTCAAACTTAAAAACAAAAGAATTGAGAATAGCATTTTTAGCGTCTTCTAATTCTTTGGCAGTAACGGGTTGATTGCGAAGGCGCTCGATTTCGCCTAAAATTGCCTTAATAAAAGGTACGGTAGCATCGGTGCGAGTTTGACCTCCAGCAATAAATAAACCGGGATAATCATAACGACTATTCCAGACACCATAGACAGAATAAGCTAATCCTTGACGGGAGCGCACTTCATTAAATAAACGACCACCAAAACCGCTTAAAATCTCATTTAATACCGTTAAAGCGGGATAGTCGGGACTATCCAACCGACCCCCAAGATGACCTAATAAAACGCTACTCTGGGTTAATTGGGGTTGATTGACGACAAAGACACCTTGAAGATTTTTTTGGGTTGCCGAAGGGGTGACAATTTTAGGGGCAGTGGCGGGATTTTTCCAATCGCCAAAAGTCTTATTGATTAATGCTTTCATCGACTGAGAATCAAAATCACCGATAATTCCTAAAATTATTTGGTCGGGACGGACATAGGTACGATAAAAATCGATTAAATCCTGACGATCAATATTAGCTAAAGTGCTATATTCTACAGTACGAGCGTAGGGGCTATTATCACCATAGACTAGCTTTTTAAACTCCCGACTAGCAATATCACTGGGATCATCATTACGTCGGGCAATTGCTCCTTTTTCCTGAACTTTGGCTAATTCCACTCTCTGATTTTCAAAAGTTGGGGAACGCAAAACCTCAGCAAAGAGATTAAAAACGGTTTCTAAATCTTCACTAAGAGCGCTAAAACTAGCAGTTCCAGCATTAAGATCGATCGAGGTTTCTACTAGGGCTGCTCTTTGTTCTAATAACTGATTTAAGACATTAGAAGGATGTTTTTCCGTGCCACCACTACGCAGCACGGTTCCAGTAATATCGGCTAATCCGACTTTTTCCCCGGATTCTAATCTTCCTCCCGTCCGAATCATCGCCGTACCACTTACTAAAGGTAAGCTCCGATCCTCCACTAAATAAACCACCATCCCATTATCTAGTTGATAGCGCTCGTATTGGGGAACTGTAACTTCAGGAAGGGGAGGAAAAGTTAAATCGGTAAAATGTCGCGGGGTTTGGGCAATTGCTGGGGAACGAAAAGCTAGGACACCTATCAGGGTGATCAGGATTAAACCTAGCCATTGTAAGCGTTTTTTCATGATTTGAGTCGAAATTATTGAGAGGAATAGATAAGAGGGAACAAAAGGCAAATCTGGCCGCTTTTTGCTTTTTACGGTAGTCCTCAAGAAGTAATGATGATAGAATAGTCGCTAAAAATCAAGTGTCTCTCCGCCATGCCTAATTGTCCAAAATTGCCTACGGATCGGGGAGATATAGTATTTTATCTATCACTATAATTCCTCTTTGGATTTATCATTACTTGTTTAGCACCATCAATTTCAATCAGATTCTTGAGTATTTTTCGTTCCCCCTACAAACCCATTCTAAACTAGAGGTCGGCATTGCTGCTTTGGCAGCGTCCTGAGCATTCAAACTCTCGAACTAGCTTCGCCAATTCAAAAATGAAACGCATCAACCTCAAGACCCTTTTGCATGAGTGCCTCTTGCCGTTCGGCTGTCCTGATATGTAGCCTATGCTCAACGGATTGAGTATAATAGGTCCCAATCCCAGTGATATGTGTTACCATTCGGGGTAAATTCAAGCGATCTCCAGACACCTATGAGCAAGGTTCTCGTGTTGAATGCCTCCTACGAACCGCTAAATATTACCAGTTGGCGGCGTGCGATCGTTTTATTATTGAAAGGAAAAGCTGAATCCCTAGAACATAACGGAAAAGTGGTTTGTCGTGACTTACCCCTACCTTCCGTTATCCGTCTTAGGCAATACGTCCGTGTTCCCTACAAGGAAATTCCTTTAACCCGTCGTAATATTCTCGAACGAGATCATCACACCTGTCAATACTGTCTCTACCGAGGTGAACAATTAACCATTGATCATGTGATTCCCCGTTCTCGCGGAGGGGGTGACACTTGGGAGAATTTAGTGGCGGCTTGTGTGCGTTGTAATGTGCATAAGGGCAATCGTACACCAAAAGAGGCCAATATGTCCCTACTCGCCCAGCCACGTCGTCCCTACAGCAGTCTCCACTTTGAGCTATTAAAGCACACCAGGGGGAATCACAATCACGAATGGCGTAAATATGTCATCGGTATTTAGGGTGAAAAAGGCATGGTGAAACCAAGACCAAAATTGATTCCCATGCCATTATTATTAGTCTGGGTGCGAGGATTGGCAACTCCCGTGCCTAGATAAACCGCACAACCGCGACAGGGGGAATTGACTCGGTAGCGCACCGCCATGGGATCATTAGGATCGGTGATGGTTACTCCCTGATGGTTTAAATCTTTAATTAGATTGGTGACGGGTTTGAAAAAATCGGCGCTGGGGGGTTGACTTGGTGGCAGTTCTAGGGTTTGTTCTTGGGAAGCAAGAACGATTTCTGAAGCGATAACTAGCAGTAGAGAGGTAGTTAAGCTAAATAAACCCAGATTATTTTTGATTTTCATCCTTTTTTGTTACCGAGAGATTGTTAATTTTTTCTCTGAAAAGTCTAGCGTTTCCTCGCGGGAAAGGACACTAATCAGTAAAAAAATTTACCGATGTCTGCCATACTTATAATAAGCGGCACAAGCACCTTCACTAGAAACCATACAAGTACCGATGGGGTGTTCGGGAGTACAAGCAGTACCAAATACTTTACATTCCCAGGGTTTTAAAACACCTTTAAGAATTTCGCCACACTGACAAGCTTTGTGATCTTTAACACGCTGATTGGGTAGGGTAAATTTTTTCTCCGCATCAAAATTACTGTACTCATCTCGCAGTTTTAATCCTCCTTGAGCAATTTCTCCTAAACCTCGCCATTCAAACTGATCCCGCAGTTCAAAAACTTGCTTGATTGCCGATAAAGCGACTCTATTTCCTTGATTTTGTACCACTCGATCGTACTGATTTTCTATCTCACATCTCTGCTCATCTAATTGTTTTAATACCATCCAAATTGATTGGAGAATATCCAAGGGTTCAAACCCAGAAACTACCACAGGTTTATGATATTCTTGGGCAATAACTTGATAGGGTTCTGTGCCAATTACCATGCTGACATGACCGGGACCAACAAAACCGTCTAACTGTAAATCTGGGTTATCTAACAAAACTTTCAGAGCGGGAATAATCACCACATGATTAGAAAATAAACTAAAATTAGTGATGCCATCTCTTTGTGCTTCTAAAACGGTTAAAGCGGTGCTAGGAACGGTTGTTTCAAACCCTAATGCTAAAAATATTACTTCTTTATCGAGATTTTCTCTGGCAATTTTTAAGGCATCGCGAGGAGAATAAACCATGCGAATATCATCACCTTTTGCTCGTGCTTGCAGCAGACTCAAATGGGAACCGGGAACACGCATAGTATCGCCAAAAGTTGTCAGAATTACGTTCGGTTTTTGTGCGAGAAAAATGGCATCATCTAAACGACCTCGCGGCATCACACAAACGGGACATCCAGGACCATGAATTAATTCGATAGTTTCTGGAAGTATTGCCTCGATACCGTATCTAAAAATTGAGTGGGTATGACCTCCACAAACCTCCATAATTTTAGTAACTTTTTGCCGCTTTTCAGAGATTCTTGTCGATAATTGTTCTATTTGTTGAATTAATCCCGACGCTTTAACTGGATCACGAAATTCATCAACGTATTTCATAGTTTATCTCCTTTAATTATAATTTTTAGCTGTCGGTAGTCAGTAATAATTGCCGTAATTTACATTTCTTATAGATAGACAACAGCATTAATTTATGGGTGACTACTTTAAGAACATTAATTATGATTAAATTCTAACTCTAATTCCGCTAATTGTGTTAATAAATTTAGGGTTTCTTGCGCCTCATCTTCATCGATTCGATTCATGGCAAAACCCACATGAACTAATACCCAATCCCCTACACAAGTATTAGCGGGATGGTCTTCATCAACAATACAAGCGATATTTACTTCTCTTTTTACACCCCCCACATCGACGAGAGCGAGATGATGGTTTTCATCAATAATTGCCGTAATTTGTCCCGGTATGCCTAAACACATAGTTTTTACCTTAAATCTAGTTTTTGTTAATTATGCGCCGATTTTTGGGCTAGAGATTGCATTAATATCAACTGACAGCCCTTCTCATAAAGATGAAGTATAACCTAATTTGATATTGACGACCTACGACCGCCTCCCGAAAAGGAAAACCGAGTCAAAGGTTATCCTTTTTACTTGGTCTTAGCTGCCATTCTGGACTATTGCCCTCAAGAACAGCTTTTTTTCTCCTATCTTTTTTAAGATTTCCCCCGTCCTGGACAGTGGAAGCTATCCCAGCAGGGGTAAAACTTTTGTATTAGGGACTACACCAATGATAAGAAATTATTCAATCAATCGATCGGGTGACATTCTAGGCTATGATTTCCCTGACTATAGTTATTTCTCTACATTAAGGAAAATCTACGATGACAACCTTTCCCATCGATTTGAGTGCCTATAAACCCATCAGTCTCGACCCCAGTAACCCCACCCTCACCGACGACCAAAGAAGCGCCCTAAAAGCCAATATCCAACTTTGTCGCGATGCTATCATCTTTTTTACTGCCACGGGTGCGGCCCGGGGTGTGGGTGGACACACCGGCGGTCCCTACGATACCGTCCCGGAAGTGGTGATTCTCGATGCTCTTTTCCGCAGTCAACCTAGTCAATTTGTACCAATCTTCTTCGATGAAGCAGGACACCGCGTCGGTACTCAATATCTCATGTCTGCGTTAGAAGGTTCTTTACCCGCAGAACAATTAATGCACTACCGCGAGGCCAATTCTAAACTCCCCGGACACCCGGAATTAGGATTAACCCCCGGTGTCAAATTTAGTTCTGGCCGTTTAGGACATATGTGGCCCTACGTTAACGGTGTCGCTTTAGCTAACCCCGGAAAAACCGTTTTTTGTTTAGGTTCCGATGGTTCTCAACAGGAAGGCAATGACGCGGAAGCTGCCCGTTTAGCCGTGGCTCAACACATTAATGTTAAGCTGATTATTGATGATAATGATGTGACGATTGCCGGTAATCCTTCCAAATATTTACCCGGTTATGATGTGGCTAAAACTCTCATCGGCCATGGTCTAAAAGTGTTAGTGGGAGATGGGGAAGATATCGATAGTTTGTATCGCAATATCTGTGAAGCAATTAATACTCCGGGCCCGATTGCGATTATTAATAAACGTCCCATGTGTCCCGGTATTGAAGGTTTAGAAGGTTCTAACCACGGTCATGATGTGATTTCTGTCCCCTTGGCTTTAAAATATTTAGAGGCAAAAGGACACAGTGCCGCTGTGGAATATCTCAACAGTATTAAGAAGCCTTCTAATGACTATAAATTCCTCGGTTCTGGGGATAAATGGGGTTCTAACCGCAATGTTTTCGGCGAAGCAGTAGTCAGTCTTTTAGGCAAAATGAGCGAGGAAGAACGCAAGGCTAAGGTATTAGTAGTAGATAGCGATTTAGAAGGTTCCTGTGGTTTGAAAATTATCCACGATAAACATCCCGAAGTGTTTATTCCTTCCGGTATTATGGAACGGGGCAATCTTTCGGCAGCCGCTGGTTTTGGTATGGAAAAAGGTAAACAGGGAATTTTCGCCACCTTTGCCGCTTTTCTAGAAATGTGTATTTCTGAAATCACCATGGCCCGCTTGAATTATTCTAATCTTTTGTGTCATTTTTCCCATTCCGGTATCGATGACATGGCCGATAATACCTGTCACTTTGGTTTGAATAATTTCTTTGCCGATAATGGACTCGATGACGGTTACGAAACCCGTCTTTATTTCCCGGCCGATGCGGCACAAATGACCGCTTGTGTCGAGGCAACTTTCCATCAACCCGGTTTACGTTTTATCTTCTCGACTCGTTCTAAAACTCCCAATATTCTTGATACTAAAGGCAATAATTTCTTTGGCGATGGTTACACCTTTGTCCCCGGAAAAGATGAAGTAATTCGGGAAGGCACTGCCGGTTATATCATCAGCTTTGGCGATGGTTTATACCGCGCTTTAGATGCAGTGGAACGCTTAAAACAAGAGGGGATCGACGTGGGTTTAATTAATAAATCTACTCTCAATGTAGTGGATGAAGAAATTATCGCTAAAGTTGGTAATTCTCCCTTTGTTTTAGTGGTAGAAGCATTTAACCGTCGTACGGGTTTAGGTAGCCGTTATGGTTCTTGGTTACTCGAACGCGGTTTAACTCCTAAATACGCCTACATCGGTACTCACCATGAAGGTTGTGGCGGTTTATGGGAACAATTCCCCCACCAAGGTATTGACCCAGTTGGTATCATTAGTAAAGTTAAATCTTTAATCGCTTAGATAGTATTTTAGGGTGGGCTTTAATCAGTTATCAGTTATCAGTAGAATTATTGTAAATTAATTATATGTTATAGTGGTGGTTTAACTAACTTTTTTGGAAAAATTAGTTAGTTATTAAGTTTGTTTTAAATAAAAACTTGAAGTTTTACTTTTAACTCAAAACTCTTTAGATATGCTTTAATTTGGTTATCAAAACCTCTTTATTTGAGCGGCACAAACTATCTCAATTTTTATAATTGAGAATAAATTCTCCTGATTAATTACAATTCTCCTTCACTGGATTAATGTTTGGCAACTTTTAAGAAATGTGAAGATATGTTCTATAGTCATTTCAATTAAGATTGAGAATATCAATCCCAGAGTTCATAAGGATTTTGTTGGTCTAGATTGTATCAGACTTATCTGAAATGACTATATTCTTTTTTTAACTTCTATCCAAAAATCAATAAAAAAGCCAAACCGTCTGTTTTACCATAAAAAAATTATGCAAGAGGTCTATTGGCGACGATTAAGCAAAGACTACGAGGATTGACCCGAAACTCTTCCCCTGAGATACGTTGAACAGTTCGAGGCGTTTATTTATCTCGGCATGATTCGACTCATGTTGAGGCGGCTTGCCTAGACAACTAGGCTACCTGTGACCCTTTTCAAACATCCTCTTAGTTAAAATCTAAGGGTTTTGTTAGTTTTTTAGTATTTCTGTAGGGAGGAAGTCCCAGAATAGTGACTCCTAAAAACCGACTCCTAACCCCAGCTACCAACTTTTTCAGCAGACCCTAATTATATATTGGCTTCAAAAACGGGACAATAGCCTTCGGCAACCACTTTAAAACCGTAGAGGGGAGAAGCGGGATTCCAACAGCGCTGACTTTTGTAGTGGACACAGACACGACAGCAATCCATCTCCTCTAAAGCTTTGGTGATGCGATTGGGACTCTCGCTTAATAGTTCCCGTTGAGAGACTCCCCGCAATAATAATTCTTCCCCTTGCCAGCGTGCTTCTACCAGTCCCGTATCGGCGAAATTACTCCACCGGGGATCCCGGGTGATCGACTCTGGTAAGGTGATAGTGACGATCGAATCCGATTCATTTAATTCTCCCTCATAGTGACTGGGGGCCGGGGGTGTCGGTTGCATAAAGCGATCGCCAATAGGCAATTCCACCAGGGTTCCCACGGCCGGAGAATGGAGTTGATAACGGCTTTGTAATTCTTCTAAACTGGTCAAATCCGCTAGATATAGGGGGGAGCCATGGACGAGCATGATATGCTGCGGCCGCAGGTTATGGATCAGTTGGGTGGTGTTGCGACTATCGCTATGTTCAGCCAGTAGATAGGTTTCTTGGCTAATTAATCGCGAACGCTGTGCCGCTTTTAATCGGGGATTCTCTAGGTTGATATCGTGCAGGTGTTGGGGAACTAACATTAACCAAGGTTTATCCCCTTGCAGATATTTACTCACCTCCTCTAGGCGATCGATTAGTAAAATTATCGGAGTGGTTCCCCCTAGAGGTGTCGGTTTTTCTGGCAACCTTCGCAACCGGGGACAGATGCGCTCATCCCAAAATAAGGGCTGATGTTTGGCAAAATTCTGGACAGATGCGGGAAATTGTGGTAAGATTTCTAGGTAGGCATCGCAAGCTTTAGCGATCTTGCCCCCAACCCAGATATCAATATCGCGACCCGTGAATTGATGATGCGATCGCAGTAATTTTAAAATTTCTTGACCCAATCCCAAAGCGGGGACGGGTAGTAAGACATTTTGCCCCTCAGCGATCGCATGATAGATGCGATTCATCAACTGTTTTTCCTGCTGTCGTCGGTGGGGATGGCGTTCTGTGCCGTAACTGCCTTCAATAATCAGCACATCGGGGGATATTCCCCGCAGCAGATCGATCGATAATCCTTCCACCAGTTGAAAATTAGATAGGGAAAAATCGCCGGTATAGAGGACTTTATAGGTACGTTTGGGGGTTTTGTAGGTGAATAAGACCACGGCGGCCCCGGGTAGGTGGCCGGCCGGAAAAATCTCGACGGTGAGATCATCAAAGAGAGTGATCGGTGATCGCCATGGCCAACCCTGACAGAAACTGCCGATTTCCTCGGCAGAATCGGGCCATTGTAGGGGCAGCAGTTGTACTGTCACCTCACTGGCATAAACTGGCAATTGGGGATAGGTCTGATGGAGAGCCATTAACCCACGGATGTGATCGCTGTGGGCATGACTACAGAACACCAGATCTACGGGTGGTTTTTTGTTTTCGGTCAGGGGTTGCATATCGGCCAAACCGCAATCTAAAAGTATGCGATAGGAACCGATTTTCAGTAGGAGACAAACCCCTTCCGATGCGTGACCGACACCAAAAGGTAAACAGGATAAAAGGGATTTTGACCCCCAGACAGCAGTAGAGCGTTGAACCATGGCAACCCTGATTATGATGACTGGTTAGTGAGCCGAACCGTTGCCATCGTAGTTATCGCTATCATAAAAACCGTTGCGGGTGCCGAAAAAGAGACAGGAGACGGTGAATACAGCCGTTAATGCCAACAGGATTAATTTGATGTCCATATAATTTAGTGCAACTCCTCAGAGGGTAATCTCCCCTCATACTAACTCAACTTTTTCGGTTCTTAGCAGCTAGGTTTCGGATTTGACCATGGGCGCTCACCCTCTTTTAATAATTAAACTTGTCAGTAATTTGTGATGATTTCAGCAAAAACTACTGGTAATTGTCGGAAAGACTAGCATCTTTTGTCATAATATAGCAAACCTAAATGAGTTGTGAAAAGGCATCAAATCTTTTCAAATTTCCTAACTTGACAAAGATTATATTTGGCAAAAAATTGATCAATTTAAGTCTGAATTGCATCCCTGTCTAATCTACCTTTATAGAATACCTCATTCGGGGTACGATAGTCAAGACATTTTCGAGGACGATTGTTAATTAAGTTTACGGCTCTTTCTACCTCCTCTGGTTCAACGATTTTCAAATTCGTTCCCTTGGGAAAAAATTATCTCAATAGTCCATTAGTAGGCTCGTTTAATCCCCTCTCCCAAGAATGATAAGGAGTAGCAAAATAAAAATCTGCTCCTAGTTTCTGACTCAACTCTTGATGTCCACAAAATTCTTTGGCCTTGTCATAAGTAAAGATTTTTCTTTCAGTAACTGAGGAGCCTTTCTTTGTCAAATCTTGAGGTTGATGCTTTTCATTTTTGAATTGGCGTTTTAAGATTCACTAATAATTGCTGACTGATTTTTGGTATTTTTGCAAATGTGAGATGCGATCATGGTTTCAAAACTATTCAGGATTATTTATTGCTTGATTAATTTGAGTGATTTGGGTTTGAAAATATTGTTCACGATAACGGATAGCTTGGGCTAATTCCGCACCTTTTTGGAAAGCGAGTAAAGCTTGGGGATAATTTTTTCTCTCTAGATAAATTTGACCGATTTGATCGTAGGTGTTCATTAAACCGTAGTAATTATAACCCAATTCATGGACTTTAATTAATTCTTGATAGATTTGTAAAGCATAATCCACCTGTTGATAACTTTTATAAAGTTCTGCTAATTTATTTAAAGCTTCTCCTGCGGTGCCGTACTGTTGTAAAGCAAAAGCGAGAGAATAGGCTTCTTGAAAGTTTTGGCTGGCTTTATTTGCATCTTTTAAAGCTTGATAATCCAAACCAATTTGAATTTTTAGATCGGGGATTAACTGTATTTGCTGATTTCTGATCTCGGTTTCAGCTATTTCTTCTTTAATTTTTACTGCGTTAGCTGGTTGCAGAGATTCTCGATAAATTTCTGCTAGTCTTTGCAGATAAATTCCTTGATTTAAAGAATTATTCTGCGCCTTAGAAATAGTTAATAATTCCTCGTAAACTGGGGCGGCTTTTTGATAATCAAAACGGGATAAATGAATTTGACCAAGTTGATTTAAAGTTGCTTCTACTGCCAGATTATCCCCAGATTTTCTGGCATTAGCTAGGATTTTATCATAGACAATTATCGCCTCATTAAAAGCTCGTACCTGTTGATAGGATGTACCTAGTAATGCTAATAATTCCTCGTCCATTGTCCGGTTAGTTTCTGCAGTTTGTTGCACAGTTTTTAAACGAGCAGTAATTAATTTAACATCCTCGGTTCGATCTCGATTCCAAGCTGCTAACCCCACTTTTCCCAAAGATTTTACTTCTTCTTTGGCTCCTAAATAACGATTTAATTTAATCACTTCATACCAGATAGGAAAAGCTTCCTCATTTAATCCCGCATCGTATTTAGCTTGAGCTTCAGCATCCCGTTGATCGATGTATAATAACAGTTGACGATGCTCCAAGGGAGTTAAAGGGCGATCGATTGCGGGTAATAAAGGACTTTTTAGGGGAGTTTCGAGGGGATTGGGTGCAGGGGTTTCTGTTTGTGCTAGGAGAGGAAGGGAAGTACCGATCAAACAGAGCCATAAACTGAGAGAAAAACGTAGCATAATAGATTGATAGGAGCGTAGTAGAGGATGATATTTTGTGATCGATCGATTCTATAAGAGACTGACTGCCGAAAATTGCCGTTTGCCAATTTTGGGTTTAATTGCTAGTTTAATTGTAACCTTTAGTCTGGGGGCTTGTGGTGTCTCCCCACAAGTTTTGGCAGAACAACGAATGTTTCTACCCCTCTCGATCGAGTTTTTGGGAGAATATCAATTACCACAAGCGGATTATCAGGGGACAAGGGTGGGGGGATTATCGGCAATTAGCTATGATCGCACCAATAACCGCTTTTATCTCCTCAGTGATGATCGTTCTCAGAAAGCTCCAGCCCGCTTTTATCGGGCTAGTTTGCAGATAAATGATGAAAAAATCGAAAAAGTGAATTTAGAGGCAGTCACGTTCCTAAAAGATGGCAAGGGAGAAACGTTTAAAAAGGGATCGATCGACCCGGAAGGTATCGCTTTTTCGCCCCGACAAACTTTGTTTATTTCCAGTGAAGGTGCGGTTAAAGAGGGAATTGCTCCTTTTATTGCTGAATTTGATTTGCAGGGACAATTAAAGGAGTCTTTATTAATTCCTAATCGCTTTTTACCGGATGATACCAATCAAAAAGGAATACAGGATAATTTAGGGTTTGAATCCTTAACTTTAGGGATTACCAGCACCCTCAAAGACGATCCTTTTCGTTTGTTTACTGCCACAGAAAACGCTTTAATTCAAGATAGTCCCACGGGAAAAAGAGCAGAAAATCTCAGAGTGCGACTTCTTCATTATGTGATTGATCCGATTGGTGCGCCTGTGTTAGTATCGGAACAGTTGTATGTCTTAGATGAGCCTCCCAGTAGTGCGAGATACTACGGTTTAACGGAATTATTAGCTTTAGAAAAAGAGGGTTATTTTCTTAGTTTAGAGCGAACTTTTGGTTTAGAAGGTTTTGGAGCGAAACTATTTCAGGTAGTTAATGGGAGTGCCACTGATACCTCGAAAATCGCCAGAATACCGGGGGAATTAGAAGCTTTACAGGTGCAACCCTTGCGGAAAAAATTATTACTAGATTTAGGGACTTTGGGGATTGATTTAGATAATTTGGAAGCAATGACCCCCGGTCCAAGATTAGCTGATGGTAGTCGCTCTTTGATTTTAGTCAGTGATGATAATTTTAATCCGAATCAGGTCAATCAGTTTTTACTCTTTCGACTCAAGGAAAAATAAACAAGAGATGGTTAATTGCCTCACCTATCCCCTTCTGGGAGAAGGTTTGGGGTGAGGACTACCAATAAAGAAAAAGGGGATAAATAGTCGGTTTAAAGACAAAACTGCCGATTAATAATCACTTTTTTCGATATCTTTGCGAATATCATTCAGGTCAATATAGCGATCGGTAGCGTTGCGTAATTCCCTAGCGATCATCCCTTCCGTAGAAACTACGGTAATATGAGTATTTTTAGAGCGCAATAGTTCGATCGCTCGTTCAAAATCGCCATCACCGCTAAATAAAATCACTCGATCGTATTGATCGACGGTATTAAACATATCGACGACAATTTCGATGTCTAAATTAGCTTTCTGGGAAAAACGACCGGAACTATCATCATAATATTCTTTCAAAATTTTTGTTCTCACCGTATAACCCAAACTAATTAAAGCATCGCGAAAACCTCTTTGATCTTGGGAATCTTTTAAACCCGTGTACCAAAAGGCATTAATTAACATAATATTCGGGTCGTTGGTGAAGTAATTTAACACCTTGCGCGGGTCAAAAAACCAACCATTTTTTTGTTGAGCATAAAACATATTATTGCCATCCACAAAAATCGAAAGGCGATCTTTCGGACGGGTGCCACCATTACAATGACAAAGACCGGCTTCTGTCATACAAAATACATACCTAATTTTTTATAGAGTTTAACTATAAAATTACTAAAAAGTAATTTTACGGGGGAAAATGACTATTCTTTGAGGAATAGCGGTGATTTGAGAGCAAAAAGATAGCAACTAAAATAAAAATTAGCTTTTTTGTCTAAGTAGGGAGGCACAATTATTTGTAGGATGGGTTAGCGGTAGCGTAACATAATCGGGCGTTGGGTTTCATGCTTCAACCCAACCTACGTTCATCTTATATTTAATTCCACCCACCCACTTAGGAGACAAATTAGATAATAGTTTCGGAATAATTAAAAGTGATAATAGGGGGATTGTACAGTAATTAGGTCATTTTGATAATCTTTCTCGATAGATGAGCATCAACAAGGCTGGTTAGATCAGGTAGGAACACCAATCACTCCAACCTCCAGAATATAGCTTAACATTCTCGTATCCGGCTAGGGTCAGGGAAAAGATATTAACACAGGCTGTCACTCCTGAACCACAGTAGAGGATAATTTCTCGATCGCCTTGCCGCTCTTGCCAACGTTGTGTTTGCAGGTCCTGGGGTTGGGAAAAACCCTGACTATCGGTGACTTCCAACCAGGGATAATTAAGCGCCCCCTCGATGTGGCCCGCGATCGGATCGATCGGTTCCCTTTCACCCCGATAGCGATCGCTTTCCCTGGCATCAATTAACACCACTCCCCCTTGCTCTTTTTGCCTTTTTACCTCCTCGATCGTCACTACCCAATCCTGTTGAACTTGGGGGAGAAAAGAGCCGGTTTTCGGCACAGGTATCTGATTAGAGACGGGATAACCGGCATTTAACCAATTTTGCCAACCACCATCGAGAATGCTGACTCGTTCATGGCCGAGATAACGTAATAACCACCAGAGACGACTGGCAAAGGCAAAACGGGAGGAATCGTAGGCGATAACATGGGTTTGACCAGAAATCACCCCTAAAGAGCTTAATTTAGCGGCTATCGTCTGCGGATTCGGTAAAGGATGACGGCCGCCATGACGGGCAATGGGAGCCGATAAATCGCGATCGAGGTGTAAATAGAAGGAATTTTCAATATGATTGGCCAAATACTCTTGATAACCGAGATCGGGATCGTTTAATTGAAAACGACAGTCAATAACCATCAGATCGGGGCGATCGAGATTAGTTAGTAACCAACTAGGAGAAACGAGGGGTGCGATCGGATTCATGGCGGGAAAATTGTTTAATAATTAACAGACAGTTGCGCTGATCTTCGCTGCGAGTATAACTGAGTTGATCGGCGATTTTTTGGAGGATCGGCAGTCCTTGCCCATGACCAGAGAAACTATAGTCATGATAGGCGTTTTTCTCGATAAAGTCCTCTAAATCGAAGACGGAACCCCGATCCCAGATGCGAATTTCCATCTGGTGAGGGGTAATCTCAATCTCGATCTCGATCGGGATTTCGGGGGGGAGGTGTCGGTGAGCGTGACGGACTGCATTGGTAAAACCTTCGGCAAGAGCAAGCTGACACTGGAGCCAGTCTTTTTGGGGAATGCCCGTCGGTTCAAGTTGCTGAAAATATTTTAAAACGGTATCTAAGGACCTGAGATCGCTATCTACCTGAAAAGAAATCTTCACCCCCGGCTTACCTCTGCAATGCCTTACGCTAGAAGTTATACCATTTTTCCCCAACTATGAATGATGTGTTAGCTCGATTCTGGATTTAATCTTCTCTTGAGGGACAAGCAAAGTCATCCGTCAGGGAGTCCGAGGTAAGCAGTAAGATTGAGATAGTCGAGTTACAAAAAAGATGGTACGAATTCTAGTAATTGATGATGATGGAGTAATTCAAACGTTCCTGAGACGAGCTTTGCAGAAGGAATACGAGGTTTTTGTTGCCAGTGATGGGGAAGAAGGATTAAAGCAAGCGGGGCAACTAAAACCGGCGATGATTATTTGTGATTGGATGATGCCGGGGATCGATGGGTTGGAAGTTTGCCGGCAAATTAAGCTTAATCCCCAACTGTCAACGACTTTTTTTATCCTCTTAACTTCTTTGGGATCGGTGGAGGATCGGGTGAAGGGATTGGATGCGGGGGCCGATGATTTTTTGTGTAAACCGATCGAAATTAATGAGTTAAAAGCGCGTGTGCGAGCGGGAATGCGTTTGCATCAATTAAGTCATGATCTGCAAGCACAAAAACAATTACTAGAAATCGAGTTAGCCGAGGCGGCGGACTATGTGCGATCGCTGTTGCCAGAACCTTTTATTTCTCCAAAACTTGCTATCGATTTTCGCTTCCTTCCTTCTCGTCAATTGGGGGGCGATGGCTTTGATTATTATTGGTTAGATAATGACCATTTGGTCTTATATCTTTTAGATGTGGCGGGCCATGGTTTACGAGCGGCTTTACCTTCCCTTTCCGTAATTAATTTACTCCGTTCCCGTGGTTTAAGTCAGGTGAATTACTATGAACCTAATCAGGTTTTACAAGGGTTAAATCAAGTTTATCAAATCAGTCCTAAGAATGATAAATATTTTACTATTTGGTACGGAATTTATGATCGGAAACAACAACAGTTAACCTATGCCAGCGCCGGTCATCCCCCAGCAGTTCTCCTGACTCAAAAACCTTTTGGCCAGATGATTGAAACCAGACTGAAAGCCCCCGGTTTTCCCATCGGGATGTTTCTAGAAGCAGAATATATTAATCAGGTTCAATCCCTGAATTTACCCAGTAGTCTTTATCTTTTTAGCGATGGAATTTACGAGATCGATTGTGCTGATGGTAGGATGTGGGGACTAGAAAACTTTATTCAATCTTTACGAAATTATCACTGTAATTCGGCTAAAAATCTCGATAATTTTATTGGAGAAATTCAAGCTTTACAATTTGATGGCAATTTTAAGGATGATCTTTCGATTATGCAGGTGGATTTTCGCTGATTAACTTCCTAAAATTTTTTGTTCTAATTCTTCTCGGTTATTGAAAATTTCAAAAACTCGATCCATATCAGTCAATTCAAATAACATTTTGATCTGATCATTAATCGAGCAGATCAATAGTTCACCCCCCGCAGAACGCACGGTTTTTAAGGATAAAACTAGCGCCCCTAAACCAGAACTATCCATAAAGGTGACATCCTTAAAGTCAACGATAATAACCTCGGAACCTCCCTGCACGGCTTCGGCAATTTCTTGGCGAAATTCGCTGGCTTGGTTGCCATCTAAAATACCGGATGGTTGAATAACTTTGATGGAAGAACTCATAAAAAAAAGGAAAAATTAAATGTTTTCTACCTGCTCACTGATAACTGCTCGCTGAAATCTGCTGATAGCAGCCAATCTTTAACTATTTTTAACATATTAGGGTCAAGAAAAGCGCAAAATTAAAAATAGGAATTTTTGAAACTGTATGGAAAGTTACGATGTCATCCTCATCGGTGCGGGGCATAATGGTTTAGTTTGTGCCGCCTATCTCCTCAAAGCTGGTTATCGCGTCCTCCTTCTCGAACAGCGTAGCGTACCAGGAGGAGCGGCTACCACAGAAGCGGTTATCCCGGATCTGGCCCCCGATTTTAAGTTTAATCTCTGTGCGATCGATCACGAATTTATTTTTTTGGGGCCGGTAATTGAGGAATTAGAGCTAAAACGCCACGGATTAGAGTATTTATTCTTCGATCCTACCGTTTTTTGTCCCCATCCTTCTGGCCAATATTTTCTTTCCTATCGCTCTCTGGAAAAAACTCACGCCGCAATTGCCCAGTTTTGTCCGCGAGATGCCGATCGCTACCTTCAGTTTATCGACTATTGGGGACAGTTGATGAATGCGATCGGGCCTTGGTTTAACGCTCCACCTCAAGATTTGCTCAGAATCGCCCGCAATTATAACTCTAGTGCCTTAGCTAGTGTCTGGAAAGCGATCGGCTCGAAAAAGAAACTGCTCGACTTCATCCGCACGATGATTACTTCCCCCGAAGATGTCCTTAATGAGTGGTTTGAGAGCGAATTTGTCAAAGCACCCCTGGCTCGTCTAGCGGCAGAAATTGGCGCTCCTCCCTCCCAAAAAGGTATTACCTCCGGGATGATGATGATGGCGATGCGTCACTCCCCCGGGGTGGCTCGCCCTCGTGGTGGTACAGGCGCACTAACTGAGGCTCTGGTGAAATGTGTTGTCAGTCTCGGTGGGGTGATTTTAACCGAGCAGAAAGTTAAACAGATTCTAATCGAGGAAGGACAAGCGATCGGGGTTAGGGTGGACTCTGGAGGTGAATATCTGGCAAAAGCGGGTGTTATCTCTAATATTGACGCTAGACGAGTTTTTTTACAGTTAGTCGCTCCCGCCGATGTGGATGCCGCCGATCCAGAATTGCGAGAAAGGGTAGAACGGCGAATTGTCAATAACAATGAAACAATTCTTAAAATTGATTGCGCCCTCGCGGAAGCGCCAAGGTTCGAGGCTTACGATCACAAGGAGGAGTATTTACAGGGAACGATTCTCATCGCCGATTCCGTGCGTCACGTTGAACAAGCCCACGCTTTAACGATTTTGGGGCAGATTCCCGACGAAAATCCCTCGATGTACCTAGATGTACCCACTATTCTCGATCCGTCTATGGCTCCCCAGGGCAAGCATACCCTCTGGATCGAATTTTTTGCCCCCTATCAGATTGCCGGGGCCGAGGGAACGGGATTAAACGGCACGGGATGGACGGAAGAATTAAAAAATCGCGTGGCCGATCGAGTTCTTGATAAACTGGCCGATTATGCTCCCAATCTCAAATCTTCGATCATTGCCCGTCGGGTGGAAAGTCCGGCCGAATTAGCTAATCGTTTGGGTTCCTATAAAGGTAATTACTATCATCTTGATATGACCTTAGATCAGATGATTTTCCTGCGTCCTTTACCGGAAATAGCTAACTATAAAACCCCCATTAAAAACCTTTATTTAACTGGGGCAGGAACTCACCCCGGCGGCTCAATTTCGGGAATGCCGGGGCGCAATTGCGCTCAGGTTTTTCTGCGGGATCAAAGCACTTTTCTGCAAAGATTATTTAACTAGGGTTGGCTGAATAAATGTGAAATAAGTAGGTAGGCGTTAAAAGTTATCAGATGCCCCTCTTATTAAGGGGGGATTAAGGAGGGATCCCCCCGCCTATCGGCACCCCCCTTATCAAGGGGGCAGGGGGGATCGAACCTAAAATCCATTTTTAATTTAATTATAACCAGCTACTTATGTACAAGGTAAGGGGTTTAGTGGCTTGTTTCACAAAACAGATACAAGATTTTAAAGCTAGTGTCTCAAAAACCTTGCATCTTGATCAGCGATCGCCCTTACTTTTTCAGCAAACTCTAATTATTTTTTACTATTTGAGTATCGGGGTGATTTTCCCTTAATTCCAAAATGTAATAAGACAGTTGAATAAAAATACTATAGTGATAATTCATGGGTTGTCTCCTTGATTTAATTTGCCTAGTTCCTGAAGTGCATTTCTTCCGTCTTTTTCCTGGTAGCGATCAGCATCACTACTATTTTTGCCTAACAGGATCAAGCTATATTATAAACGGGGATGAATTCAGTGGTTATGACCGCTATTACCTAATCTCCATAGTGTGTTTTGGTACGAATAATCAGAATAGTTTTATCGTCTTCATAAATTTCATAAAGCAGACGATCTTTTCGATTTAGGCGATAGGAATACAAGCCTTCTAAATCGCCTTTTAAGGATTTGCCAATATAGGGATTAATTGCAATTATGTTAGTTAAAATTTATTGAAGTTTGACTTTTTGTTTTTGGGTGAGTTCGTCGGTATCTTTTCGCGCTTGTTTAGAAAAGACAATTGTGTAGGTTGTCATCCAAATACTTGTTCCATTGTTAGGGTTTCTCCTGCGGCATATTCTCGTCGCGCTGATGCAATATGTTGTAATAGTTTGGAATCTTGCATGAGTTCGGAGGTTTCAGCTAAGGATTCCCATTCTTCTTGAGTGACGAGAATATAACTGCGATTTTCACGAACGATCACTACTCCATCGGGTTCTTTTTCAGTGTGATCGCAGAGTTCTTCTAGGTTGGCTTTGGCGTAATCAACGGTGACTTGATACATAAATCGCTTACGGTTTGTGGGGATTACTCTCATAATAAAGCAAAAATTGCTTCTTGGCTGACGTTTTCATTATTTATTTTGGGCTTTTTGGTTCTGATCGAGAAGAAGGCGATATGACAACTTTAGTAATGATCTAAGCCGTAACTTGCATAATGTTTATTTTGGCTTTTCCGAGATCATGGTATAAAATGTTCTATGAACGGTTAAATACTAGGAGATATTACTGAACTGAGAATATTTGGGCTATGCGGAAATAGCCCGGAGAGGTGGGAGAGATTTGCCTCGTGCAGTGTAGTCTTCGATAAGGAGATCTAGAACTTCAAGGGCATTTTGTAGGGCTGCATGGTAGGTTTCACCATGGGTATGAGCATAGGGGCCAAATTCAGGGAGGTGGGCGATAAATTTGTTGTCTTCTTCTGACCATTGAATAAAAATACTATAGTAATAATTCATGGGTTGTCTCCTTGATTTAAGTTTGCTAGTTCCTGAAGTGCATTTCTTACGTCTTTTTCCTGGTAGCGATCAGCATCACTACTATCTTTGCCTGACAGGGTCAAGCTATATTCTAAACGGGGATGGCTCCAAACGGTATGACTACCTTTGCCGGGGCGATAGGTAAACCCTGCTTTCAGAAGTATAGACTTGAGTTCTCGTATTTTTTTAGGCATTTGCTATCTGCTGGAGTAATTTTATTGCAGTTTGAGCATTATTAAGGTATTACAAAGAATCTAGGAATGACGGAGTGATTGGATATATTCCACCATTTCGGGGGGAAAGCGTTGGCTTAATTCCTCGTCGGGAAGTTGAGAAAGCATCAGATTATAATTATTTTTTACTGTTTGCGTGTTAGGGTGATTTTCGCCTAGTGTGGCTATCAAAATAGCAATCGCTCTTTGATAGAGAGGTTCTGCTTCTGTGTATTTCCCTTGAGACTGATAAAGATCCGCCAGATTGTTGAGACTGTTGGCCACATGAGGATGCTCTGCTCCTAATTGCTTTTCCCGAATCGCCAGTGCTCGCAAATAGAGGGGTTCTGCTTCTGCATATTTCCCTTGATTGTGATAAAGATTCGCCAGATTGTTGAGACTGTTGGCAACATCAGAATGCTCTTCTCCTAATTGCTTTTCCCAAATTGCCAGCGAGCGCAAAAAGAGAGGTTCTGCTTCTGCGTATTTCCCTTGATCATAATAAAGACCAGCCAGATTGTTGAGACTGTTGGCCACATCAGGATGCTCTTCTCCTAATTGCTTTTCTGTAATCGCCAGCGCTCGCAAAAAGAGAGGTTCTGCTTTTGCGTATTTCCCTTGAAAATCATAAAGTAACGCCAAATTGTTGAGACTGGTCGCCACTTCAGGATGGTCGGAGCCTAATTGCTTTTCCGTAATCCCCAGCGAGTGCAAAAAGAGAGGTTCTGCTTTTGCGTATTTCCCTTGAGCGCAATAAAGATTCGCCAGATTGTTGAGACTGGTCGCCACAGCAGGATGCTCTTTTCCTAATAGCTTTTCCCGAATCGCCAGCGAGCGTAAAAAGAGAGGTTCTGCTTCTGTGTATCTCCCTTGATCTTGATAAAGACTCGCCAGATTGTTGAGATTAGAAGCAACACTAGGATTATTGCAACCAAATAACTCTTCATGGATTTTTAATCCTTGTAAAAATAGAGATTCTGCTTGAGCAAAATCGCCTTGATATTGATAAGAAATACCTAAATTGCTCGAAGCATTTGCTTCTGATGTTTTATCACCAATTTGCTGGGCAATTTCTAATTGTTTTTGAAAATATTCAATTGCTTGCTGATATTTTCCTAAGGATTGATAAGTAATCCCCAGATTTCCGAAAGCATTTGCTAGGGCAAGAATATCGTCGATCTCCTGAGCAATTGCTAATTGTTCTTGAAGATGTGAAATTGCTTCTTGATACTGCCCTAAAGACTGATAAGCCGCTCCCAAATTACCTAAAGTATTCGCCAGCGAATACCGATCATTAGTTTCTCTAATAATTACTAATTGTTGCTGAAGATATTGTACTGCTTCTCTATATTGACCCCAAGATTGATAAATCATTGCTAACCGGCCAAGAGCAAAAACCTCAGATTGTTTATCACCAATATCCTGAGCTTTTTTTAAGAGCTTTTGATAGATTTTAGGATTATGTTTTTTGGGCGTAATCTGATCAAAGTTCTCAAGATTTAACTCTGTTTCATAATTACTAGCCTGAGCGGAATTAGTTTGATTTTTATGAATCTGAATCATCATTAGCCTCCAATAAATTTAAAAATTGCTCAAATTCTGATTCTGCGGATTGAATTGCCTGAATCCATTCTGATAATTCTTTAACTGTTATATTAACTTTACCCTCCTGTTGACGAGCATTTCCCTTAAGTTTGTAGAAAATTGCTTTCAATTTACATAGACTTTCAATGCCGTAATCAAGATTAGAAAGAGAAGTCGAAATAGACTTGGAACTCTCACTCGTTGTATCTAAGTTAGCAGGGTTTTGTTTAACCTGCTCCCCTACAGGCGGCTGTAGTCAAAAATTATTAATTTGTTTATCAATATTAATATCCCGATTAGCAAAGTTAAGAATTTTTTCTAAGTCAGTAAACTGATTAATAACGTAAGGATTAGATTGATTGTCCTTAACCACTTGTTCTGCAACTTTTTGTATTTCTGGATCTTCCAGTAAAGTCGCCATTACCTCAATCGTTTCAGGTAACAAAGCAGGATTTTGATTAGCCGATTGCAACTTTTTTAAAGTATCAGGAGACTTCGCTCCGATTAAATTTGTCAGTTTTTCAAGCGCACCATCTAAGACAAGCTCCCCCACACGAGCCAACGCTCCCCCTAAAATAATCGTGACTCCTGTAGCCAATAGCGTTAAAGGTTCCATGGTACGACTCCTTGCGGTTCTTCCGTACTTAGTGTACTAAGATATTGAAATATACTGCCTCTTATTTTAACTCATCATAGCAATTAAATCACAGTAGTGGCAAAGCATTTAGGCATAACTTATCGCTGAAACGCTAGATTTCCCATGGACAGAGAAAATTATTAGATAGAGGGCTATCGACGAGATGAAGAGGGCGAGGGCGCAAGCCTTGCGCTCCTACAGGACAGGGTTCATGTATTCATCCTCTAATAACATTTCAATCACCTCTTTCTAAGGTTTCTCCTTAGCAATGCGCTCCCACCAATCTAAGTACCTAAGCAAAATTAATTACACATATCTAACCACCTCTTGCCTCTTGCCTATCTTCACTAGGAAATTAATTTTGCACGACTACTTAGAAACATAAATAACATAGAAATTAGTCTCTATATCTCTTTCGATAATTGCTGTAAATAGTTTCATAAAGTACCTCGCTTTTTAGAGTATAATCACACAGTAAAAATTGCTTCGGTGGGTTCTTGGTTGATACAGTTTAATGCAGGTATCACTCTCTCGTCATGACATAATTATTAATAACAGAGATCTCACTCATACCAAGCATAGTTTCCCTAAGCTGTTACCCATTTAAACTGAGTATTATAGTGTTAGAAAATAAACTATAAAACTCGACTTTCCCTACTCTCATCTGGTCTTAACAGATAATTTAGATAGGTCAGCAGTTTAACTCGCACAAATTTTTAACTGGGATTGTTGCTATACTGGTGGCTATGGAGAAAAGATCATGTTAATTATTCTTCTGATGAAGATTATTAGTCACCTTTTCATGTACTATGGGTCTATGGCAATATTTTTGAAGGATCACGATCGATGCAATCCCTAAGGCTCAGAGTTAAAACTGCTTGGAGAAGCAAAAAAGCAAGGACGATTATATCGTTCCTATTGCTTTTTATCTTAATGCCAATTTTTCTTTATGCTTGTTTTAGTGATCTTCCCAACCAATCATCGGAGCAACGGCAAGGACCCCTTTTGGTTTGGTATCCAGAAGAGGGCAATTTAACTAAACTAGTAGGTCTCGGTTTCCAAGAGTTTGAAAAATTAAATCCGCAGGTGACAATTCTTGAACAAGCTATTCCTATCGATGAGATACCCGAACGTTTTTTTAAACAATCTCAAAGCGGATTGGGTGCGAGTGTTATTCTAATTTTTTCGAGAAATATACCCAGATTAGTATCTGAAGGAGTACTGGGGGAAATTGACCGAAAAAATCTAGATTTATCTATCTATAATCCCCCAACCCTGAAACAAGTTAGCTATCAAGGAAAAATCTATGGCATTCCCTTAGGTTCTCGTACTCGTGTACTGTGTTACAATCAAAAAAAATTACAAGTTAGTACCGATCCGCTGCTGAAGCAACCTCCCACCAGTTTAGAGGGATTAGTAGAACGTGCGCGCAAAGGTTATTCTGTGGGGATAGTTTCCTCTTTTGAAGATACTTTTTGGGGAATGGCAATTTTTGGCAGCTATTTGTGGGATGATCAGGGTAGGCTGCAACCTCGCTTGGATGGTTGGGCAAAATGGCTAGAATGGCTAAAATTTGCCTCGTCACAGCCTAATTTTATCCTCAATCGTCAACGGGGATTGCTTCATGAGGCCTTTGCTAGAGGCCGCTTAACCTATTATGTGTGTAATTCTATTGAAATTGCCGATTTAAAAAACAGCCTCCAAGATGATCTCAGAGTCGCTTTACTTCCCCAAGACACTCAAGGTAAAGCAGCGCCAATTCTCTATACACGGGTGATGGTATTTAATCGTAATAATAGTGATAATGAAAATAGGTTGGGATTAGCTTTAGGAAAATTTCTCACTAATCCCGAACAACAATTGCAAGCAATTATCCAAACAGAAAGTTTTATTCCCACTAATCGACGGGTGCAGATCGAAGGAAATTTACTACCGATCGAATCAGTATTATTACAACAATCTCACAATGCCGTGGCAGTTCCTCTGGATGATTGGGAAAAGTTGAATAAAATTTTAGAAGAGGGAGAATTTTGGTATGAAAGAGCGATCGCTGGTGAAATATCTTCCTCAACAGCAGCCCACGAACTGACACTTTATATTCAATCAGGTCTTGATCAGGAAGTCAAGAAAATGAATTAATTATGAACAACAATATCCCCTCTCTTTCGGAAATAATTGCTAACCAATTATTATTTTTAGGACGCAGAAATGTTCAAAATCAATTAATGATTATTTTTCTCTGTTTAATTCTTGCTTGGTTATTGTCAAAATGGTTATGGTCTTACTTAGAAAAAAGATTTCCTCACGTCACCACTTTTATCCATAGTGATAAAAAATTAACCATCCGTCAATATTTTGCTATTCTGATAGAGTTTCTTAATTTTCCAGTTATTAGTATAATTTTACTGAATTTAAATTATCTAATTTTTTTCAGTCAAAATTGGACAAGAGGAATGATTAGTTTATCTATAAAACTCCTGTGGTTTTATTTAGTTTATCGTGGTTTATTAGCTGGACTATACGCCAAGTTTTCCGTCAATAAAATTAAATATTATCATTTCCGGCTTTTAGCACCTTTATTGGTGTTATTTCTCCTGAGAATCATGATTGGTTTCTACAATAATATTCAGGAAATCGCCAAAGTATCTCCTTTCAATTTATTCAATAGTCCGATCACATTGGGAAGCATATTTATTTTGATAATAGCTCCCTATTTTCTAGTAATTGTTGTTGATCTTATAGAGACTATAATTTTGAGTATTGCTCATTTAAATCAGCAAGCTAGTCGCGGTGAAATTGAAGCAACTTTACTGTTAGGACGTTATTTTTTTATTGTCTTAGGTTTTATCATCATCTTGGGTTATGTGGGAGTTAATGCAACGGCAATAGCGGCAATTACTGGTGGTTTATCGGTGGGTATTGGTTTCGGTATGCAGCAAGTGGTCAGTAATTTTATTAGCGGTATTTTACTATTATTTGAAAAAGTTCTCAAACCCGGTGATATCATTAATATTGAAGGGCAAACTTCTCAGGTAAAAAAGCTAGGTATTCGAGCGACAACAGTGCAAATCCTCACAGACAATTCCGAAAAAATTATTCCCAATCAAAAGTTTTTTACTGAGGATGTCACCACCTATACGGGTAGTGATAACTTGATTTATTGTTCAATTGTTATCGGAGTTGGTTATAATTCCAACGCACCACAGGTGATGAATTTATTGCTAGACATTGCTGATCAACATCCTAACATACTTAAAAACCCGCAACCAGTAGCCTTTTTTATTAATTTTGGTGATTCTAGGTTAAACTTTGAATTAAAGTTCTGGTTGGATGATGTTAACAGGAAAAAGCGAGTAATTAGTGATGTTAATTGTGTTATTCTTGATAGGTTTACTCAACAGGATATCGAGATTCCCTTTCCGAAGCAAGATATTCATATTCGCAATAATTAGCAATTTAAGTAGTCGTGCAAAATTAATTTATTGGTTAAAAAGCTTTATCAAAATGTCTAGTTAATTTTGCTTAGGTACTTATCTTGGTCAAAAACCTTATCTGATTATTTTCATCTCCAAATATATCACTTTCACTTATTAAATTTATGTATTTATCGTTTTTTTGTTAATAACCAGTGTCTTGACAAAAAAACAATTTTAATATAAAATCCACACTAGGTAATATGTTCAGGAAATAGCTCGTAATTTAGAATCGAAATCGCTCAGATTAATCTATCGAGGTTTTGCTCATGCTTTTTGGTTATACTTTGCTTGGCACTTTATCGATTTTTGTTGAACTTAGACATCAATCGCCGTGCGACTTTTTTCCTTTAATTGCTGTCATCTACCCTAACTAAAAATTCCATGATTATCACCAGTTTACAAAATCGTTTTCCCAGAAATAATCCCACCCGTCGGCTGCGAGCTTTTCTACTAGGCCTTTTCGCCGCCACTATGACCGCTTTACCCCTAAAAGCCGCCGAAGAAGTTGAATTTGTCTATACTCCCCTCGTCTTTTCTGTATCGGTAGCATCCCTAGAAACCTTTGCTAAAGAAGGCAAAATTGATGCTAATTTAAAACAATTTCTAGCCAGAGTAACTCCCGAAGCAAGAGAGCAGTTTCGTGAAGCTTTATTAACAAAAATTGACATTAATCCTGTTTTACTATCTCGTTTTTTTAATAGTGTGATGGGTGCTGATATGCTCTCTCGTTTGGGCAAAGGCATCACCATTGAAGGGGGAATTAATGGTAAATATGCCCTGCGGGGTGCGATTGTTAGTGCCGCTTTTGAGCCGGGGGGATTAACCCTTTTAAATGTGCTGAAAAAATTCCCCAATAATATCCAGTTACAGGGGGAAGAAATCCTCGGATTAGCTAAAACCATCGATTATGCAGTTTATGTGGCGGAAATATTTATTAAAGATATGCGCCTCTGGACAGCCGAGGAAGCCGCTGCCGTTAAACCACCGATTAATTATACCAGTTTACCCGATCTGCGTCAGCGCGGTAGCTTTCAGGTAAAAAAAGAAGTTTGGAACCTAACCGATAGCAGTCGCAATCGCAGTTTATATGTCAATGTTTATATCCCGCAAACTTTCCGAGAAGGTAAAACACCTGTAATTATTTTTTCCCACGGATTAGCCTCGCGACCAGAAGATTATGCTCAAGCAATTGAACATCTAGCTTCCTACGGATTTTTAGTAGCGGCACCGCAACACCCCGGCAGTGATACCCAATACCTACAAGGAATGTTAGGGGGGTATTATCGCAATATTTTTGATGGCAATGAGTTTATTAATCGACCCAAAGATATTAGCTTTGTAATCGATGAATTAGCAAGACGTAATCCTAGTCAATTTCAAGGTCAACTTGACCTCACTAATGTGGGAGTAGCGGGTCATTCCTTTGGAGGTTATACATCTCTAGCTGTTGCTGGCGCACAAATTGATTTTGATAATCTCGCCCAAGATTGTAATCTTCCTTACTCCGGTATTAATATCGCCATTGTACTGGAATGTCGCGCCCTGGAATTGCCTAGACAGGTCTATAATTTTCGTGATGAACGAGTCGCGGCTGTCTTTGCAGCTAATCCCGTTAACCGCAGTATTTTTGGAGAAAAAGGTTTAAGTAAAATCTCGATTCCTGTCCTCTTGGGTTCCGGAAGTTATGACCCAGCAGCTAATCCGATTTTTGAACAGGCCATTCCTTTTACTTGGTTAAAAACGCCAGATAAATATCTGGCCATGGTGGAGGGACAAGCTCATGTAAATTTTACGGAATTGGATGCAGGAATGCAAAAAACCCTAGAGTCTGTGGTCGATATCACTTTACCCAATCAAAATTTAATCGAGGATTATGCGGGGGCTTTATTGGTCTCTTTTTTTGAAGTTTATATTGCTGATAATGACAAGTTTCGTCCTTTTCTTCTGTCTAGTTACGCAGAATATCTCAGTCAGGGACAAAAGTTTAAATTAGACTTTATTACTGCCGCTTCTGACGAGAAATTATCTCAATTGATTGAGAAATTGCGAGTACATAGGCAATAGGCACTCTTGCAATAGTAAAACGGAGGGTGCGTTTTTTGGATGCTACTCGTCTTTTATCTTTTGTAGCAGCTTTTTTTGCTTAATCCCATAGGTAGCAACTTAGGTTATCTAAAAGAACACCTATTCGATTACCCTGCCCATCGGTGATACACCTTTCCTTTAATTTCATTTGAGAACAACTGCCTTAGTTAATTTTCGTTCTAATTATAACTCAGGTGTTAACGCCTAACCATGTTGATCTATCCTTCTGGAAAAAAACCTTCAAGCTTTGGGAACTCTCACTCGTTCTAATTTCCTCGAAACTATTCCCAACTTAGCGCCTTTAATCCTTCATTTTGGGGGGGAGGTCGCTTTAAGAGAAGTGTATCAGGGAATTAGGGATGTTAGTCAGTGGTGGCGGTGATTCTTGTTCTATGAATTAGCCTCCACCTTACCCAATTGAATCAGCAGTCTGCTCCCCAGTGCCTTCAGCAAGCGCAGAAATCCAATAAAATAGTAAATAGGTGACATCAGGAAAAAATTATCTATGGCAACTACATCCGAAGACGTATGGCAAATCTTAGCCGAATTAGCCACTGCTCAAGCCGAATTAGCCACTGCTCAAGCCGAATTAACTGCTGCTCAAAAAGAAACTGACAAACAACTGAAGGAGACTGACCTAATATTGAAGGAAGTTAGTCAAC
>NZ_JACJSV010000058.1 GCF_014698335.1 Microcystis viridis FACHB-1342 | reverse complement strand
CAGAACTACGGTTACAAATTCGGTCAAGAGGAAGAAACCTACAATATCGTTGCCGCTCACGGTTACTTCGGACGTTTAATCTTCCAATACGCTTCTTTCAACAATAGCCGCTCCCTGCACTTCTTCTTAGGTGCATGGCCGGTAATCGGTATCTGGTTTACGGCAATGGGTGTTAGCACCATGGCGTTCAACCTCAACGGTTTCAACTTCAACCAGTCGATTCTCGATTCTCAAGGTCGTGTAATCGGTACTTGGGCCGATGTGTTAAACCGCGCTGGTATCGGTATGGAAGTAATGCACGAGCGCAATGCTCACAACTTCCCCTTAGACTTGGCTAGTGGTGAACAGGCTCCTGTAGCTCTGACTGCTCCTGCTATCAATGGTTAAGTTCTAGTCTGAACGAAAAGGCACTCCCGCGAGGGGGTGCTTTTTTGTTGTTAGAATTATGATAAGCGTTGCTGAATTAGGCGATGATTTGATAATTTTGGATTGATCCTCCTGAAGTCTTCTTTTGGATTGTTAGAACTATCTGTAAACATTTACTTTACTCTGTTCCCCATTCCCCGTTCCTTTAATCCTAATTTCATAGTAGCCACATTTTTAATGTTAGAATCGAGTTACTCCCTTTAGACTTTGCTATGCGTGCGATTGAAACCACTGGTATCCTCAATACCCAAGGGCAAATTCAACTTGATCATCCTATTCCCCAAGAAAAAGATCGGTTTGTGCGCGTCATTCTTTTGATGTCGGAGGATGAACTGAACGAAAAAAACTGGCTAGATGCCGTTTCTCATAACCCTAGCTTTGCTTTTCTGCATGATACCGAAGAAGATATTTATACTCTAAACGATGGACAACCTGTAAGCAATGAAGGGTAAAATCGTTTTAATTCAATTTCCCTTCGACGATTTATCTTCCAGTAAAGTTCGCCCCGCTTATTGCTTAACCAATAAAATTGGAGGCTATCAACACATTATCTTTGCTCTGATCACCAGTCGTATTCCCGAAAATCCCCTTCGTACAGATATTATTCTGAGACCAGAAAGTCCAGATTTTATGATAAGTGGTCTTCGCCAATCCTCAGCCATCAGACTTGATCATTTAGTAACACTTCGATCTTCACTGATTCAGCGTGAACTAGGCTCATTATCATTAAAAACTCAAACTTTAATTATAGATATTTTGTCCGATATTCTACGTTCCTAATATACCTTTAAATTAGGTAAATCTTGCTAGAGGCGAACGTTTGTTTTTCTCTGTATAACTAGCCTATACTCAACGGATTTAGTATGAACCCCCCGCTTTTGTGGAGAAAATGCGGAAATTAAAGGCAGAAAGGGCAGCGGCAGAAAATTATTAATCAGTATTAAGTAATTCTCATTGCTTGATTAGGAGATGCCCAAGATTATCAAGACCGGATTACTCATATTCCTCTATAAATAGCGAAGATTTAAAAGGGAATCGGTAATGATTCGGTAGTAGTGGCGTAGCTCTGTTGCTTACCTGGTATGAATTGTGTAAAATGTTTATTAATAAAAATAATTGGCTCGAATCAGTCTTTAAACCTCGGCTCTTCTGGTTTCTGTGTGGAAACGAGGTCTATACTGATAGTTTCTTCGACAAAATAGTCCTAAAAGTGTTACCCGATAAGCATTTCACGATTCCATAAGCAAAAATTATCACACAAAGTCGAGAAGAGCCGGCAAGCAATTGGTCAATTCTCACAACCATAGGATTGAATCTTTTCAGAGGTTTGGGTTTTCTCTCAATAACGGAGGGACAGAGGTGGTTAGCTGAACGTTGGGAAAAACTGATAGTTTTATCGACGTAAGAAGCAGAAAAATTAGCTAAATTAACAGGATGTACTCTCAGACAATTTCAAGAGAGATAGGCTTTTAGTGGCTTGGGAACAGGCTTTATCAATCTATTCATAATAAATATTGGCAGAAGATTAAAGATTAGTTATTATGACTAACTCTTTTGATTAAAAAAAGATAAACTTGAGAATCCTCGATCAAATTTATTGACTCAAAATCAGCTATACGGCTCTTCTCGACTTTGTGTGATAATTTTTGCTTATGGAATCGTGAAATGTTGACTGAGAAGGACTTTTACGACTATTTTGCCGAAGAAACTATCAGTATAGGCTTCGTTTCCACATATAAACCAGAAGAGCCCCGCGTGGGTATTTCAAGTAATAAGCTAAGACGTATTTAAACCGCTTATTCTGAGATTAGCCCCCCCTTGCCTGATCTCAACAAGCAATTTGAATTAAGAACAGCTTAACTAGCTGACATCCATCGTGATAAAATCGGCCTTGTCTTTCTTCTGCCAGCGCAACGCCGAGCGGCGGTATGTTGAGCTTATTCCCCCTTTTACTTTTTACTTGGTATAACTCGTGCAGGTTTTCATTTATCATACTCCCGAACTTACCCCCGTCCATACTCTACCCGATTGCGCCGTCGTTATCGATGTTTTAAGAGCGACAACCACGATCGCCACTGCCCTCAATGCCGGTGCGGAAGCAGTGCAAACCTTTAGCGATCTGAAAACCCTGATGCAGGTGAGCGATACCTGGCAACCGGCAAAACGTCTCCGGGCAGGAGAAAGAGGCGGTGCGAAAGTAGAAGGCTGCGATCTGGGCAATTCTCCCCTCGATTGTACCCCTGATTTAATGAAAGGTCGTCGTCTGTTTATCAGCACCACTAACGGCACTCGCGCTCTGCAAAGAGTGGAAGAATCCCCAATCGTGATCACTGCGGCCATGATCAATCGGCAAGCTGCGGTTAATTACTTATTGGATAAGCAGCCCGATACCGTCTGGATTGTTGGCTCTGGTTGGGAAGGGGGTTATTCTTTGGAAGATACGGCCTGTGCTGGAGCGATCGCCGATGCGCTACAAGAACAATCGGGGCAAATGGCGATCGGTAATGATGAGGTTATCGCCTCGATCGCTCTTTATCGTCAATGGCAAAATGATCTTTTAGGAATGTTCCACAGTTGTAGTCATGGTCAGCGCCTCTTGCGTCTCCACTGTCAAGAAGATTTAAAATACTGCGCTAATATTGACTCTCTTGATGTTTTACCGATCCAAAAAGAACCGAGCATTTTAGTCAAACTTTAGACATTGCCCCCCACAGAAAGGGTCATCAGTGCCGGTAGGAGTATCGATCCTAGCCGGATTCCTTTATTTAGGGTCTGCTGAATAAATCTAAAAACCTTGTTGGATAAAACTTTTAGACCTTTTTGAAATCCAAAAGTGCCTCGTCTGGGAGTGATCAGGGGGAAAATCCCTGGACTTTTTCCCTGAAAATTAGGTAATTGAGCAGATGAAAATCGGTAAAACCCTACACCCCACACCCCACACCCTACCCCCACCGAAAAACTTTTTGCCGCAAACCCTATTTATAGTTTGCCAACCATGACTATCGATTCTTTACTGCAACCTTTTCAGCGTTTTGGTGTCAATCTCGGTTTAGAAAGAATAAAAAATCTGCTGGAGATTTTAGGCAATCCCCAAGATAAAATTCCGATTATTCATGTCACGGGAACTAATGGCAAAGGTTCAGTTTGTGCCTATCTATCCTCTATTCTCAGTACCGCCGGTTACAAAGTCGGACGTTATATTTCTCCCCATTTAATTGATTGGACAGAAAGAATCTCTATTAATGGCGAAAATATTGAAACCGCGACTTTAGAAAACCTGCTTAAATATATACAATCGCTTATCGATCCCCAGCAGGAAAGTCCTACTCAATTTGAGGTAATTACTGCCGCTGCTTGGCTGTATTTTGCTCAGGAAAAGGTGGATATTGCCGTGATGGAAGTGGGTTTAGGAGGAAGATTGGATGCGACTAATGTTTGCGCTCAACCTTTAGTTACTGTCATCACTTCTATTAGTCGGGAACATTGGCAAAATTTAGGTCCCACGGTTGCCGATATTGCCGGGGAGAAAGCGGGGATATTAAAAGCGAATTGTCCCGCAGTTATCGGACAATTACCGGAATCAGCGCAGGGGGTAGTTAGGGAGAGAATCAAGCTGTTAAATTGTCCAACGGTATGGGTAGAAGCTGCCGAAAAAATTGCCGATAATCGGGCTAAATATCAAGGTTTAGAATACCCTTTATCCTTAGCGGGAGATTTTCAATTAACTAATTCGGCTATAGCGATCGCTGTTGTTAATATTTTACGTCAGCAAGGTTGGCAAATTAGCGATGAAGTCGTGCGGGAAGGAATGGCAAAAACTCGCTGGTTAGGACGTTTACAAACCGTTAATTGGTGTCAGCGAGAAATTTTAATAGATGGCGCTCATAATCCTGCTGCTGCCATTGGTTTAAGGCAGTATGTAGATAGTTTAAAGGCTCCAAAAATTATCTGGGTGATGGGTATTTTATCGACGAAAGATCATCGAGAAATATTCCAAGCTTTATTAAGAAAAGGCGATAGTTTATATTTAGTTCCTGTCCCAGATCATAGCAGTGCCAATCCTGAAACCTTAGCGGAATTAGCGGCTTCAATTTGTCCAGAATTATCTCACCTAGAGACTTGTTCTGATGTATTTTTAGGACTAAAAAAAGCCATCCAAGAATCTGCCGATAGTCAGATAATTCTCTGTGGATCGCTTTATCTAGTCGGTTACTTTTTAGGGAGTTTGTTTCAGGGAAAATAAAACATCAATTTTACTGGTGGTTTTATCAGGCATAGTGGCAGTAATTCCGATGCCGCGTACCGATTCTAAAAAGGCCTTTGCTTCTGGGGTTAATTCCGTGGCAGGAAGATTATTAATTCCCCCTGCTTTAGCAATAATTTGCTCCACATCGATGAAAAAATAACCGAGATTATTTTTAGGCAAATTTGCGATCGATGCTTGGAAATTCTCACTTTTGCTAATCGGTTGATTCGGTTGGGGTTGATAGGGAATTCCGACGGTCATTTTTAGGGTATCATTATTAGGCCAAGCATAGGTTAAAATCGCTTGTTCTTCCGCTTTCCATTCAGTCACATCTTGGCCAGAAATTTGACTGTTTTTTATGGTGATAAAGGGAACAGTTTTCACCAATTCATTTAACTTATCGAGGGTAGTTTTTGCCGCTTTATGATCGCCAGTTTGCCAGATCATCATTCCCCCAAAACCTAACCCTCCCACTGCTTGCTGGTTAGGGATAATTCCGAAGGCAAATTCTCGATCCATCCAGTTAAAAACTTCTTTATCCGCGTCAAGAGTTGCCATCTGAAAATTCTCACGGATCTGACGCAGAAAAGCTTGTAATTCTGGGTTAGTTTGGGACTGTTTTTCTGCTTCTTCCCATCCCTGTTTAAGATTATTCCCACTCCAAAGTGCGATGGTATCTCCGGGTAAATAATTTAAAACTTGATTTCTGCTAGGGGAAGGTAGGTTAGAAATAGTTTCAGGAGCAAGTTTAGCCACCATTTGTAATTGTAATCCCGTATCGGTGACACCCACTCCTGCGACAATATCTTGAATTTTTGCTAATTCTTGCCGACTTTGGGGAGATAAATTAGCATCTGGTCCCAAGATTTTGGCATAATCATCAATATAAATTGTTGCTAGGGTATTGGGTAGGTTGAGGGATTGGGAAAGCAGTTTTCTCACTTCCGGTTTACTGCTAAAAGATGGCTGTCCTTGATAGGTATTGATCGCCGCTTCTAACACCTTTTTATCGTAGGATATCAACAAAAAATCACCAGTAACGGCAGTATAAATGGTGGTATTATCCTGCCAATCTATAGCAGTAATTGTAATACCTTTGTAGTCACTGGTGCTAGTTTTGCGATTAACTTGTTGTCCTAGTTTTTTCTGGAATTCTGACGCTTTAATTTTATCTTTGATCCCGATAACCGTTAATAATTCCGATTGTCCGGGGGTAGCTGCGGGAAGAAAAGCAAAGCTAATACTACCGATCCAAGGTTCGATATCCCGTTGATAATCAATCTTATCAGTGAAGATATTTTTTTGTAATTCTTCTAGTCCCTGACTAACCGCAGTTCGCGATTCTGGTGTACCATATTTAGCTAACACTGACCAAGCTTTTGCATCCGTGGAGACAAAACTACTAGCAAAGGCAGTTTCTGGGATAACTTTTGCCGATTGCAAGGGGGTGAATCTTTGCCAAGGTAGCTGTCCTCGTAGATAAAGATAGACACCTCCTGCGGTTACTGCTGTTAGTCCTAGGACGACTAAACAACCGGGTAAAAATGATTTTTTTGACATAGAATTGTGGTTTGGTTAAAAAGTTCCATACTTGGCGATCGATTTGTCTGCGGTTGTAGTCTCTAGATTAGTCCTATTGTAGTTATCCTAATTATCTTATCTTATCCCCAAAGGTGACAGACAACATTTCAGCTAATTTTTCCGAAATTATTGCTAATTACCGGAGAAAATTGGCTCATTCTTGGTTAGCTTGCCAACCCACCGCTTGATTAATATTAGTCAACCCATTAGCCTCCAATTTTTCTGTTAATCCTTGTAAAATATTTGATACTAGCCAGGGTCCTCGGTATAACCAACCGGTATAAATCTGTAATAAACTCGCACCGGCGGTAATTTTTTCCCAAGCATCATCGAGAGAAAAAATGCCTCCCACTCCAATTATTGGTAAATTGCCTTGGGTTTGCCGATAGATAAAACGGATCACTTCTGTGGAACGTTCCCGCAAAGGTTGCCCACTAATTCCCCCTGCTTCTTCAGTGATTGGTTTACCGGTTTCAGGCAGAATTGTGGTTTTTAATCCCGTGCGTTTAGTGGTGGTATTAGTAGCGACAATTCCAGCTAATTGATAGGAGAAAGCTAACTCAATAATTGTTCTGATATCTTCCCATTCCAGATCGGGAGAAATTTTCACTAATAGGGGTTTTCTGCCTTGATTTTCTGTTTGTAAAATGTCGAGGATTTTATCGAGTTGTTCACCACTTTGCAGGGAACGCAAACCGGGAGTATTGGGAGAACTAACATTAACGACAAAATAATCGGCATGGGGGAATAAATAGCGAAAACTGCCTAAATAGTCCTCCGGAGCCTTTTCTAGGGGTGTATTTTTCGATTTACAGAGGTTAATACCGATGGGAATCTGTCGGGGTTGTCGTTGCCAAGATTGTTGGAGAGTTGCCGCTAGAACCGGCGCACCGAGGTTATTTGCCCCCATACGGTTTAATCCCGCCAAATCTTCCGGTAAACGAAATAATCTCGGTTTTGGGTTGCCCGGTTGCCCTTCTAGGGTGACAGCACCCACCTCGGCAAAACCAAAGCCGAAATTATGCCAAAGTCCTGCCCCTAAACCGTCTTTATCGAATCCTGCCGCCAATCCGACGGGATTGGGGAAATTTAACCCCCAGAGGCTTTGAGATAGGCGAGAATCGCTAAAACTGAGGGATTCTGATAATTGTGAGATTAACCATTGTCCCCAAAATTCCCCCCGCGAGCGATCGATTTTTTGCAGAGTATTTAATAATTGTTTTTGTGTTCCTTCTAAATTGCCCCGAATAGCCTTGAAAGCTAGAGGATAAAAAGGTTTAATTGTGTCAATTATATTGATCATAAAAAGACAGGAATTAAGGGTATTTTTCAGTTATCAGTTATCAGTTATCAGTTATCAGTGGGGAGACCACTTCGTGTGCGACGTTCGGCGATGCTCAGTCGAGCCATTGCGGGGGAGCAGGGAGAAAAAGCTGTCTTCTGAATACTAACTACTGAATACTGAATACTGATAACTGACTTCTGATCAATAAAAAATAGACCGTAACCCACCTAGCATAATCTTTATAAACCTTGACGAGGATTAAAAGTTTCGATCGCCCGTATTTTTTGATAAAGTTCTAATTCTTCTGGGCTAGGATTGGGAGGATTAACTAAGATAATTTCCACTAATTGATCGCCCCTTTCTCCTTGGGAAGTGGGATAACCTTTATTAGCCAAACGTAATCTTTGACCGCTTTTAACTCCCTTAGGAATCATCATTTTAACTAACCCGTCAATGGTGGGAATTTCCACAAAACCGCCCACAATTGCCTCGCTAGGAGTAATTGGTACTTGACAGACAATATCAGAACCTTGAATCCTAAAAAAATGATGCCTAGCGATAGTTATTTTTAAATATAAATCACCCCCTTCAATACCCTGACCTTTGAGACGAATTTTCTGCCCATCGATCATGGCTGCCGGCATATCAACCTCTATTGATCTACCATCTTCCAGACGAATTCTTTGTCTGCCACCTTGATAGGCTTTCTCTAAAGGTAAAGTCAATTTCGCCTCCACATCTCGACGAGTTAAACGGGGAGAGGAGGCAATTTTAGCACGCTTAGTATTAAGGTTATTAAAATCTTTAAACTTCCATAAATCCTGTTCTGTACGGGGCATTTTTCCATTACCGTTACCATTCGCTTTTTCCCCCGGACGTATCCCACGGCGCTTAATCCCCGTCAAGGAACGATTATACTCAACCCGTTTTTCTTCATCGGAGAGAACATCATAAGCTTCATTAATATCTTTAAACTTTTCTTCGGCCGATTTATCCCCCGGATTAACATCAGGATGATATTGACGCGCCAGTCGTCGAAAAGCCTTTTTTATCTCGTCACCAGTAGCCGTGCGAGATACTCCTAAAACATCATAATAATTAACTAATTGTGGCATATATTCAGTTATCAGTTATCAGTTATCAGTTATCAGTTATCAGATTTGAGTTTTAAGTGAGCAGTATGTATTAAGCGAGCAGTATTAAATAGTAGTTTCCCACTGTCTTTTCACTGATTACTGATCACTGTTTACTGATCACTGATTAAAACCAATCATCATCCTCATCATCCCAGTTATTTTGGGGGGGAATATTGCGGGAACGATTGCCGCTGCTGCGGTTACTTTTACTATTGTTATAACTTTTTTCCTCCGAAGGGGGGGGACTTTGCCAATCGCTATCGCGGCCATTATAGTAATTGTCCTGATTGCGGGGGCGATAACTATCTTGATTAGCCGAATAATTGGGTCGATAATCACTTTGATAACCCGGTGTACTGGGACGATAATCCTGACGATAACGATCGCGACGCGGTTCGGAGGGAAGATCATCTTCCTTATCTCCAGTAAAAGTCTTGCGAATAGCGCTAAAAAAGCCCTCGTCTTCCTCGTCGTATTGTAGGCGTACCTCGCGATTTAATTCATAGATAACATCCTGTAGGTCTGCCTGGGCGCGATCGATGCGACGGTCATCATTTTTCTCCAAAGCGTCGATAATTTCCGTACTCAAAGACTCAATTTGACGACGATAGGAACGGGTGAACTCATTACCAAAATCGAGAGTAACATCTTTTAAGCGTCGTTGGGCTTGATCCACCAGAGAGCGGGCGCGATTGCGTTTATCCACCTTTTCGCGACGGGTACGATCTGCTTCCGCAAATCGGGCAGCATCGCCGATCATGCGGTTAATTTCCCCTTCGCTGAGGGTAGAAGCGCCTTGAATGGTGACACTTTGCTCCCGTCCGGTCATTTTATCCCTAGCGGTGACTTGTAGAATACCGTTAGCATCGATATCGAGGGACACCTGCACTTGGGGAATACCCCGGGGTGCGGGGGGGATACCGGTTAATTTAAAACGTCCCAGGGATTTATTATCGCTGGCCATTTCCCTTTCCCCCTGCAAAACGTGAATTTCCACCACAGTTTGATTATTTTCGGAAGTGGAAAAAAGGTCAGATCTGCGGACGGGAATAGTGGTATTGCGGGGGATTAACTTTTTCATCACACCGCCGATGGTTTCTAAACCCAAGGATAAAGGGGTCACATCGAGTAGCAGCACGTCTTTGACCTCGCCGCCCAAAATTCCCGCTTGAATAGCCGCCCCGACCGCTACAACCTCATCAGGGTTAACATTTTGATTGGGTTCCCTATCGATAAAACTCCGCACCAAATCCTTCACCACCGGCATCCGCGTGCCACCGCCCACCAGTACCACTTCGTCTAGTTGGACGGGGGACAAACCGGCATCGGAAAGGGCCCGTTTGAGAGGACGACGGAGACGACTGATTAAATCGCCGCATAATTCCTCAAATTGGGCCCGACTCAGGCGAGTTTCGATGTGTTTGGGTCCGTCTTCCGTGGCGATGATAAAGGGTAGATTAATATCGGTGACGCTGACCCCAGATAGTTCAATTTTGGCTTTTTCTGCCGCTTCTGTCAGTCTTTGTAGTGCTTGCCGGTCTTGGCGCAGCTCCACGCCTTCCTGTTCCAAAAATTGATTGGCTAACCAATCGACGATTCTTTTATCGAAATCATTACCGCCTAATTGGGTGTCGCCACTGGTGGCTTTCACCTCAAAAACGCCGTCACCCACTTCCAGGATAGAAACATCAAAAGTACCGCCCCCCAGGTCAAAAACGAGGATTTTCTTGCTTTCCTGTTCATCGAGACCGTAGGCTAGGGCAGCGGCGGTGGGTTCGTTGAGAATCCTCATCACTTCTAACCCCGCAATTCGGCCCGCATCCCGGGTGGCTTGACGTTGGGAGTCATTAAAATAGGCGGGGACGGTGATGACAGCCCCGGTAACTTCTTCCCCTAGATAACGGCTGGCTTCTTCGGCTAATCGGCGTAAAACTAGGGCGGAAATTTCTTCGGGGGCAAATTCTTTTTGCAGACGGGGACATTTAATTTTGATATTACCCATCTCATCCCGGCGGATGGTGTAGGGGACGCGCTTCGATTCGGGGTTTAATTCCGAGTAGCGACGACCTATGTAGCGTTTGATTGCATAGTAGGTGTTTTGGGGATTAAGTACCCCTTGTCGCCGGGCCATCTGACCGACCACTAACTCCCCATCTTTATTAAAACCGACCACAGAAGGAGTGGTTCTCATGCCCTCCGAGTTGGCGATGACCACTGGCTTTCCGCCTTCCATCACGGCGACGACGGAGTTAGTTGTCCCTAGATCAATGCCTACTACTCTACCCATGCTTGTTTTTGTCTCCCCCTAGATTTCGATAACTTCGGGACTTTTACCTTCGATCGATAGTTTAAATCGCTTAATGCTTGTTGACAATATTGTATCGAATTGTCTTAGGTTCTCGCTCTCGGTTCGGGGCGATTCAGGGTGTGATTACCGAAGTAGTCTTTTAGTGATCACTGGCGATCGAGCTTGGGGAGTTTTAAATAGGGTCTGCGGCAAAAAGTTTTTCGGTGGTGGCAGGGTGTGGGGTGTAGGGTGTGGGGTGTAGGGTGTGGGGTGTGGGGTGTGGGGTGTGGGGTGTAGGGTGTGGGGTGTGGGGTGTAGGGTGTGGGGAGTTTTCTCAGTGAACTGATAACTGATAACTGATTCCGGCGGCGCTGGACAACAAATAGAGATTCTTTCCCCTGTACTGGGATGATTAAAAACGATTTGATTGGCATGGAGATAATAACCACAATCTCCCGGCACTGCATCCGGTCGCGGTAATCCCCCCAGACCATACAAGGGATCACCGATTAAAGGATAGCCAAAAAAGGCTAGATGAATGCGAATTTGATGGGGTCTGCCCGTAAAAATTTCTACTTCTAATAGTGTACTATCGGGATGTTTTTTTAAGACTCGACCATCACTGCGGGCCGATAACCCATCTGTGAGCGCACCGTAAACGTAGCCTAAAATGGGATGGGCGATTTTCCCGATCGCTTGATTAATACTAAAATTATCCGGTATGTCGCCCTGACCAACTAAAGCTCGATATATTTTGGTAATTTTCCCCTCTCGCATCTGTTGACTCAATTTAGCTCTAGCGGGCTTTGATTTCGCCATTAAGACTATGCCGGAAGTGCCGCGACCAAGACGATGAATTGGATAGGGAGTGACCTCGGCATAATGCTGATGTACCAAATGGATGAGAGTATGTTCGAGAAATCCACCCCCCGCTAACACGGGTAATCCCGAAGGTTTCGCCACCACTAACACCTCGGTATCCTCGTAGAGTACCTCAAAAAAGAGCGGTACATCCGGTTCTGTCCAAGGCGGGCGCTGATAGGTCAATTGCTGCCCGATTTCTAAGACTGTATCGGGGTAAGCGGGACGACCGTTGACGAGAATTGCTGCTGATAAAATGCGATCGAGCCATTCTTCTGGGCTAGAATGGGGATATTTGCCCGCATAGTAGGCTAATAGGCTTAATCCTGCCTGATTTTTGCTAATTTTATCTCGATAAATCCAACCTTGATTGGCCATTGGGGAAGTGGGGTGTGGGGTGTGGGGTGTGGGGTGTAGGGTGTGGGGTGTGGGGTGTAGGGTGTAGGGTGTGGGGTGTGGGGAGAATAAATAAAATAATCTCCTATCTCCTGACTCCTATCTCCTAACTCAATGTTAGACAAAGATAAGCAAAAGTTATTTATTGACTCCAAAAACTTGAGAATATTTAAATTAACATTTCGCAATATTTACAAATTCTTAAGAATTAATTGAGAAAGATTTTTATTTGACAACGATGTTATCATGGTTACAGCGATTTTACTGAATTTCATAATGGGGTATTTTGTGCTTTCTTAGGCAGCAATGGTTGAAACCCTTGCCACACCTAGAGAGTGATCCTAATTCAGACAGGTAAATCAGTCAATTTCACCCACAACGATGATCTTTTTTTTGTGTAGTTTTGTCGCAAAAAAAAAGTTTTTTTGACAAAAAGCACAAAGTATGCAGCAGTAGTTATTGCAGAGAGGGGAGAAGGGAGAAGGGAGAAAAAAGCTGACTCGGAGAATACTGACTCCTATCTCCTGACTCCTGACTGCTTCAAAGGGATTTACTCTACGACCCAGGGAGTGATGGAGGGAGTCCAATTAGCCAATTCTGCATCGCTAAACCAGAGACTAACTTCATCTTTGGCGGTATCTGGACCATCGGAACCATGGATAAGATTGCGTCCGACACTAATACCAAAATCACCGCGAATCGTACCAGGTTCAGCATTGAGGGGATTAGTGGCGCCAATAATTTTTCTAGCGGAGGCAATTACTCCTTCTCCTTGCCAAACCATAGCCACCACGGGGGAGGAAGTAATAAAATCGACCAACGAAGGGAAAAAAGGTCTTTCTTTATGAACAGCGTAGTGTTTTTCCGCTAATTCGCTAGAAACCTGCATCATTTTCAACCCAACCAGCGTAAAACCTTTAGCTTCAAAGCGTTGAATAATTTCCCCCACCAGATTGCGTTGTACACCGTCGGGTTTAATCATTAAGAAAGTGCGTTCCATACTGCCTCTTAAAATTTAGCCATAAATTGTCACAAAACCCAGATTAACCCGGAATGGCATTCTAGAGAATGGCAGAATTTTCGCTTAAATTGCTGAGTCAGCTTGCTGTCGGATTTACAGCAGTTAAGTGGCTGGGTTGAAGTATGAAACCCAACGCCTGCTATCAGCTATCGGCGATTCATTGTCGGCTAATCATTGTAGTTGACAAAGATTTCTGAATAGGGTAATCAAATCGCCATAGCACCGTCCCGCACTGCCAGTACCCAGACTTAGCCGCTGCTACCTCTGTATAATTTATAATTAGCCTTAGTCTCACTGTTGTTGATGAAAATTAATGAGGAAATAGCTCATGGGTAAAGGTTTTGCTCCCGTTCTCCCCACCGGAAATAAAGCTCAACTAAAACCTGAGCTTCCTTTAACATCAATCAATGAAATTCAAGCTAGTTTATTGACTTATCTTCAAGATATTCCTGACCCGAGAGTGTCCCGAACCCAAAAACATTTATTAACTGATATTTTAGTCATTGCTATTTTAGCCGTTATAGCAGGAGCCGAAGGTTGGGAAGACATGGAAAATTATGGACTCAGTAAGCAGTCTTGGTTATCTGAGTTTTTAGAATTACCTAATGGCATTCCTTCTGATGATACTTTTCGGCGGGTTTTTGAACGGATTAACCCGGAAGTTTTGGCCAAAGTTTTGTCTCAATGGCTGCCTCATTTAATCGGTTCTCTTTCGGGGGAAATAGTTCCCATAGACGGGAAAAGTCTCAGAGGTTCTTACGACCGTAATCAAGGAATTAAAGCCTTGCATTTAGTGACGGCTTGGGCGGGGGAGCAGAAATTAGTTTTAGGACAAGTCAAGGTGGAAGATAAATCCAATGAGATTACTGCTATTCCCGCTTTACTAGAACTGTTAGACCTTCAAGGGGCAATTATCACCCTTGATGCTCTGGGAACTCAAACGGCGATTATTAATCATATTCAAGCCAAAAAAGCTGACTACGTTGTCGCCCTTAAAGCTAATCATCCGACTCTTTATACTCAGGTCAAAAACTGGTTTGAGCAAGCTCAAGCACATCAATTTGATGGTATTCAATTTAGTTATGATTACCGTCTGGAAAAAGGTCATCATCGCCTCGAAAAACGTTGGTGTTGGGCTGTACCCTTAGAAGCTTTCGGCGGTCTTTATCAACAGGCTCAATGGCAAGGACTTCAAAGTATTATCATGGTTAAACGAGTTCGTCATCTTTGGAATAAAACCACTTGTGAAGTCCAATTTTATCTCAGTTCTCTCCCCGCTGATGCTCAAAAAATAGGTAATGCTATTCGTAAACATTGGGGCATTGAAAATCAGGCTCATTGGATTTTAGATGTTACTTTTAATGAAGATAAATCTCGGATTCGCTCCGGTCACAGCCCTCGTAATGGGAGCCTTCTTGAGACGAGTAGCACTTAACGCTCTTAACCAGGAATCTACTTACCGACGTGGTCTGGCACAAAAAAGTAAACGGGCGGCCATGGATAATGACTATATGATGGCTGTGCTGAAAGCCTTTTGTCAAGCCTAATTGAGATGCTCTTACCCTGATTAATTATGGGTTGGCTGAAAAAGTAGGAGCGATCGCCGGTTAAGATACAAGGTTTTTGAGCCACCAGCTTGAAAATCTTGCAGCTGCTTGGCCAAACAGGCTGCCAAACCCCTTGTCTCGTCTATATTTCACATTTATTCAGCCAACCCTACCTAAATCTCTGCTGAAGGTGGAGATCAAAGGCTGTTTTAAACTAATACTTTACTGCGATCGTTAGAATTATCCCCAAAAATTGCCCCTCGTCGAATTAAATCCCGTTTTTGTTCGGGGGTGATCCCCGTTGCATCGATAAAGATAGCGTTTTCAACGTCAGCCTCACTCAGGTTAGCCCATCTAAGGTCAGCCCCTCTCAGTTTAGCCCCACTCAGGATAGCCCCACTCAGGTTAGCCCATCTCAGGATAGCCCCACTCAGGTTAGCCCCACTCAGGTTAGCCCCACTCAGATCAGCCCCTCTCAGGTTAGCCAAACTCAGGAAATCCCCACTCAGGTCAGCCCTACTCAGGTTAGCCCTACTCAGGTTAGCCCAACTCAGGTCAGCCTCACTCAGGTAAGCCTCACTCAGGTTAGCCCAACTCAGGTCAGCCCCTCTCAGGTTAGCCCCTCTCAGGATAGCCCCAATCAGGATAGCCCCAATCAGGTAAGCCCCTCTCAGGTTAGCCCCTCTCAGGATAGCCCCAATCAGGATAGCCCCAATCAGGATAGCCCCACTTAAATCAACTTGTTGTAGAGTTTTCTTATCGATTGTTCCCTCTCGAATTGCCTTAATTAATTCGGCTTTTTCAATAACTTTTGCATCTGTAGTTAACTCTGCTTTTGTGACGACAATTTCGGGTATATCGTCTGATTTAAGTTCATTGAGAAGGGCTTGCAATTCCCCCGATTGATGTAAATCTGCTAGGCGCTGTAGTCCATCTTCTGAACCTTCTAAAAATAGCCGAATACTGCCTTTAAGTTTCATAATAGGCTTGATCGTGTTGTCTCTGGCGATTTTTTGAATAAGGTTGTTAATCTTATCAATTTTCTCTGGTGTCAGGTCGTCTATCCCTACCTCAATAACTAATTCAAAAACTTTATCTGATTGCTGAGGTTGAGGTTTATTGTTATGATCAAATGTCTGAGAATTATCTCTATACCTTGCCAAAGCAGTAATCAGATTACTCTTTCCAATCTTTTCATCTGTTTGCGCTGACAAGATTTTAAATAAACTAGAAGCCGCATTCTTGATTGACTGTTCTTCTGTCCTAATTTCTTCCGCTAGATCACGATATGTTTTATCATCAAAAATACCTTTTAATATTTTTGTCTCCAAGTCCGTTAATCCCTTGTTTGTATGCTTTTTTTTCAGATCATTAACCAGCATTTCTAATTCAGTCCATGAAATGGTTTTAATTTCAGTCATTTTTAGTTCATTTATCATCATTTTTTAAGGGTTGCAGGACTTAAGATTACTTTTCAGTACCCTGTCAGGTTACTTGAGAGTACCTAAAAAAAGTACCATTTTCATGACTTTTGAGTAACGACAAATAATCAGATTTTTTTTAATCTAAAGATAGTTCACCTCCTAAGTAAAAGGATTGATGATTATGTATAAATATTGGTTAAAGTACAGAGAAGACCTTGTTAGTCTTGCCAAAATTATCAGCACCATGTTTGCGATCGCATCATTTTTAGGCTTCTCTTTTCCAGAGAAATTTCAACCCACTCCCTGCCAACCGACGGCAATTGTTGAAACCACGGAAGTTAGCACTAACAATTAGTCAAAGCGCAAAATTCGCCTAACCTAATCATAAGGTTAAGCGACAAACAGGATCAGCAAGAGACTTCGATTTTTTACCTTGCTGATCTCTGTATTTCTTGGTTAACAAAACTTAACAATTATCGGCAAAATTTTGCTTGCTTTTATCGGGAGATTTTGCGATAATATTTTTAAAAGATTTTATTCATAATGGAAATCTGTGTGTCTAAAAAAATTTTGCACAGATTTCCATTATAAGAAAAGCATAGCGCAAGTCGCCGGCAAAGTCAAGTCCTTTCCCATTAATTATGGGTGGGAATTTCCAGGAATCAAAAAAGGGGTTTAGTGGGGAGTCAGACCAAATATAGGTTACACTTCAACTTTAAATGAGAAACGCTGTCATTCTTTGTAGGGAATATGACTAGACAAACCGCTAATCTCGGACAAACAGGAATTTCCGTCAGTGCCTTGGGAATCGGGACTTGGGCATGGGGAGATAAACTATTCTGGAACTATGGCAAGGAATACGGAGCTAGTCAGGTAGAGGAAGCCTTTAAAGCGGCAGTAGAGGCAGGAATCACCTTTTTTGACACTGCCGAAGTCTATGGACTGGGGGAATCGGAACGACTCTTAGGAAAATTTACCCAACAGACCGATATTCCCATCGATATTGCCAGCAAATTTGCCCCCGTACCGTGGCGATTTGGGGCGAATGCGGTGCATAATGCCATTACCGAGAGCTTAAACCGTCTAAAAACCGATAAAATGGCTCTTTATCAAGTACATTGGCCCTTCACCTTCCTAATTAGCCAAGAAACCCTAATGAATGCCCTAGGGGAAGAAGTAAAACGCGGCCGGATTGGTTCCGTGGGTGTAAGTAATTATTCCGCCGAGCAAATGCGTCAAGCAAGCCAGATTTTGGCGAAAAAAGAGGTTCCCTTAGCGGTCAATCAGGTGCAGTATTCGCTTTTGTATCGCAAAATAGAAACTAAGGGAATTTTAGCCACGGCCAAGGAATTAGGTGTCACCATCCTCGCCTACAGCCCCCTCGCTCAAGGACTACTGACGGGTAAATATAGCCCAGAAAGCCAGAATTTGCCCGATGGAGCCAGAAAAGTTGACTCGCGGTTCAAAAAAGAAGGTTTGGAGAAAATAGCCCCAATTTTAAGGGTAATGCAAGAATTGGGCGAAAAATACCAAAAAACCCCCGCACAAGTCGCCCTCAATTGGTTAATCGCCCAAGGGGATGTGATTCCCATTCCGGGGGCAAAAACTGCGGCCCAAGCGATTGAAAATGCCGGGGCGTTAGGATGGAGTTTAGAAGCGCGAGAGGTGACGCAATTAGAACAGATGAGCCGGCCTTGGCTGTAAAAATCAAAACTTTTAATTTTTGATCACCATTCTGGAAAAAGTCTCTAACTTTTTGGTGATCAAGATTAAAACAGGCTACAATCTTTGCATACTGCTGTACTACTTAAGAAAACTGGGGAGAAAATTAATGGCGACAATGACAAATAATTCCGATCGAGATAAGGCCTTAGGTTTAGTCTTAAATCAAATCGAGCGCAACTTTGGCAAAGGTTCGATTATGCGTTTAGGAGACGCCACCCGGATGCGGGTGGAAACAGTGCCTAGTGGTGCTTTAACCCTAGATATGGCGTTGGGTGGCGGTTTACCGAAGGGCCGCATCGTCGAAATTTACGGGCCGGAAAGTTCTGGAAAAACCACCTTAGCCCTCCATGCGATCGCAGAAGTGCAGAAAGCTGGGGGAGTGGCGGCCTTTGTCGATGCGGAACACGCTTTAGATCCCACCTATTCGGAAGATTTAGGGGTAGATATCAATAATTTACTGGTGGCACAACCGGATACGGGGGAGGCTGCCTTAGAAATAGTTGACCAGTTAGTGCGTTCTTCGGCCGTGGATATCGTTGTCATCGACTCGGTGGCCGCTTTAGTGCCGCGGGCGGAAATTGAGGGGGAAATGGGGGATAATCAGGTGGGTTTGCAGGCCCGTTTGATGAGTAAAGCCCTGCGAAAAATTGCTGGTAATATTGGTAAATCGGGTTGTGTGGTGATTTTCCTCAACCAACTGCGGCAAAAAATCGGTGTCACCTACGGCAATCCTGAAGTGACCACCGGGGGAACGGCCTTAAAATTCTATGCCTCGGTGCGTTTAGATATCCGTCGCATTCAAACTTTGAAAAAAGGCACGGAAGGGGAATACGGAATTCGGGCTAAAGTTAAGGTGGCTAAAAATAAAGTCGCGCCTCCTTTCCGGATTGCTGAATTTGATATTATCTTCGGTAAAGGCATTTCCCAGGTGGGTTGTATGCTCGATATCGCCGAACAAACTAACGTGGTTACTCGTAAAGGGGCATGGTATAGCTATAATGGCGAAAATATTGCCCAGGGTCGCGATAATGCCGTTAAATATCTCGAAGAAAGGCCAGAAGTAGCGGCAGAAATTGAGAAGTTATTGCGGGATAAATTAGATATGGGTTCGGTTCCTTTACCCACGGAACCGGCCGATGAGGACGAGGAGGACGATCTGGAACCAGAAATCTAAAAGAAGACGGTTTTAAGTCTTGGTTATCCCCCTATTTTGGGGGATTTTTTAGCTTCAGAATCGATAGATTTAGCGGCTTCTAACCATGATTGTAAACCTTTTTTAGTCGGTGTTCCTCTAGGGGTAAAAGTCCATAGATCTCGTTTATGTTGGGGTCCGTAGCTGATATGAATCGGGCGATTAATTCCGTAAAAATAGAGAGAATCAAAGGGTAATTTTTTGTTTAAAATCCAATCTATCAGGCGATCGCTAGTTAAATTGATAATCCGAAAATCACAGGCTGCCCCCAATCGCTGACAATAATATTGACCTTTTTGATTAATTTCGTGGGCGCAATGTTGATCACGACTGGGATCGATTCTACCGTTTTTTAAGCCAGTGATCGGGTCTTTTTTTTGGAGAAATTTTCTCAGATCATTGGAACAAAATCCGTAGGTTAATTGGAATCTTTCTCGACCAAAATTATCAATAATTGGATCTATAATAAAGTGAGCGAGATTTTGCCAAGCGGTTATCGTTGCAGGATTTTTTGGATAGGGATCGATTTGTGCTGCATACTTTTGATAGGTTTGGGAACAGGTAGATAATTCTTCTAGGGTTAAATATTTACCAATTAACATAATCAGTTATCAGTTTTTAGCTATATCCTATCACTCCATTTAGCTATTTTACCAAAGCTGCTTTTTTGCGACCATAATAAACAGCGACAAAAGCGCTGACATACATCCATAAACTATAGACCATTGCGGGAATGGCTAGCTCGGGATTCTTTAATAAACCGGCAGTGATGCCAATAGCTAAAGTGCCGCTTTGAATACCCACTTCGATGGCGATACAAATTCTTTGGGCAATAGTTAATTGAAATAAACGACCACTGAAAAAGCCAATTAGGGAAGCAATCGTATTTAAAATAATCACTGCCAGGCCAGTTTGAGCGATAAATAAAGGTAAACGTTCCCATTCTCTCAGGATTAATAAGAAGATAATAACTGCTAGAAAAATCACAGCCAAACGATTAGTTATCGGTTCCAGACTTTTCGCCAGTAAAGGGAAGTAATGGCGGATAGTCATACCTATAACCAGGGGTAAAACTATAATCAAAAATATCTGCCCCATAGTGGAACCAATGGGTAGGGAGATGGCGGCACTTTCACCCATAAAATGCTGGAGAATGAAACTAGCTAAAAAAGGTATTGTGAAAATGGTGATGATGCTGCTAAAAGCGGTTAAAGTAACAGAAAGGGCCACATCTCCCTTAGCTAAATAGGTTAAAACATTGGAGGAAGGACCGCCTGGACAAATGGCGACAATCATTAAACCGACGGCAATTTCTGGCCGGAGAGGCAAAAGAGAAACAATAATAAAGCCGACGATCGGTAGAATAATAATTTGATTGACTAAACCGATCAGGACTGCTTTGGGATAACGGGTGATACGCTGAAAATCGGCGAGAATTAATCCTAATCCCATGCCTAACATTAAAACGCCTAGGGCAACGGGTAAGAGGATATTAGTAAAAAAGTTGGCTTGCATGGGATAAAAGCGGAGAAGATGAGCTTATTTTCCCATAATTCGTGTCCCTAGTTCTCGATTTTGCTGACTACCCCGGTGTGCAGGGGAGATTAAATTGTGGGAGAAATCCAATCATGAGGATTTTTGTCTGGTTTCCCTCTCTCGCTCTGGAGTGAGAGAATAGTCATACTTAGTTTTTTTGTCCCGATCGAGAGTATTTTCTGAGATAGATCATTGCCGATCTAGGGATAAAAAACGGTAATTTTGCCCGATATAACCTTTTATTTGCTCCTATGACTGTCAAAATCGCTCTTAACCCCAATCAGATTCAAAATCTCGATCTCTCATCTTTAGAGACTATTATTCAAGATTATCAGTCGCGGGCAGCGATCGCAAAATTGGAACAAGCTCTACAATTAGAGATAGATTATCCTCGTGCGGAGGGTGATATGCGGGAATTATCGGAGATACCGGAAGTCAGGCTGTGGTTTTTGCGTTTGGATGCAGTTTATCCTTGGTTAATCTTTATTCTTGACCCAAAACAGGGAGAAATCGCCCGTTATGCTGCTATGTTGGTCCCCCATCAATTCCATCGCGGGGAAGGAATTCAATATAATCCCGAAGCTTTAGAGATTTTTGTGATGCAAAAACTCTTTATTTTGTCTGATTGGCTGAAAAGTCAGCAAATTCCTGCTTTATCTCGCTTAAAATTTTTCGCTCAACAGTTTGGTTACGATATCGACGAGGAATTTCTCTCTAGTCTCTAAAAGCTTCCTGCGCTGACTAGATAAGGTATTTTAAATATATGGCAAGCTACTGTCTCGCCCAATTTAGCACCACCAATACCCCTATCAGAGAATCATGGATACAAAATCCTTTAAACGCACCCTACAGCAATCGGATAACTATAACCGCAAGGGATTCGGTCACAAAGAAGAAGTAATGGATGCGATGACCAATGAGTATCAAAGCGACCTGATCCAAGAAATTCGTGAAAATAATTACCGTTTAGAACGGGGTGAGGTGACGATCTATCTCGCTCAAGCTTTTGGTTTTTGTTGGGGGGTAGAACGCGCTGTTGCTATGGCCTACGAAACTCGTCAACATTTTCCCCAGGAACGTCTCTGGATTACTAACGAAATTATTCACAATCCCTCGGTTAATCAGCGTCTGCGCTCCATGGCCGTGGGTTTTATTCCGATGGAAAATGGCCAAAAAGACTTTACTGTGGTGGAATCGGGGGATGTGGTGATTTTACCTGCTTTTGGGGCCAGTGCCTCGGAAATGCAAATCCTTAACGATAAGGGTTGCATGATTGTGGATACTACTTGTCCCTGGGTTTCTAAGGTGTGGAATTCCGTGGAAAAACACAAAAAAAGCGACCACACTTCGATTATTCACGGCAAATATAATCACGAAGAAACGATCGCCACTAGCTCTTTTGCTGGCACTTATCTAATCGTTTTAAATTTGGCTCAAGCTAATTATGTCGCTAATTATATTCTCCACGGTGGTGATAAAAATGAGTTTTTAGAGGAGTTTAAAAATGCCCATTCCCAGGGTTTCGATCCCGATCGCGATCTAGATTATATCGGTATTGCCAATCAGACCACAATGCTGAAAAGTGAAACGGAGGAAATTGGCAAACTCTTCGAGCATACTATGTTGAGAAAGTACGGACCGATCAATTTTAAAGATCATTTCATGAGTTTTAATACCATCTGTGATGCCACTCAAGAGCGTCAAGATGCCATGTTTGAACTGGTGAAAGAACCGCTTTCTTTAATGGTGGTAATTGGCGGTTATAATTCCTCTAATACCACTCACCTACAGGAAATAGCGATCAAGCGTGCCATTCCCTCCTATCATATCGATAGTGCCGAGCGCATTCTCCCCGGTAATCGCATCGAACATAAACCTTTAGGTGGCGATTTAATCATCACTGATAACTGGTTAAATGAGGGAAAAATTATCGTCGGAGTGACTTCTGGTGCTTCCACTCCCGATAAGGTGGTAGAAGAGGTAATCGAGAAAATTTTTGCGCTCAAATCTTCTTTAGTCCAGGGTTAATTAGCCAGGGTGAGAGCATCTCAAACGCTATTGACAATTGGCCAATTTTGTGATCCGCATGGGCAGTTCAAGTGATACCAGTCAATCAAAATAGTTACAAAATCGACTAAACGGGTCGATTTTTGCTTAACAATTGAGATGGCTAATTCTCATCAAATATGCCTGAAGCACTCTCCGGGTAAGCAACTCACATCAAGTCCATTTTGTCAAGGATTGTTAAGATGAGCTTACCCTGGTTATTTATCGAGCCTTTCGGTTACTTGAATCGCTGAAAAGCTTGGCTATGGTTTTTCTTTACCCCTGGACTAATTCACTACTTTTCTTTTCTATATAATCAACTTAATCGATGAATAAATTCTCTGTTAGAATCCGTTTTTCCCTGTCATTTCTGTTTTCCCGTTCCCTAGAGTGACAGAAGAGGGATTAATGGTGAATAATCAAATGGCGGTCGCAATCGCTGCTCACCCATCCCTGACGCTGAAATTCCCCTAACAAACGCGTCACCGTTACCCTTGTGGTGCCGATAGCATTGGCGAGATTTTGATGGGTTAAACGTATCTTTAAACGACTGCCTTGGGCGATTGGTTCTCCCATTTCCCGCTTTAATAACTGTAGTAACTGCTGAAGACGTTCCTCCACTCGTTTCAGTCCTGCGATCGCAAGGAGCGATTCCGTTTGTTGTTGACGACGGATCATTTGATTTAACATCATCCTGGTTAATTCCGCCGAATTTTCCACTTCGGTGATCGTGTACCATTTCAGGTACAGTTCCGACAAGGCTCTGGCGTGATAAGATTCCAGATGAGTCAAATTTAAGCCGAAAAAGTGGGATGAATGAACCCAACCTAGTAAAATTTCCTCTCCACTCTCAGATACTTGACTTAGTTGCGCCATACCCCGATAAACTTGCCAGACTCCATCAGCCACCAGAGGAATATTCTCCCCGCGCTCATAAAAGTGGAGCCGACGACTCTCGCTATAGTCTTCTCGGAAGGGTGAGACGTTGGGATTATAGGTGAGCAACATGATCAAAGTTCTCCTAGGCGAGGGGCTAACAATTTTAACCCCACTTTACTGTATCAAGGTAAACATTAGGTAATCCCCAGGTTAACAGTAATCAGTGAACAGTGATCAGTTCACCGATTACTGTTTACTGATCACTGTTCACTGAAATAACATCCGCTGCCGCAGCTGAAAAACCTACAGATCATTAATTTAAAGCATCTTTAAGAGCCGTGCGAGCGGCCAGATGATTGCGGGTTGAGGTGAGAATTTCCGATTCTCGTTGGAGACGACTGACTGTATCGAGCATTTCTAATAAAGCTTGTTGTTCCCCGGCCACACCGTAGAGATTACCCGCCACCCAGTAGGATAATTCCAGGGGAAGACTAGGCAAATCGTCGGGGAGTTCAATTTTTTGAGCGGTTAATTTGGCTGATAGATGAACCACGTCCCGCAGCAGTCGATCCACTTCTTTGGCCAGAGGTCGCAGATCTTGGGTGGTGGGAACATCTTCAATCCACTCCACTAAACCGACACGATAGGGTTTTTCCCGGACGTATTCTAGGACACGGAAGCGCTGTTGACCGATGGTGAGAATTTTTAAGCGATCATCTGGAAGACGTTGACAACGGACAACTTCTGCACAACTGCCCACTTTAGCGATTTCTCCCGTGGCCGGATCTACCATTAAGACCCCAAAACGGCGATCTTCTTCCAATATCGTATTCATCATAATCCGATAGCGAAACTCGAAGATGTGCAGGGGCAGGGGACGACCCGGAAATAAAACAACTTCGGGTAGGGGAAAGAGAGGTAATTCTCTAACGGCAATGGAAGAAGTGGCCATAGGTTTAGTAAAAAAAAACCGATCTTCTCTTATTTTTACACAATCCCCCCTGAACCGCTAGGCAAGGGCAATAGACGGGAGACGGTCGTCAGCTGTGAGTTTTCAGTTCACAGTTCACTGAAAATACTTCCCTCACTGCCTACTCTGCGATCGCTATCTGAGAAAATTGCTGATTTTGTCATCTAGATTGCATCCTGATCGGAAACCTTTGGCTAATCTATGAGTAGAGATACTCAAACCTCCTCTTCATTGGTGCTTTCCTGAGAGGGGTGATTTTTTTCTCATAAACTTTACAATATTTAATAATTGTTGTAATATTAGTTAAATAACCAAGCTTCTCACTACTTGCCATTTATGCCCATAAAATCTATATATAGCCAAAAAAAGGACTATAGAGGCAATTAAATAGTCAATGAGATTTCTCTCTATAGTTGAGTAACCACTCACTTATCTCTTTACAAAACGAGAAAAAACTCTGATAGCATCTCCTTTACTGCTCTGGGGAAGCAATCTGAAAAACGCCATCAATCCCTGAATATCAACCCTCAACCGACGCGCACTCATGAAAACCTCGAAAAACCCCACCGACCCAGTTCGCGCCTATCTCAGAGAAATTGGCCGAGTTCCCCTTCTCAGCCATGAAGAAGAAATTCTCTACGCGAAACAGGTACAAAGATTAATTTTTCTGGAAAAAATCAAAGAATCCCTAAGGGCGAAACTCGGCAGCGACCCCAGCGATCGCCAGTGGTCAGAAGCGGCGGAAATTAGTGAAGAACAACTGCGTCGAGAATTGGGGGCAGGGGATTTCGCCAAACGTAAGATGGTAGAAGCGAACCTGCGTCTAGTGGTTTCCGTCGCTAAAAAATACCTAAAACGCAATCTAGATCTATTAGATCTGATCCAAGAGGGAACCATTGGGATGCAAAGAGGGGTGGAAAAATTCGATCCCACCAAAGGCTATCGCTTCTCCACCTATGCCTATTGGTGGATTCGCCAAGCCATCACCCGGGCGATCGCAGAAAAAAGTCGCACCATCCGTCTGCCCATCCACATCACCGAAAAACTGAATAAAATCAAAAAGGCCCAGCGTCAACTAGCTCAAGATAAAGGTCGCGCTGCCACCATTGCCGAATTAGCCGAGGAATTAGACTTAACTCCTAAACAGGTGCGAGACTACTTGGAAAGGTCCCGTCAACCCCTTTCCCTTGACTTAAAGGTGGGGGACAATCAAGACACGGAATTAGGGGAACTCTTGGAAGATACGGGACTTTCCCCGGAAGATTACACTGCCTATTCTTCCCTGCAAGTGGACTTAGAAAAACTGATGGCAGACCTCACCCCTCAACAAAAAGAAGTGATTTGTCTGCGTTTTGGTTTAGATAATGGGCAGCCCCTCACCCTAGCAAAAATTGGCGTTCGACTCAATATCAGTCGTGAACGCGTCCGTCAGATCGAACGAGAAGCGATCGCTAAATTAAGAAAACGCAAGGCCAAGATCAGAGAATATCTAGCTAGTTAGGGTTTGCGGCAAAAAGCTGTTCGTGGGGGCAGGGTGTAGGGTGTGGGGTGTGGGGTGTAGGGTGTGGGGTGTGGGGAGAATAAATAAAATAATCTCCTATCTCCTGACTCCTGAATACTGACTCCTGCCGATGGCCCCCTGCCTTCGTTAAGGGTCAAATTGATCGTCTGAATAACAGCGAGAAAAATGACCCATTTCTAGATTCATCGGCGACTTTTCTCGGCTCTTATTTCTCTACTTCTTCATATTTTTTCAAAAAGAGAGCTAATTTTTCTTTAGTGGCGACGGGAACAGAATCTAGACGGGTAAGAATGGCATATTTAAGGGCAGAATGAGCGGCAGAAACGGGGGGATTAGCTACCAGACGGCGCACCGTTTCTTGGATGACTTTTTGGGCATTAATAGCGTTATGGTGTAGATTTTCGATCACCATTTCTACCGTGACATGATCGTGATCGGGATGCCAACAATCGTAATCGGTAACTAGGGCTAAGGTAGCGTAGGCAATTTCCGCTTCTCGGGCTAATTTTGCCTCGGTTAAATTGGTCATACCGATGACGGTTGCCCCCCAACTTCTATAGAGATTTGATTCCGCTTTAGTAGAAAAAGCCGGCCCCTCCATACAGATGTATGTACCCCCCCGATGCAGGGTAACTTCTGGTAGGTTTAAACTGACGACGGCATCCCCTAAAATACTGGCTAATTGGGGACAAATGGGATCACCAAAGGCAACGTGGGCAACAATTCCTTCCCCAAAAAAAGTCGCTATTCTCTCTTTAGTTCTGTCAATAAATTGATCGGGAATGACTAAATCTAGGGGTTTAACTTCGGCTTTGAGGGAACCAACGGCCGAAGCGGAAATAATATATTCAACCCCTAATTGTTTGAGAGCGTGAATATTAGCTCGAAAGGGTAATTCGGTCGGTAAAAAATGGTGACCTCTGCCATGACGCGCTAAAAAGGCAACTTCTGTTCCGTCTAAAGTACCGAGAATTAAAGCATCGGAAGGAGAACCAAAAGGAGTATCGAGGGATACTTCCCGCACATCCTTGAGGGCATCCATTTTATACAAACCACTGCCGCCAATAATGCCAATTTTTACCGTCGTCATAGTCTTGGAAAGAATTAGTTATCGTTGCCTTGATGTTACCACAATTGAGCGATCGAACTATGATAATTTTTCCGTTAAGACCCTACTTTTTCTTTTTCTTGCCTTTGAGAGAACCATTAATTAAACCATTAAAGCCATAAATTTCTTCAGTACCTGCGATGGTAACTAATTCCACCTCTTTCGTGTCTCCCGGTTCAAATCTAACGGACGTACCTGCGGGAATATTCAGATGGGTTCCTTTGGTTAATTCGCGCTGGAACTCCAGGGCCTGGTTAACTTCATAAAAATGATAGTGGGAACCCACTTGAATCGGTCGATCGCCTGTATTAGCCACAGAAATACGCAGGGTGTCGCGACCGACATTAATCTCGATCGCTCCGGATGGTGTGATAATTTCTCCCGGAATCATAACTGCTAAAAATCTCCTGTTAGTGAATGGGATTGTGAACGGTAACTAATTTAGTACCATCGGGAAAAGTCGCTTCGATCTGTACTTCCGTAATCATTTCCGGGATACCTTCCATTACCTCCTCGCGAGTTAATAAAGTGGTGCCGTAACTCATCAATTCAGCGACGCTACGACCTTCCCTCGCACCTTCGAGGATGGCGGCGCTAATATAGGCGATCGCTTCGGGATAATTTAACTTGATACCACGGTTTTTGCGTCTTTCGGCGAGCAGTGCCGCCGTAAAAATGAGTAATTTGTCTTTTTCTTGGGGCGAAAGTTGCATAGATGGGCCTTTTTTCACACAGATGCCTAGGGTTATTGTAGTTCTTGGCCGGATATTTGTAGCGATCGAGTTGTGAAATTTTATTTACTTAGCCTGCTTTATTGATGAAGATTTGGGAAGATACTCAAAAGTCTTGCGTCGTTCAAAACCTTGCGTCTTCATCGGCCCGCGTCCTGTAGGGGCGAAGCATTCGGCCAATAACCTATCGGTGAAACCGTAGATTTTCTAGTCACCAGTAAAGTCCAGAAAACGGGTTTCTCCGAGAAACCCTTTTTCTAGGTGACTTAGAAGGAGAGCTTAGAAACTTAAACAAAGAAATTACCCACTGGAATGTTCCCTAAAGCTGGTAAAGTACCAGTAAATCCGGTGATATTTATTAATAAATCATTGCTGGATTGGAAGCCAGCCGTGCTATCATTAATAACGAGGTAAGTTCCAGCTATTGCACCGGTTGTTACCTGCACTAAGGCGGCACTATTAACCCCTAATCCTTGATTACCTGTAATCGCTCCATTAGCATCAGTAAATACCTGATTGATTAAATTCTGTAAAGTGGTGACAGTGCTATTAGCAGCACGACTGAAATTGCTAGGCGCACTGATAGCGTTTCCAGCTTGAGTTAATAAGTCAATTTTATCACTATTGATGGCAAAATCTGTGATACGATCGCTTGTTGATATGGTAGATTGACCAAATTGAAAGATGAAGATATCTGCACCTAAACCACCGGTTAAAGTATCAATTCCCGCACCTCCATTGATTTGATTAATGCCACTATTTCCAGTGATATTATTGTTACCAGCGTTACCTGTACCATTAATATTATTACTGCCAATTAGTCTGAGGTTTTCGACATTGTTGGGTAAGGTGCGAGTAAGACTGCTTTGCCAAGTATCAGTAATGATAACTTCTCCTATTCCTCCTTCGGGATTGATGGTAGCATTAACCGGATTGGAGAGGGTGACGGTGAAGACTTCATCAGGTTCATTAAGGTTATCATTGAGGATGGGAATGCTAATAGTAGCAGTGGAAGTATTAGCAGCAATGGTGATAGTTCCGGTTTTGCTAGTGTAATCTACATTGGCGGTAGCGTTAATCGGTGCAGTGGTATAGTTGAAGCTAATTGGTTGCGGATTGGAGTTATTGACAGTGACGGTGAGGATGGCATTATTATCTAAGCCTTCGACCACGGTAATATTATTGATGGAAAGTTGGGGAAAGTCGTCATTGGTAATTGTTCCCGTCACTGGGGTAGTTGTCCCTACTGTATAACCTGTCCCGGAAGCGAGGGTTAAAATGACAGTTTCGTTGGGTTCAACTGTAGTATCCGCAGTGGGGTCAACGATTACGGTAGCTGTTGATAAACCAGCAGCAAAGGCGATACTGCTGGGAAGCGCAGCGTAATCGGTTCCATTGGTTGCTGTCCCACCAATACTGTAATTAACCGTTAAAGGATTAGTGGTTACTCCAGTACGGGTGAAGGTATAAACGAGATTAGTTGTCCCATCTTCTGTCACACTTGCGGGAGAAACTGCAAGAGTAATACTGGGAAGGGTGACATCATCATTGGTAATTGTTCCCGTCACTGGGGTGGTAGTCCCAACTGTATAACCTGTCCCAGAAGCGAGGGTTAAAATAACAGTTTCGTTACTTTCTACTATTGTGTCAGCAGTGGGATCAACGGTTACAGTCGCGGTCGCTGAATTAGCAGCGAAGGTGACTGTATTGGTAGTCCCTGTACGAGTGTAATCGGTATTTAAAGTAGCTGTCCCTCCGAGGGTGTAATTAACCGTTAAAGGATTAGTGGTTACTCCAGTACGGGTGAAGGTATAAACGAGATTAGTTGTCCCGTCTTCGGTAACACTTGCGGGAGAAACTGCTAGGGTGACACTGGTATCGTCATTGGTAATTGTTCCCGTAACTGGAGTAGTCGTACCTACTGTATAACCTGTCCCTGCAGCGAGGGTTAAAATGACGGTTTCGTTGGGTTCAATAGTTGTGTCAGCAGTGGGGTTAACTGTTACCGTCGCAGTGGATGAACCAGCAGCAAAGGTGACAGTATTGTTAGTCCCTGTACGAGTGTAATCGGTATTGAGAGTCGCTGTCCCTCCGAGGGTGTAATTAACCGTCAAAGCATTTGTTGTTACACCAGTACGGGTGAAGGTGTAAATTAGATTAGTTGTCCCATCTTCTGTCACACT
>NZ_JACJSV010000057.1 GCF_014698335.1 Microcystis viridis FACHB-1342 | reverse complement strand
AGATATTTATCAGAAAAGTCATGATCAAGCTAGAGGTTTAAAGACTGATCGGGTTCCAATTATTTTTATTAATAAATATTTTACACAATTCATACCAGGTAAGCAACAGAGCTACGCCACTACTACCGAATCATTACCGCCTTTTTCAATCTGTCCCTGAAAAGGTCTTAATTTTAGGGAAATACAGTTAAAGGAATCCATTCGTAGGTGTTGACAATGCCTTGAAAATAATCATTAATAGTTTCTCTGGAATAGGGAACAACACCATCTTCACCAAACCAACGTTCATAAATTGTCACCGCTTGTTGTTGGTCGCTAACGATCCCTTCCATGAATTTTAATAAGGTGTAATTCACTGTATCGCGCCATTTAGAATCATTTTCGGGTAAAGTACAGGCATAGGATTCGTAGGCGTAGGGATAGGAGGGAACTATGGCTAAATTATTAGGATTTTTAGCACTTTTCCTTAAACCTTCTAGGGTAATGCCATCACTGGCAAAACCATCAATTTCTCCCGCTTCTAGTTTTTGTAAACCCTCGCCACGATTTTTAACTTTGACCAAAATAGCGGCGGGTTGTTGGGTTTTAATTACCGATTCATTAGTAGTATTGGCAATCACTCCAATGCGTCTGCCTGCCAGGCTACCGATGTCATCGAGATTACTACCTTTGCGGGTGAGCAATTGAGTACCACCGGCAAAGTAACTAACGGAAAAATCCACTTCATTTTCTCTTTTCCAAGTAAAAGTAGTGGAGCCACATTCGATATCGATAACCCCTGTTTTCAACTTTTCAAAACGATTTTGGGGATTAATCTCAACAATTTTTAACTTAATTGGTTTTCCTAACTTCCGTTCGGTTTCCTTGCGAATTAACTCTAACATATCAAGGCTGTAACCCACCCACTTGCCCTGGGAGTTGACAAAACCAAAGGGAATAGCATCTTTACGAGCGCCGGCAGTAATTACCCCAGTTTTTTGAATGCGATCGAAGATTGCTCCCGCAAGGCTAGAATGGTTACTGGTGACGGTTAAAGCTACTGTCATCGTCATGACGGCAAGTGTACGCTTCATTTTTTTCCCTAATCTGAAAGTGGCTCAAGTCTGGGACTGTTTTAGGAGACTGAGAGTTTCCCAGAGGAAGATTTTTTAGCGGCGATTGCTGGGGACAAAAAAAGAGGAGAGATGTTACTCTCTCCCCCTTTTAGTTTTTTCGACAACATTTTAAATTGTTTTTTCAGTTGTCGCTGTCGGGCCGAACCGCCCTTGCCTTTGTCGTTACGTCCCTGACGGCGGGGGGACTCCCATCGCTTAAGTCGCATAGTTTTTAATTCCAATTTAGTCAGTTATATTTTTTATTGTAACAGGTTTAACGTCAGTTTGGATTAAGGAATGCTGAACTCTAGTTAACCAACCTTGTCCACCTAATTAGTATTTTCCCATGCTTAGTCAGCAACTTTGGCACAGCCATCAAGATCTAGTACAAGCTTGTCTAGAACACCCTTTTGTGCGAGGTATCGCCACAGGAGAGCTTAAACGGGATTGTTTCGCTTTTTATGTCGGTCAGGATGCTTTTTTTCTGGAATCTTTCGCCCGTGCTTACAGTATCGCCGCCGCTAAAGCTCCCGATTGGCAGGGATTTACTAGCTTTCATCGGTTAGCGGCGGGGGTATTAAAGGAGTTAGAATTACATGAAAATTATGCTTTACAGTGGGGAGTTGACCTGAGAAAGGTTCAGCCCGCTAATGCCACCCGTCGCTATACGGATTTTCTTCTCGCTACCGCTTGGATGGGTGACATCGGTGCGATTGCTGTGGCGATGAGTCCCTGTATGCGTCTTTATGCTTATCTGGGTCAACAATTAGCCTTAGAACCAATTTCTGAGAATCCCTATCAAGCTTGGATTGATAGTTATAGTGGGGATGAATTTGAAGCTTTAGCAAGCCAGTTAGAGGAATTGGCGGATAAATACACCCTGATGACCGAAAATATCTCTTTATCCTATCGTTATGCCCTTAGTTGTGAACTGGATTTCTTTAGTGCCGCCTGCAGCTGGGGCAAATCTTAAAATTTTTCCGTCACAATGTTAAGAAATATAAATGACGCTAAGATTAAGGTAAGCAAAATCGTCATTATAAAAATAATGTTCCCTTCGCAACCCGCCGAAAACGAACTCCTGAAAACCATCTTGGAACCTCTACTAGAGGATTTCACCTATTGGTTTTCCCGTTCCCGTCTTCTCCTCGAATCCGAGAGATTATCCTTTCTCAGCCTCGAGGAACAAAACGATTTATTAGCAAGAGTCAAAAACGCCCAACAGGAGGTAGCCACGGCTCATTTACTCTTTAAAACCACAGGTGGTCAGGTGGGTATCGAGGCCAAGATGTTGTTGCCTTGGCACCAGCTGGTGGCAGAGTGTTGGGGGGTCAGCAGTCGTCGTCGTCGATTACAGGGTTGGGGAGAATATCAATCTCCTCAAACTGACGCTTAACCTGAAACTTTTTTGGTAAGCTAGAGAATTGAGCGAATTTTTAGCATAAAGTTTTGGCAATTAGGAATATTCACACATAATTCATGGGAGACTCGGCCAATGTTACATCTGCTCTATATCCTCGCCTTCACAGTTATCGCTTTTTTGACCATTAATAATTTAATTCGGAGTCTGATTACTGTCAGCATGGATTCCCAGAAACGTCCTGCTAAATCGGCTAATTCCTATAATCCCTACGGTTATCCCATGACTTCCCATCCAGAACTTTTGGACGAGGCCGGACAACCGATTAATGAACCTCTGTTAGTGATTCGTTCTCTCACTGTCGAAGATGCTCGTCAACAGTTAGATGCTATTTATAATTCTTCTCCCAGTGCTACCAAAGAGCAAGATGAAGAAATCTAATTGGGGTTGGCTGAATAAATCTAAAAATCTTGTTGGGTAAGACTTTGAGACCTTTTTGAAATCCAAAAGTGCTAGGCAAGAGAGTGATCAGGGGGAAAATTCAGGTGCTTTTTCCCCGAAAATTAGGTAATTGACCTCCTCAAAATCGGTAAAACCCTGCACCCCACACCCCACACCCTGCCCCCACCAGCAAACTTTTTCAGCAGACCCTAATTGGTTCTAGAATGGCAGTCCTTGAAAACAGATATATTTATCTACACGGTTTTGCTTCTGGCCCCCAATCAACAAAAGCGCAATTTTTGAGACATTGTTGGCAAAAGAGGGGTTTAGCAATGGAAATTCCCGATCTTAACGGTGATGACTTTTCTAGCTTAACTCTCACTCGTCAGATTGTTCAAGTCGGCCAATTGATTGAACAATCTCAGTTTCCCGTTACACTGATTGGTTCCAGTTTTGGCGGTTTAACGGCAGCTTGGCTGGCAGAAACTTATTTTCAGGTGCAAAGGCTCGTTTTATTAGCTCCCGCTTTTAATTTCGGGCCGATTTGGTTAGGACAATTGGGAGCAGAAACCCTAGCCAATTGGCAAAAATCTGGGAGTTTATCGGTTTATCACTACGGTTATCGCCGTTATCTGCCAATTGATTACAAGTTGATCGAGGATTTAGCCAATTATCCCCTAGAAAAGTTGATCAGGCAGCTGCCTACCCTGATTATTCCTGGTCGTGCCGATGAGGTGATTCCCCTAGAAAATAGTCGCCATTATTGCATGAATCGCCCTTGGCTGAAATTAAGCGCATTAGATAGTTAAAGATGCCCGCACTACTACATCTTATACCTAATTTAAATGCAGGACAGCTGACGACGGCTTTGTGCTAAAATGTTTTCAGGAGACTTGAAACAGACCTGGAGGAAGGCGTAAGACTACCGCTAAGGTAGCGGCATCCAGTGAAGCGTCAACAGACCTGAAGATCGTTCAATTAAGTTTGTTTGATCTGCCCGGAATCACCGTCCGATCAAGGCGGTGAGGATGTCAACGCAACCGTTCAATCCACATCACTATTACCACAGAAAAAAAATCAAATGCAACCCAGCGACAAAAGTGTTTTAACCCCTGAAGAACGGCTTCAAATTTCATTTTTACTCAAAGTAAGTGTTTTAACCCCTGAAGAACGGCTTAAACTTTCATCTTTACTCAAAGCAATGGAAAGCAAAGAACAGGCTCTCCGCAACCTTGACCCGATGGTGTTGGATCTTTCGATTCGCGAGCCTGCTGTAGGTTCCCCCATAGGCCATGTTCTTGAAAACAAACTCGCCCTTTTAAGCCTGGCGAGAAAATTCGGCTTTAAGGAGATTTTACTGGCAACTTTCAATGTGTCGATGCCAGAGATTGAGCAAGTTGACGATGCCTTCTGCAAATTACTCAACGAAAGGAAAGAAGACCTGACAGGTACTTTTGGATTCGCCTCGCCCGGGAAGTTTTCCGCTGACCAAAAGGTGTTTAATGCAGACATCAGCATGGAGAAGCTGAAAAAATATAAAATCCCTAACGCTATCTTTGATCTTGACATCACTAAGGCCTACGTCCGCGTAGAAGACCGCGACAATTACCTACGGGAACTTGCCGCCACCATTAAATGGACTCATGAAAATATACGCGGTGATAACGGAGGCGCTCCCCGCGTGTATATCAACTACCAGGATGGTGTAGATGCGTTTTTCGAGGATTGGGAATGGGTGGCAAGGGTTACGAAGTTTCTAGCGACTCAACCCATCGCCGCCATTCTCTACGAGGATGGAAAAGGAACGGCGCTACCTTTCCAGATCGCCACATTGACCGCCATGATCAAAGGACTTATGCCGCCCAATATCAAATTGCTAGTGCATATGCATGCGGGAAATGGTATGGAAAATGCGTCAATCATGGAAGCTTTGTTAAACGGAGCCGATGGCATTTGGGCTGGTTTCACACGCGAGGCAGCAACCAATGGTCATGCGCCAAGTTCCGAGCTGTTGGCGAATCTGCGCCGACTCGGCAACCAAATAGTGGAGAAAAAGTATGCTTTCAAGCAAATGGTTCCCATCGCCCACGAAATGACCAAAATCAACACTGGAGAACAGACCCAACCCGATGTTCCGATTATCGGCAGGAATGCCTACCGGACAATCCATACGTTTTTCATGCAAGACAAGAATCAAAAAATGGATTTGGCCCCAGAAGCCATAGGTGCCAAACCAGGCTGGCGCATCACAATGAGCAGCGACAATGCAGTATTGCGCAATCGTTTGAACGAAGTGCGGCCCGGCACGGAACTTGACGACGCGACTGCAAATCGTATGCGCGCCCTGTTGCGTAGCGATCTGATGGCAGGCAAGCGCATCGCCTATGACGAGCCGAACAACCTGATCGACCTATACGTTCGCGCTACAACCAAGCCTTAAAACTTAACGCGAGTCGAATTGGTCTGTGAATATCGAAAAATTTCCCTATCTGGATTCGGTCAGGGATTTCTGAAAATTCCAGAAGAGCATTAATATTATGGAAATGTCTAATAATAATGGTTCTTCGGTTTGTCTTATGCAATGTCTGTCTCTATAAGGAATGAAACCCTTATAGAGACAGACATTGCCGCAATTTTTGTCAATTGTTGGCGATCTGGACGAACTAATCAATTAAATCTCTTGCCAGATAAGGATTTAGTCGATTTATGCCCCCATATCGAACCATGCCAAGTCCCGAAGAGCCAGAATAATCCCCCTTTTATCTGAAAAAGAGGGATTTATAGCGGTTCTCGCATCTGGGCGGCACACTTAAACCTTTGCTGATTAAGCTGTTCAGGATCGGGAATGTACCTCTTGTGAATCAGAAACGCTATATTTAGTCCAAATTTGTTAGATTGAGAGGAAAGTTTTCACGCTTCTCAGTCTCAAGACAAGAGGTTTTCTCCTGATATATTGCCACTACCAAAGTCCGCGGATAGGAGATACACTAGGCTCGGGAGCAGGTTGGGGAGCAACTTCAGTAAAGGTTCTGGTTTCCGGGGGTAAAGCGGGAAGTCCCCAAGCGGGTTGTTTTTCGTTGATTTCTCTTAAAAGTTGCGAGCGAGTGCTACTGACGGCGATTTCTGATTTTAGTTTCAAGCGGGAAACCCAATAGGGACGAGCTTTACCCACATAAACTAATTTGCCATCTACCACTTGCAAAATCACGTCATCACCACCAGTGGCATCCCCAACAATACGAGCGGTGGTTCCGTCGGCAAAGTCACCACTGAAAATTTCTTTGCCATCCACTGTTACAGGTCTGATCAATTGGATGGACATAATGCCACCCACGGTTCCCCGGACGCGACCTAGTACATAGTCACCGGGGTTGAGTTGTGGCTCACCTCTGTAGGTGTTATGGCCGCGCAGTTGACTGATCAGGATTTCGTTATTTTGTGGTCCTGCTTGTACGGGTACAGCACCAACGGTAGTTAGGGCAACTAAACCGGCAAAACCAGCGACAAGGGAAATTTTGTTAAACACAATTACCTCAAGCAAAAAGTTAGTAAATTGTCTATAGACGTTTTAGATTATAACCTAGTTCCCAATTTTGTCTATATTGCGAAATATTAGTTTAATAATTTCTCGATCAAGCGGTTGGAGGTTTCAGTTATCAGTTATCAGATTGCAGTTTTAAGTAGACAGTGTTGGGTGAAAACTTCGGTGTCTTCTGGACATCAGGTGAAAAATGTTCACCATGTCACATAATGGGCGCAAGCAGTTCGATAAACTCACTGACCACCTTGCGCCCCTACAGCCGGCACGATGTTAATGGTAGGGACATAAGGCTTATGCCGTTTTTTCGATAAGATAAGCTTATCACTTTAACTCCAATATAACCAAACTTGGGAGCTTTCTTTTCACTGATTACTGATTACTGTTTACTGCTCACTGAAAAACCCCCACCCCCCCACTTCCCCTGAAAACTGGATTAAGCTAGGCTCTAAGACCGCTCGACATTGCTGAATAATTCAGGATCGAGGGTGGGTAGTTCGATATCTTTTTCTGCTGGGGAAGAGGCCAACTGGAAGCGGTTTAAGGTTTGTTGAACGCGATCAAAAATGGTGATTTTTTGCTCGCTATTGTTCTGGGGTTCGGGAATAGGTTCCACTTCTAGCGGAGGCTGAATCCCAGAGGCCGGTTCGTTAATCTCCTTTGTCTCTGGTATGGTGGTTAGGGGAGATTCGATCGCTTCAGGGGTTTCCTCCACCTTTTCGATTGTTTCTGTCTCTACTGGTTTTTCTTCCACGATTGGGCTTTCTGGCTCAATAACAGGGTTTTCTTCCACGATTGGGCTTTCTGGCTCAATAACGGGTTTTTCCTGCTCAATAACAGGGTTTTCCTCAACTACGGGGCTTTCCTCAACTACAGGGCTTTCTGGCTCAATAACGGGTGTTTCTTCCTCAATAACAGGGTTTTCCTCAACTATGGGAGTTTTTTCCTCCTCAATAACAGGGGTTTCTGGTTCGATAACAGGGGTTTCTTCCTCTGGAGTGGGAATAGTTTGATAGTTGGGATCAACGATGCTACGGGCAATTGTAGGGGATAAATCGCCGCGGACTAATTGACTGAGGCCGTCTTGGTAAGAGGGATCAAAGCTAATCACGCGCACGCTGGTATTAAACTCGTTTTCGACTTTATTTCCCTGACCATCGATGAATTCTAGTTGTACCCAGTTATTGCCCTTGGCAAAACCCTTGAGATAAATCGGTTCCCAAGTATCAAGCAGAAAACTGTCACCGTTGACAGTGACACGAATGCGCCAATCTTGAAGATTATTATCTTCGTTGGCAGTATTGGACAGACGTAGGGGAGCATTACTCAGATAAAAATCGAGCAGGATCGGTTCTGCACCGTAGATTCCTTGCGGACTACTGTAGGTCAACAGGGGTAAGTTATAATCAGGGGCATTTTTGCCTGTTTTTGTCAGAATATGAAAGGTTGTTTCAGCGAAGGCCCCATCATTTTTAAAACTTTCCTGCCAAGGACGCAGGGCCAAGACGCGCAGGGTATGAGTACCTGGGGCAAGATTTTCTAGGATAATCGGTTGCTTGAGGTCGTAAATAGCTGCTGCTGGTTCATTATCGACAATTAGACTCAAGTGGGGTCCTAATTTCAGGGTATCGTCTTGGAAAATTGGCAGATCTGACACTTGTAGTTTAACTATCACCTGGGTGTCATCGAAAACTTGTTCGGCCAGAGGACTGAGAATCGTTACTTGGGGAGCGTAACGCTCTAAACTGGGGCGCAGTTCCTGAATTAGGGCCGGGGGAGCAACCTCAGAAATGCGGCCTTGGACGACGGGAAGATTAGAGGTTTCGGAAGTGGGGAGATTGGTAGCCGTCAAGCGATCGCCACAGGCAGTTAACAGAATGGTCAGTAAACCGATCACAAGACATATACGAAGGGTTTTGACTGGGATTAATTTATGTAGTAGGGATAGCACGTTCCTCCTAGAGCCAAGGCCAAAATCTATACAAACCATTGATTTTTGCTAGAGTCATTGAATGCTCTGGTGTCAGCAAAAGCGCGAGAAGATCAGGTTATGGCCTCAATTTTACAGAATTGTTTGATTGTTTTTTGAGAATCTATCTATTGAATTTTCTATATGGTCTGGTGAGGGAGAAAAAGGGGAAATCGGCTTCTGGGGCGACAATTAATAAACTTTTGTAAAGAAAAATTACCGGTCTGACCCTGACTAAGACCGTCCATAGCAGAAAATGTCTCTCCTATCAAGGATTGAGAGAATTTTAATTATTGTTAAGCACAACGAACAGAGGAGAGAACAAAGACTTATCATCTACTATTGATGCTTTCGACTGGAATCTCACCCAAGAGGAAAGTCAAGCGACATTAACAAAAGGTGGGTCAGATTTCAACTTGCCTTTTTTAGGTTAAAAAATCTATCCTCAAATAAAACGCTAAGTCTATTGTCGAGAGAGGAGAATCCTCATGGCACTCCCCCCCAAAGAGGCGGTAGCTAAAGTGATTGTAGATAAAGACCCAGTACCTACTTCCTTTGAGAAGTGGGGTCAACCGGGGCATTTTGATCGCACTTTAGCCAAAGGACCCAAAACCACTACCTGGATTTGGAACCTACACGCCAACGTCCACGATTTTGATAGTCAAACCAGCGATCTAGAAGATATTTCTCGGAAAATCTTCAGCGCCCACTTCGGACATCTCGCCGTTGTCTTCGTTTGGCTAAGTGGAATGTACTTCCACGGCGCGAAATTTTCTAACTATGAAGCTTGGTTAACCAACCCGCTGGCCATCAAACCCAGCGCCCAAGTGGTCTGGCCGATCGTCGGTCAAGGCATCCTCAACGGCGATGTGGGCGGTGGTTTCCACGGTATTCAGATCACCTCTGGTCTGTTCTACCTCTGGCGCGCCTCCGGGTTCACCAACAGCTATCAGCTATACTGCACCGCTATCGGTGGTTTAGTGATGGCGGGCCTGATGCTGTTTGCTGGTTGGTTCCATTACCACAAAAGCGCACCGAAACTGGAATGGTTCCAAAACGTGGAATCGATGATGAACCACCACTTGGCGGGTTTACTCGGCTTAGGTTCCCTAGGTTGGGCCGGTCATCAGATTCACGTTTCTTTACCGGTGAACAAACTCCTCGATGCGGGAGTCGCTCCCCAAGACATCCCCTTGCCCCACGAGTTCATTCTCGAACCGAGCAAGATGGCGGATTTATATCCCAGTTTCGCCCAGGGTTTGACCCCCTTCTTTACCCTTAACTGGGGTGCTTACTCGGATTTCCTCACCTTCAAAGGTGGCTTGAACCCCGTGACTGGTGGTCTCTGGCTTTCCGATACCGCTCACCATCACTTGGCGATCGCTGTATTGTTCATCATTGCTGGTCATATGTACCGTACCAACTGGGGTATCGGTCACAGCATGAAGGAAATCCTCGAAAACCACAAAGGTCCCTTCACCGGTCAAGGTCACAAAGGACTGTACGAAATCCTGACCACCTCTTGGCACGCTCAGTTAGCGATTAACCTGGCTCTCTTAGGTTCGCTAACCATCATCGTGGCCCACCATATGTACGCCATGCCGCCCTATCCCTATCAGGCGACTGACTACGCCACCCAACTATCCTTGTTTACTCACCACACTTGGATCGGTGGCTTCTTAATCGTCGGTGCGGGAGCGCACGGAGCGATCTTCATGGTACGGGACTACGATCCGGCCAAAAACGTGGATAACCTGCTCGATCGGGTGATCCGTCATCGCGACGCAATTATCTCCCACCTGAACTGGGTATGTATTTTCCTCGGCTTCCATAGCTTCGGTTTATACATTCACAACGACACCATGCGGGCTTTTGGTCGTCCCCAAGATATGTTCTCGGATACGGGAATTCAACTACAACCCATCTTTGCCCAATGGGTACAAAGTCTCCACACCCTAGCCCCCGGCAACACCGCTCCTAACGCTCTCACTACCGCTAGTTATGCTTTCGGTGGCGACGTGGTAGCAGTGGGTGGCAAAGTGGCCATGATGCCGATCACTCTCGGTACTGCCGATTTCCTCGTGCATCACATCCACGCCTTCACCATCCATGTCACCGTGTTGATTCTCCTCAAAGGGGTTCTCTACGCTCGTGGTTCCCGTCTGATTCCCGATAAAGCGAATCTCGGTTTCCGTTTCCCCTGCGATGGTCCCGGTCGCGGCGGTACCTGCCAAGTTTCGGGTTGGGATCACGTCTTCCTCGGCCTGTTCTGGATGTACAACTCCATCTCGGTCGTAATCTTCCACTTTAGCTGGAAAATGCAGTCCGATGTCTGGGGAACCGTCGCCCCCGATGGCACTGTCACCCACGTTACCCTTGGTAACTTCGCCCAAAGTGCCATCACCATCAACGGTTGGTTACGCGATTTCCTCTGGGCGCAAGCAGCGCAAGTCATTAATTCCTATGGCTCCGCTCTGTCTGCCTACGGAATCATGTTCCTAGCCGGTCACTTCGTCTTCGCGTTTAGCTTGATGTTCCTGTTCAGTGGTCGCGGCTACTGGCAAGAATTAATCGAGTCGATCGTCTGGGCGCACAACAAGTTAAGAGTTGCCCCCGCTATCCAACCTCGCGCCCTGAGCATCATTCAAGGTCGTGCCGTTGGTGTGGCTCACTACCTCTTAGGCGGTATTGTCACCACTTGGGCATTCTTCTTGGCCAGAAGTCTCTCGATTGGCTAAACTTGCCTATAAGGGCTTGCCAGTCCCCCGGGGATTGGCAAGACTAGGCTGAACAAGCGTCGATTGACCGATACCTCTGTAAGCGTTTCCTATTACAGTGGGTGAATTGAAAAAAGGAAATAACCAGCACTCGTGTAAGAGCCTCAGTTATTTAGAGAGGAGAATTTCCTAAACAGCTATGGCAACTAAATTCCCTAAATTTAGCCAAGATCTAGCCCAAGATCCGACCACCCGTCGGATTTGGTACGGGATCGCCACAGCCCACGATTTTGAAAGTCATGATGGCATGACGGAAGAGAATCTCTACCAAAAGATTTTCGCGTCGCACTTCGGCCACATTGCAATCATTTTCCTGTGGACTTCCGGCACTATATTCCACGTCGCTTGGCAAGGTAACTTCGAGCAGTGGATCAAAGATCCCTTAAACATCCGTCCCATCGCCCACGCGATTTGGGATCCCCAGTTCGGTAAAGGCGCTGTAGATGCCTTCACCCAAGCTGGCGCTTCTAACCCTGTTAACATCGCCTATTCCGGGGTTTACCACTGGTTCTACACCATCGGTATGACCTCCAACCAAGACCTATACCAAGGTGCGGTGTTCCTGCTGATTCTCTCGGCGATTTTCCTCTTTGCTGGCTGGTTACACTTACAACCTAAGTTCCGTCCTAGCCTCGCTTGGTTCAAAAACGCTGAATCTCGCCTGAACCACCACCTCGCCGCTCTGTTCGGTGTTAGCTCTCTGGCTTGGACCGGACACCTCGTTCACGTTGCTATCCCCGAATCCCGCGGTCAGCACGTTGGTTGGGACAACTTCCTCTCCACTCCCCCCCACCCGGCGGGTTTACTACCCTTCTTCACCGGTGACTGGAGTGTGTATGCAGAAAACCCCGATACTGCTAACCACATTTTCGGTACTGCCCAAGGCGCGGGAACTGCGATCCTCACCTTCTTAGGTGGTTTCCATCCCCAAACCGAGTCCCTCTGGTTAACCGATATGGCTCACCACCACTTGGCGATCGCTGTGATCTTCATTGTGGCTGGTCATATGTACCGCACCAACTGGGGCATCGGTCACAGCATCAAGGACATCCTCAATGCACACAGACCACCCAGTGGTAAGTTAGGAGCCGGTCACAAAAATCTTTATGACACGGTTAACAACTCTCTCCACTTCCAACTCGGTTTGGCTCTCGCTTCTTTAGGCGTGATCACCTCTCTGGTGGCGCAGCATATGTACGCGCTACCCCCTTATGCCTTTATCGCTAAGGACTACACTACCCAAGCGGCTCTTTATACGCACCACCAATACATCGCTGGTTTCCTAGCGGTGGGTGCTTTCGCTCACGGTGCTATCTTCTTCGTGCGTGACTATGATCCCGAAGCGAACAAAGATAACGTGCTGGCGCGGATGCTGGAGCATAAAGAAGCGATCATCTCTCACCTAAGCTGGGTTTCCCTTTTCTTAGGTTTCCACACCCTCGGCCTCTACGTTCATAACGATGTGGTCGTCGCTTTCGGTACTCCCGAAAAACAAATCCTGATCGAACCTGTGTTCGCTCAATTCGTGCAAGCAGCTTCGGGTAAAACCCTGTACGGCATGAACGTACTGTTGTCTAACCCCGATAGTATCGCTTACACCGCCTATCCCAACTACGGTGATGTTTGGTTACCCGGTTGGCTAGACGCGATCAATAGCGGCACTAACTCCCTCTTCTTAACCATCGGTCCTGGCGACTTCCTCGTTCACCATGCGATCGCTCTTGGTTTACACACCACCGTTCTAATCCTGGTTAAAGGTGCTTTAGACGCTCGTGGTTCCAAATTAATGCCCGATAAAAAAGACTTCGGGTATTCCTTCCCTTGCGACGGTCCCGGCCGTGGCGGTACTTGCGACATCTCTGCTTGGGATTCCTTCTACCTAGCCATGTTCTGGATGTTGAACACCTTGGGTTGGTTAACCTTCTACTGGCACTGGAAACACCTCGGTGTCTGGTCGGGTAACGTGGCTCAGTTTAACGAAAACTCCACCTACCTGATGGGCTGGTTCCGCGATTACCTCTGGGCTAACTCGGCTCAGTTAATCAACGGTTACAACCCCTACGGTGTTAATAACCTTTCTGTCTGGGCCTGGATGTTCCTCTTTGGACACCTCGTTTGGGCAACCGGTTTCATGTTCCTGATCTCTTGGCGTGGTTACTGGCAAGAGTTGATCGAAACTATCGTTTGGGCTCACGAACGCACTCCTCTGGCGAACCTCGTTCGTTGGAAAGACAAACCCGTGGCTCTCTCGATCGTTCAGGCTCGTTTGGTTGGTTTAGCTCACTTCACCGTTGGCTATATCTTCACCTACGCCGCCTTCTTGATCGCTTCCACTGCTGGCAAGTTCGGCTAAACCTTGAATTAGGTGACTAAAAAACCCCCCGCCCATTGGTGGGGGGTTTTGTTTATGATTGATCATAAAAGCGCGGCTCAATCTCAAAAATCTATGCAGTGGGAAGAATTAAAACAGCTTTATGATCAGGACTTTGTTTTGTGGATTGAGCGAACCACCGAACAAATTCGACGCGGGGAGATGAAAAATTTAGATTGGGAACATCTTTTAACGGAGATAGAAGATTTGGGGCGAGAACAAAGAAACCAAGTGGAAAGCTATCTAATTCAAACCGTTAAACATTTATTAATGTATCAGTATTGGCTGACTGAAAAAGGTAATTGTGGCTGGGGATGGGCCGATGAAATCGATAATTTTCGTCTAGAACTAGAAATTTTATTCCAGTCAAAAACCCTCTACAATTATGGGGCTTCTAGGCTAGATATAATTTATGATAAAGCCAAGCGATCGGTGATCAAAAAAACTGGTTTATCTGTTGATACGTTTCCGCAAGTTTGTCCTTATACCTTTGCAGAAATTATAGATTTTGATTTTTTACCAGTTCAGAACACGAGAATTAAAGGCAAGAAAGAAAATTATCGTTATAATGAAGTTGTGGCTTATTCTTGAATCAGCTTATTCTGTCAGCGATAGAGTATTATGGGTCAAAAATCTTACGAAGTTTTCCAAGCAGTGGAAAATAAAGCTAACCTTCTAGCGGGTTATTGGGGTGACTTCAAAACGGAGATTATTCAGCATTTGCCTGAATCCTATCATGGTGAAATCCACGAACTTTCTAGTAATCTAGAGAAAGCTTTAGAAGTTTTAATCAATGAATTGCGCCATCCTACCCTGATTTTAGCGACGACTGGCACGACGAGCAGTGGGAAGAGTACCCTAGTTAATTTCCTCTGTGGTGCTGATATTGTGCCGATGGCACAGCGAGAAATGAGTGCAGGAACAGTTACCATTGAGTATAGCGAAGAAAAGACTTTAATTATTGAAAAAACACCGGGGGCGTTGTGGGAATGCGGGAAATGGGAAAAGATTAGCGACGAAGATATTTATAGTCGCTTAAAACAGTTAATGAAGGCTTATATTAAAGCCAGAAAAAAACAACCTGATTTAGCTTATCCTCGATCTATTATTTATTATCCTTTTAGACTGGTTAAAGATGAAAGTTTCTTAGAATTGCCTAAAGGGGTTAGAGTTAAATTATTAGATTTACCCGGGTTATCTTATGTAGGAGATGAGGGAAATATTGGGATTATCAAACAATGTCGTGAAGCTTTATGTTTAGTAACATATAACAGCGCAGAAACAGATCCTTATAAAGTTGATAATCTGTTATCAGAAGTTGTTGATCAAGTTAAAGATTTAGGCGGCTCTCCTGCACGAATGCTATTTATTTTAAATCGTATTGATATATTCAGATCAGATGATGATTGGCAAGAAAGTGAAAGTGAGTTTGTTGAAGAAACGACTGAAAACATTAAGGAAAAACTGATCGAGAATTTAAGAGAATATACAAAAGATATTGAAAATTTGAGAATTGTAAAACTGAGTACATGGCCAGCTTTATTGGCTTTACAAATTCAGGATAATAAGAAATTGCTTCAGGATCTGTTAGAGGAATTACCTAAAAGAGAGGAAAATTGGTCAGAGTATGATCAAACTAGACTTGAGAAAGTATTAAAACCCTATGAGCAAGCCATAGATAACTTTCAAGTTTTAATTAAAGAAATCATGAAGCGAGGAAACTTAAGTCTTGATGCTAAACAATGGACTATCTCTCAACAAGAACAAATTGCCAAAGAGTTATTCAAACAATCCTATGCAGAAGAATTTGAAAAGAAACTAAGCAAGCACATAGCAGAACATTTTCCTAAATTAGTTATTCCCCAAGCTATAGAAAAATTTAATGTAGCGGCGGGAAATAGTATTGCACAATGGGCAGTACAAACTACTACGGCAATTCTTAACAGTTCGGAAGAAAATTATCAGCAAGAATCTGAATTGTTATCACAAACAAAAGAAAATCTTGATTCTTTTCTCCAAGCTAGTGATGCCAAATTAAGACAGCCTCTAGCCGTTTTTGAAAAATTAGATATTGATACCAAAACAGCCGATAATTTAGTAGCTAGTTTAAGAGAGGCTATCAATGAACTTCAATTTACTCCCCCTTATGACCAAATTCAAGAGAAATTAGTTCCCTTAGTTGAGTGGAGAGAGGCACTAAAGACTGTTATTAGAAACGTCTTAGAAGCAGTAGTTAAATCTTTAGATAATGGCAGAGTTGATTTGGACAATATCAACTTTAAAAAGGCCAATGTTAATCAGGTTAATATGCTAAAAAACAACTTGGATATCCTGATTCAATTGGGCTATACAGGTTCAGATGCAAGAAATGGTTTATTAATCACAGCAAAAAGGGATAAAGAGAAATTAAGTCTTCAAATAATTAAAAAAGAGTTAAATAATTTATCAATTAATCTAACTATCATATTATCGCAAATATTAAAGAGAGTGTCTGCTCAGGAGATTAACAGAATAGAGGAATCTGTAGCTGAATTGTTTAGATTTCATATTAAACATATAGAAAAGGGTGCTGAAGAAAAAGCACCAAATTTTGTTATAAAATTTCCACAATCTGAACTTAATACATTTACTAGAAAACTGGAATTTGATTTTAATTTGGAGTCTGATATTGAAATCAGTTCTGGTACTTACAGAAGTTTTAAACACTGGCTATGGATGAAAAAAAAGGAAAGCATGATTGCAGAAATTCCAAGCACTGAAACTCTTTTACAGAATTGGATTCATCAATTCCAGCAACAGGGCGAACCTGAAATGTTATGTTCAATGTTTGAATGGCTATTAGAACAGATTGATAATTTAAAAAAAAATGTAGATCATAAAACCCATGACATTTTTAATAGCTATTTAGCCAGCCTAGAAAAAGCTCAACAGGAAATAACTACTAACTACGAGGAAACACAAATTATATGGAAACCTATCCAAGAAAGAGCTAAATTTTTAGAACAAAGCCTTGCGGAATTAGAAAATTTTGAAAAAGAGGAGGTGAATTAGTGAATAATAAATATTTTTCGAGTATTTGTAAAGATGTTTTTGCAATTGTGTATCCAAAAATAAAATCTAAAAAAGGAGGTGTACTCTATCATGTTTTAAGTATTATTCTTGAAAGAGAAGAATCTCAGAGAGATGATCTATGTCGTTATTTTGGAATTAATCAATCCTCTTGTTTAGATGAAGATAAAAGGTTGTCTGGTGAATTTCTTAATGATGTAACAAAGCTCGTTTATGTAGAAAGGCTTAAATTCGGGGACTTTAATTCAACAAATCTTGCAACTGGCATAAGTGATATCTTAGATAACGTTGATCTAACAAAATCAAATCAATCAAAGGAAGAACGCCAAATGGAATTAATTATTACAGTAGCTTGTTTAATGGTAGGGGCATTTACTTGTTTTAAATATCTACAAAGGACTCGTTCTAAAAATGAAATTAGTCCGACAGCTTCTTTATGTCTAGCTGTTCCTGCATCAGAAGTTTATAATTTACATGAAGGGTATGATCTTAATAGAGATGATGTTGTAAGATTAATTGATTGTGCTACAGAATTTTTATGTGTGCCAGAGTATAAAAAAATATCTGTAGAGACTATACCGGAGGAAGGACGCTCTCCTGAAAGTCGATTAAAATTCTACGTTAGAATTAATCTCAAAAATGGAGGTAATATCATTGGTAAAGAAACTCAGTATGGAATGAAGCGAGAACTTCCACTTAATGTAACAGGAAAAGTTATACAGATAGGGTTTCTCAAAAATGTCTCTATTCTCAGAGAATTCAACCGTATTTAAGGAGTTAATTTAATGGATTGGAAATCGGCCTCATCCTACTATGAAACCCGTCTCAGTGATGTCTTAAATATCCAACATTTTGCCGTTGACTTAGCCAAACTTCCCCAAGCTGAAGTTCCCTCTAAATTAACAGAAATCCTCCTGCAAGAGGCAATACCTGCTAACCGTCAACTCGAAAGACTGAGAAAAAGAGAATTTCGTATTGCTGTGGTTGGCTTAGAAAAGGCGGGAAAAAGTACCTTTATTAACGCATGGTTAGAATGTGATTTACTTCCTGCCAAAGGAGGAAGATGTACCTTTACCACCACGCAAATTTATTCCGTTAAAAGCGAATCTGAACAAAGATTAGAAGTGCAAACCCGCAGCGAAGAACAATTTATTCATCTTCTCAAAGAATTAGAAACCGTTGGCGCAAAAGAAGACTTAAACACCATTAGAGAAAACGAAATCACCCTAAAACAAGTCAGACGAGAAGGTAATTTAGTTATTCCTTTTACTCGACTAGAAGACATCCGAGAACAACTAAAAAAATACGTTGCTGATGAAAAATACGCCCATGCGGTCCTAGAAGCACGACTTTATACTAATAAACTCGCTCAAGCAGAAGGAATCGTCTTTTATGATGTTCCTGGTTCAGATTCTGGGTTAGCCAAGCACGTTGATGAAGCACAACAAATGTTATCAGACTGTGATGCAGTCATCGTGATTCAGCGTTTTCGCAGTATTAGAGAAGCCGAATTAGAAATTATTAAATTTACCGAACAAGGTGATAAGAATGTCACCATTGCTGATAAGTTATTTGTCTTTTTAAGTCATATTGACTCTCTTGGTAGCCCAGAAGCCCTTAAAACTCATATTACAGAAGCCTCTCAGGATTGGTCAAAACGCGCTAATTTACCGGTTAATCGCATTGTTTCTGGTTCAGCAGGAGCTTATTTAATCTTAAATAATCTGGCGGAAGAACCTACTCAATTAGAAATCGGAAAAGCCAGCAATATTCAAGATAAATTAAAAACTTTGACTGGAATTATAGATGATGAAATGTTAAGAACTCAAGCTACAGGAATCCCTGAAATTAAACAAAAAATCTTTAATTATATTAATACTGAGCGAGTAGCAATTCTCAAGAAACGCTGTGAAGCTTCCATTGATAAAATTGTCAGCACCTCAGAGGATATTCACCATTTTGTCAGTCAAAGATTTCCCGAAAATCCTGAAGAAGCACAACGCTTTGAAGAGGAAAGAAGAAGAATTGATTTTTCAGAATGGTGGCATAGAAAATGGGAACAGATAAAAGCTGATTTACAAAACTTTTATGAAACATCTGCCATTAACAAACCCTTAGAAAAAGTTAATAACGAATCTTCTAGTAGTATCGAAAAGTTTAAAGAACGCTATGGGCAACTGTTAGCCAGTGAAATGGCAAAATTAAGACAAGAAACTTTAAGAAAAAAAGAAATTATTTTTGATGCAAATTCTTTTCCAGACTTCGACAAGGCAAAAGCTAATTATGCTTGGCGGGATGACTTGTATGGGGATGTTAGAAAATTTTTGGATGCCCTTGCTCGACAATTAGCGGCAGAATTAAAAGATGAAGCCTTAAAATTAGTCGATTATATGTCCTCCTTATTATGGGGAAGTTCTCAAGTAAAAGAACGATTAATTGGTTATTCAGAACAGGAGTTTTTAACTCGCTTAGAAAATAGCTTATCAGTGTTATTTTTAAGATTTGCTCGTCCCGTTGCTGAAGCATTAATTCGCGGTCCTGTTAACAGTGATACCCGCAGCCAAATTGTCAAATCCTTAGGGGTTGATGTGGAACTGATTGATAACTATTATCAAGGAGATGAACCTGCTTTTAGAGTCTTAAAAAAATACGTTAAGTATGGTTCTGATTTACTCTTTAATCCTAATCTTCGTCAACAGGTGCTAGGTGTAACAGAAATTGCCAAAAACGTTATCGGAATGACGGTAGATACAGTTGGGGTTAATTGGATCGATTTGGCTGACCAATTAACCCCACCCAGAGAGGTTGTTACCTTTGAAGTAACTAATGATATTAACGCTTTTGAAGAATATCTACGCCATGGTATTTTTGAAGCTGCAGGATTTGAGTCCTACTGTATTCAAGAATTAAGAGGATTAGTGGATATTTTTCGAGAAAAAGAAGGAACATGGGCAGGTGTCGCCCAAAACGAATGGTATAAGGAGAATCCTCAGCTTGTAGCAGAATTACCCGCTAATTTGAAATCTCAAGAATTTAATTTAGAAGTTAGTGAACGACTGAGACAATTGGCAATTGCCTTGAAAAGAAATAGTTCCTCTTAATAACGTCAGTTCGGGTTAGGGGAATTTTCTCAGGACTCGGACGGGAGAAGGAAAGTTTTAACCCGGGACAGGATCAAGCTTTCAGCTAATCCAGGATTCGGGTTAAATAGACTCTAATAGATTGTATCCCGTTGACGGGCGGGGCGATCGAGGGATTTAATCGCCGTTTCTAACTCCTCGAGGGTCAAACAGGTACCGCCCAAGGCCCCGGCCATAGTGGTAATATGTTCTTCCATGAGAGTACCACCGAGATCGTTGCAACCCCAGTTTAAGGCTTCTGTCGCCCCCTGTAAGCCCAATTTTACCCAACTGGGTTGATGATTTTTAATGCTATTGCCCAGATAAATCCGCGCCACTGCTGTTAATTTTAATGTATCGGCTAAAATTGGTTGATCCCGTCCGACTCGATTTCTCAGGGGTTTGGGGGCCGATTGTCCCACAAAAGGCAATAAAATAAATTCGGTGATTTTAGCCGGATAATTATTTTCTAGGGCGATTTCTTGCTGTTTTCTAATTTTTTCAAGGTGCTGCACCTGTTGACTAGGGGTTTCAATATGACCGCAGAGCATGGTACTGGTGGTATGTAACCCCAAGCGATGAGCAATACCGACTATTTCTAACCAAGTGGCGGCATCGATTTTTTCTGGACAAATTACCCGTCTTACCTCATCCACTAACACTTCGGCAGCCGTCCCCGGTAGAGAATTCACTCCTGCTTCTTGCAGGGAAGCGATAACTTTTTCGTAACTTAAACCGTCTTCTCTAGCGATAAATTGGACTTCTTGGGGCGAAAAAGCGTGTAAATGCAGGTCAGGAAAAGCTTGTTTCAGGTTTTTAACAATTTCGAGGTAATAGTCTAAGGAATTGCCCTTAATCTTGGCTTTTGGGTTTAATCCTCCCTGCATACAAATTTCTGTCGCCCCACGACGGACGGCATCCGCCGCTTTAGCGATAATTTCCTCTAAATTAAGCCAGAAGGCCCCTTCTTCATTTTCATCGCGTCTGAATGCACAAAAACTGCAATGCTGCTCACAAATGTTACTAAAATTAATGTTGCGATTGATCACGTAGGTGACGGTATCTCCCACCTGTTGACGACGCAAAAAGTCGGCCGTTTCCCGAATCTGGGCAATTAAACGGTTATCGGTAGTTTCTAGCAAGATAATCGCTTCTTTTGCCGATAAATTCGCCCCTGACCGCGCTTTTGCCAAAATATCGGTTACGGGTGCGGTGATGGAGGAGTTAGTCACGGGAAATAAATATTGAGGGTTGCCGATCCTAATTGTAGAACGAGGTCAGAAGGAACAGTAAAGAAAGAGAGCCGATTTAATCCTTTTTCTGTTCCCTATTCCCTTGTCTGCACGCGGTAATTTCCGGTTGAGAGCCTTTATTGCAGGGTGGTTTGTTTTTCCTGTTCTTTTTGTTGACGTTTTTTCTTTTCCGCTTCTAGAGCATCTTCGATAACCTTGAGCAGCTGATCCATTTTATCGAGATTACCGCGATAAACATCGAGGTCTTTTTGCAGTTTTTCGCTGGAGAGATGCAGAATTTCTGAGAATTTTTGCAAAATTGGTTCGCGTTTTTCTTTTTCCTTGATTATGTCTGGTTGTGCTTCGGCTAAAATAGTATAAAGACCGATGGCAAACAGGCGACTATACTTAAACTTAGCCGCGTTGATCACCGAAACTAAACTATCAGACAACTGATTGTTACCACCTAGGGCAGGGTTTTGCAGTTGGGAAAGCAAGGAATCAATATTAGTTTCTTTGGCAATAGCGATCATATTTTCGGCATCATGACGATAGACTTCGGGATTACCGTTAACCGCTTGGCACAAAGCATTAAAAATATTCGGTTTATCTTCCCCCGGACGATAGCCTTCCATGAACTTCTCGAAAGAAGTAACCACACCAAGAGCATAAATTGGATCATAATGGAAATCTACATTAACAGAGAGCAGGTGCATCTCGACTAATAATTCCTCAACCACGCGCCGATACACCGAATTGATGGGGCGGGTGTGGCGAGTATAAAAATCACGCTTACTATCGGAAACAGTACGAATTTTGTCCACAGAACCAAACTTCATAAAAATTTAACACTGCTCTCATTTTCCCCCTTCTCGTTCCCCCTGACAAGGCCGGTGATCACCAAAGAGCCACCAGCAGTCAGTCCCCAGAGAGCAAAAGAACGAGTAAGATATAAAGATAAGGATATGGAAAAATCGAGATAATTAGCCGATACTGCCTCTACCAATCGCTTTTTTACTTTTCACTTTTCACTTGACTATATGGCCAATCAAGACGACAAAATCAAAATTATCACTGATAACCGGCAAGCACGCCATCTCTACGAGATTTTAGAGACTTTTGAAGCGGGGGTGCAGTTGCTGGGGACCGAGGTTAAATCTGTGCGCGCTGGTAAGGTAAACCTGCGGGATGGTTACGTTTTAGTCCGCAATGGTGAAGCGGTGTTAATTAATGTTCATATTTCCCCCTACGAACAGAGTAGCGAATATTTTAATCACGACCCGCGCCGGACGAGAAAATTGTTGATGCACAAAAAGGAAATCAGCAAACTCATCGGTCAAGTGGAACAGAAAGGCTTAACTCTTGTGCCTTTGAAGATGTATTTTAAAGGTAGTTGGGTAAAAATCAGCATTGGCCTCGGTAGAGGCAAGAAATTACACGATAAACGCGAAGATTTAAAACGTCGTCAGGATCAACGGGATATGGCACGAGCGATGAAGCGTTAACCAAGACACTTATCGGACTGGCAAAGGTCTAGGTAAGAAACGAGCGAGTTTTGTTAGAGTTGAACTGTATTCGGCTCCTTGCAGCCATCACCATCCCCCTCACCTTGGATTGAAATTTATGTTAAAACTCTTGACAAAAGTAATTAAATATGCTAGGACACCCGCTTTGATCGCTCTATCCTTAGGGGTGGGTGCGGGAATTATTTTACCAAAAATAACTTTAGCCAATGGCAACCCTGGCCTAACAATTTTTAGTGGAGTCGATCGCAAGGATATATTAGATTATTTTTTGCAATTTGGCGGTCGTCCCAAGCAAATGGATCGTTATAAACTCTATATTCCCGCGAAAAAACTCTCCCAAGGGGCTTCAGCTTTTTTTATTTCCTATCCCGATTATTTTAACGGCCAGTTTGACACCAATAAAATCGAGGTACGCATCAACGGCAAATCTTTACCTTTAAAGGAAGTGGTTTGGGATAAGGATAGTCGCGTTATTCAAATTGTCCCCGAACAAGCGATCGATCCCACCAGCAAAGTTGAAATCGTCATGTCTAATGTCAGAAATCCTGAATTAGGCACTTATTACTTTACCTGTGATGTGACTGCCTCTGGCAATATTCCCGTCCGTCTCTACGTCGGTACTTGGATTGTCAGTATTGAACCTTAAACTATTTATGGGACTTGCGCTTTGATAATGTACCTTTTGGGCGAACGCAGTTCGCCCCTACATTGTGGACAAAATCCGTTACTGTAGGGGCAGCAATTCTCATTTTGAAATAAATAGAGCATTAACCCCGATTTTGGCATGGGCAATATAGTACAAAGTAACTATTTTTGAGGAGAGGCGGTCACTAAAAAAACAATTGGTTGGACAAATTAAGTATAAATACTCAAGCAATCAAAGGGGTTGGCTGAGAACGAACGGGGTTAATTCAGGAAGATAGTTCTGTTTTTAGAATAGGGAATTCAAGGGAAATAAAAATTTATAATTATTGTCAGCTAAGGTAAAATGGGTGAGATAGAAATCCACCAGCACGTCAAATTATTCCAAGATGGCTCAAAAAGCGGCAACCCTAGAAGTTTCGGAGTTAATGCAATTTTTACGTCAAGAATTAGATGATTTACCCGAGGAGAGAAAACCTGGAAATAATAGAAAATATGAGGTAGAAGATGCCGTGATGGCTGCATTTTCAGTCTTTTTTACTCAGTCGCCGTCTTTTTTAAACCATCAACGTTTAATGAAAAGTAATAAGGGAAAAGATAATGCTGAAAGTTTATTTTCAATTGAAAAAATTCCTGGGGATAATCAAATAAGAAATCTGTTAGATCCAGTGCCAGCCTCTAATGTCTCTAGGACTTTTCAAAAAGTCTATCAATGGTTAAAGGAAAAGGGAGTTTTGGAAAAGTTTCTCTACTTAGATGGAGAAATTTTAGTGGCGTTAGATGGCACAGAATATTTCTCATCCAAGAAAATTAATTGCCCTCATTGTAACTGTCGTAATCATCGAAATGGAACTACAACTTATTTTCATGGCTGTGTCACGCCTATGGTGGTTTCTCCTAAGCAAAAACAAGTAATTAATTTAGAGCCAGAATTCATTAAAAAACAAGATGGAAATCAAGAACAAGACTGTGAAAATGCGGCCGTTAAAAGATGGTTAAATAAGAATCATAAAAATAAGTATGGTTATCCTGTAACTCTTTTAGGAGACGACTTATATTCTCACGAACCTATTTGTGAATTAGCGGTAAAACAAGGTTATAGTTTTATTTTTGTTTGTTTAGAAACGTCGCATAAAACTTTATATGAATGGCTAGAATTTTTAGAAAAAAGTGGCGAAGTTAGGATCGTTGAAAAGAAACAATGGGATGGGCGAAAAAATCTAATTTATCGTTATCGTTATGCTTCTAGAGTTCCCTTAAGAGAAGGCGACTCAAGTCTCGAAGTTAATTGGTGTGAAGTGACTGTTATTAATGAGAAAACCCAGAAAACTATTTACCAAAATAATTGGATAACTAATCATAAAATCACGGAAAATAATGTCGAAGAAATTGTCAAAGCTGGACGCAGTAGATGGAAAGTTGAAAATGAAGGCAATAACGTTCTTAAAAATCACGGTTATAATTTAGAGCATAACTTTGGTCATGGTCAGAATCATTTGTGCGAGTTCTTATTGTCTTTGAATTTACTAGCTTTTTTATTTCATACCGTTTTGGATTTAGTTAATTACACCTATCAAAAGATTCGTGAGCTATTAGTAACTCGGACTTCTTTCTTTAATGATATTCGTACCCTATTAAAATTTATTTGGTTTAAGAATTGGTCGGAATTTTTCTCATTTATTCTAACCGAATATGTCCCATTTAAAAAAGTAAATTCTAGTTGAAAATGTCAGAACTCTTGAAGGAGAAAAAGAAAGTTGTTTATAAAAAAAACTAAAAATTTTGTTAGAATTTCATCCAGATTTATGAGTTGAAATCGATTTTTCATGGACAAAGTTCTTAAAACCTTTCTATCTCCAGCGTTGGATGATAATTATCTGTCAAAAAATAATGCTTCTACACAAGTTCTCTATTTAAATAAGAGAATTTTATCTGAATTTTTTTCAAAATGAGAATTGCTGCTGTAGGGGCGCAAGGCTTGCGCCCTCCGGATCGATCAGGTTTGCTGATCACCCTAAGTAGGGAGAGAGCCTTCCAGAGCCCCCGCAGCTAAGGGACTTGCGCTTTGATCCTGTGCCATCTAGCTGGTCTGATTCTTCTACAGAGCGATTTTCTGGCTGGGATATTATTCCCACGCAAGTCCCTAACTCCTCTAGATAAGTATTTTGGCTCACGCCCCTTCCTCTTTTGAGACGTTGTGACACTTAGGGTGCGGAATGTGGGTTAGATGTTAGTCACGACGATTGAAAATTGGTATATAATTCAACTAATTACAAATCGTTATTTTGAGGGGCTTTGCCATCGGGAGTGCAGATGACTTACCTATCCCAAAAACCTCTGATATTCGAGGATTTTTTACAAAAATATGGCAATGAATTTCGCTATGAATTAGCCGATGGAGAATTAATCGATATGGAACCGACCGGGCCGCATGAAACGGTTAGCGGTAAAATAGCGACCCACATCGGTATGGCTTTAATTAAAGCGCGAAAATCTTGGTTCATTCCCCGAACCTGTCTGATCCGTCCTTTTACCGATGCGGCCACGGCTCGTCGTCCCGATGTTGTCGTTCTCGATGAGACCGTTCTCGCCCTAGAACCCATCTGGGACAAAGAACCTGTAATTACCCTACCCCGATCGATTCAATTAGTTGTCGAGGTGGTCAGTAGCAATTGGGAGACCGATTACGCTCGTAAGGTGGAAGAATACGCGCTTTTTGGAATTCCTGAATATTGGATCGTCGATTATCGCGGATTAGGAGGAATTGCTTTTATCGGCAAACCCAAACAACCCACTTTTACCGTCTGCCAACTACTTGATGAAGTTTATCGGCAACAACAATACCGTTTGGGAGAACTGATTTCCTCTCCTATTTTTCCCGATCTTCAACTCTCTCTCAACGATGTTATGCCTCGTTGATTTGACACTCCCGTTGCACGACAGAAATTTACCATCCTTTTACCGAAATTACTCCTTACACTGATAGTTGGAAATTAGGAGATTTATCCTTATCATCGAGAAGTCAGTTAACTTTTATTTATGATTTAATCGAAGAATGGAAATTTGAGATGGTCTGGAAAAATGTAGCCCCTCTAAATGAAGAAAATCAAGAGCTTGTCCTACTGAATTAGTAGGGCAACCTCCTGAACAGTATGGAGATAAAAATTATTAAATTTTATTCTATTTTGATGTCAACTCTTATCAGGGAATTTCTCTGTGAGAGTTTTGCCAAAATAATATTGACACCAAAACTCGGCAATTTCTGCGACTAAAGGAGCGGATTCAGAAGTTAGTCCACTGCCACAGCTTGAGTTATAGCGTTCAGCATAATCTCTCGCCATTTGGTAACTCCAATAAGGATAATCTGAACTTGTCATACAGCGCAGGGCATCTTCAATTATTAAGGCATATTTATTATTGATGACACGAATTGGTGTTCCAAATCTTATGTGTCTTTCCCAACCTTGAATTTGTTCTAGTTGGGTTAACAAATTATACAAATCCTGCCTTTTATCTGGAGTTGGCCTTTCTAGGTAATCTTCCATTTTTTCAACAGCATGGTTAATTAGTTGGCAGTGTTCTGTCCAAGCTTCTTCTCCAAGAAAAGACCTAGTAGTTTGATTAGATTCCATCTGTTTGACTACCAATTTAGCTAGGTACAGTGCAAAATTAGCGGCGGCTTCTTCGTCTTGGCAAAGACTTTTGAGACTGGTGAGCCTTGTGACATTGAGGGCATATTTGGTTTGGTATAGTTCCCTCGCTGTCTCAGCCAATTTGCGAATTTTAGGAGCAATATTCTTATTAGTTTTAGTATCCATTATTCGTTTCTCATTATTTTTATTATACCTTTTAACAGTTCTTCGTTACTTGGTATGATTCGATCAGAGGGCATAAATTGACTAAATCCTTATCTGGCAACAGACTTAATTGATTAGTTCGCTCCAGACAAAATACTTGATAAAAATCGCCAAACGTCTTTCTCTATAAGAGTTCTATCTCTTATAACCCCAGTCCATTGTACAACACAAACTGAAGAAACAGACAGCAATTCTAAATTTGCCCTGTAGCAAGGCTTTTGGGAGTTAGTTCCCATAATACGGGGTAAAATTCAATGGGATGGCGAATTTCATTTCACGAGTTTTCGGGCTTCTGACGTGATAGTACACCCAAAGTTGCCCCAAAAATCCCCCTTTAAAATGTTCTTTAAATCCCTAAAAGGTTTGCTGTGTCTAAAACTGAGAATTGCTGAGAAACAGAAGAGCCGGCACTTTAGGGTGCGGAATGTGGGTTATAATGTCAATCAATTACTCTGGGAGCGGGAGCATCTCACCTTTGCAACCCCTAAATCAGGTTTTTATGTCAAGCTATTTTGAAAGCCTTGCTAGAAAACAGTTTTAGGAATAAGTATAATTACTCACTTGCATAAATGAGATGCTCCCTCTGGGATCTGGGAGTGTTTAACCAGTGTCCGTAACGTTAGTAATTATATTAGACAAGAAATTGAGGAAACCTTATCTCTACCTATCGAACAAATAGAAAAATACAAAACACAAAAACGACAAAAAGTAATTCAAAACACAAGCAAATATAATCAAAACCAGTCGAATCTTAGCCTTGGCTCTCAAGCAGTGTAAACGTATCTTAACAATTCTTGACAAAATGAACTTTATGTGAGTCGCTTACCCAGAGGACGATTCAGGTATATTTGAGGAGAATTGTCCATCTCAATTGTTAAGCAAAAATTAGCCAAATGGGTCGATTTCGTGACTATTCTGATTGACTGGTATAACCTGAAATGCCCATGCGGATTACAAAATTGGCCAATTGTCAATAGCTTTTGAGATTCTCTCACCCTAGGTTCTCAAGCTAATTCAAACTCATCCCAAAAATTTATTATGAATCCAGAAAGTTTCTTACTGCAAACGGAAGTTACATCCCTGATTTTAGCTCTCAATCCATTTGCTATTAGGGTAAATGTTGCCAGTGATCGCCAAGAAGTTCTAGAAAATGCTGGTATCGATATGGCATTTATCAGCAACCTGAGACAGGACACTAAACCTAATATATTTGCTCAGGCATTAGTCGCAGCGTTTAAAACCTATTGCGTCTCCAATCAAAGATTAGACTATCATCCAATGGTGCGCTTTCTCAAACACCTGTGCGAGTTAGCGCCAATTTATCAACTAGCAGATAAAGATGTGGCTTTATTCACCAGATTAGTAGAAAGGGGAGAAGAAAACCTCAAAGCTTTAACTGCCCGCAGTACGGTTGGTAGAATCGAATCACCGAAAGGTACAGGTATTGGTACTGGCGTATTAATTGGCAAGAAAATATTACTCACCTGTGACCACATTTTTACTAAAAGTCGGGCGCAACAAGCTTGGGTTCGCTTCAATTCCACTCCTAACAGTTACGATTTAGATTCCGATGTCTTTGAACTGGATCTCAATTGTGCATCTCGTTCCAGTCGAGAAGATTATGCCTTAATCCCCGTTAAAGGTGAACCGAAACAACAGACGGCGATCTCGATTGATGCCATATTAGATAGTGGGCAGGAAATTCGCCTGATCCACCATCCCCAAGGACAGCACGTTGTGGTTTCCGAATTGGGACAGGTAGTGCAAGTGGGAGAAGATTACATCGACCACAATATTAGTACCGACGAGGGATCCTCTGGTGCGCCCATCTTCAATCGGGACTGGAAATTGGTGGCGATTCATCGCGGACATCCAGGAATCTTGGGGCGAACTCTCGTCCCAGGAACGACATCAGGGCTTCCCCTGCGTAGCTTCTGGACTCAAATTGAATCTCACCTATCTTAATCGTGGTAAGGAATGCGCTTATGAGTTTGTGGCAAGATTTTGCAGAAATGTTCCGGCGTGACTCGAAGAAATATCAGGCACTTTTCCTGCCAGATTATCGGGTGGATGTGGCTTATGATGGGACGGGAATTAAAGCTGGAAAAGCTTACTGTCGCCTTTGGTTGGTGGAGATGCGCCTAGCAAGAGATGTGGATTGGTTTAAACAGCGTTATCCAGTGGTTCATGCTGCTATTCGCTTCAATTACGGCGGCAAACCCGTTACAGTCCCCTATCTGGCTGAACCAGGATATTTACGAGAATTAGCAGCCGATAACTTGGACAGAGTAATTCAGTGTAACTATCCCCTGACTCCTCTGTTTCCTTTCAATGAGGGTTTAGTGGAGTTACAGGCGGGTTTGTTCAGTTTGGCAGCGAGTGACCCCATTGGCAAGTTTATCAAGACGATGGGGCGGTTTTCTCAGTTATTGCCCGTGCCAGAATTTTCATCAGTCTTGAAGATTGCCGAACCTGTATATCGCGGCATTGAAGATTTAATTGGTGCGGGGAATAGCCAGTTAGAATTGGGGTATCAACAAACTTTCTCGGAGGAGGGAGGAGGGGGAAACAATGACCTAAGAGCAGGGTATTTTGTGGCGATTTTGGCAGAAGAAAATCAAATTAATGGGAGTACGCTTTGCGTGGTTAACGACAGTCTGAAGGTAGGTTCACCGGGACAGACGAAGGTGTTTGTGAGGGATAACAAGCCCCTAGAAGGCTATAGTTATATGCTCTTTCGGATTGAGAAGCGCACAGCACAGGATTGGGAGTCATTGCAAGGTATTAAAGAGTTAGTTAATCAGGCTCAAGATGCGGTTTTTAAAGGAGAGTATGAGGAGGTCAAAAAGACCCTATTGCCTGCGATTAGAGCAGCTATTTATCGTAGTGCTGATGTGACCAAATCTGACCGCCGTGCGATGGTGCTGAAGGTTGAGGATTATTTGCGGGAAATTGGCTTGCAAGGGGTAACGGAGGGAAAGCGCTCTCTTTATTCGATTATGCAGCGACCTTTACCAACTGTGGATGCAGAGACGGAGGCGGAATTGGCAGGGTTAGAAAGGTTATTTAAGTGAAAGGGTGATATAATTATTTATATTCCTAATGATTATTATGAATATTGGATAAATGTCTATTCCATCAGAAATTACTGCTCTTGTTGAGCAACTGAATCAGGAACTAGAGCTAACTGAACAGAAGGCTAGGGAGGGATTAACTCAACTCAGACAGATTATGTTACTTTTCCCCAACAACGCTTTATTAATTCAATTATTTGCCTATTTCAATACAGCTATGTTCTTCGTAGACAATTCCAGAAGGCGCATCCAGACTACAGTAGACCTCTTGCATAATTTTTTTATGGTATAATATAAGGTTTTGCTTTTTTCTCAATTCTTAGATTGAAGTGGAAAAAAGAATAAAATGTGATCTTAGGTCAGGAAATCATCTATAATTTTGCTATGTTTATTAGCAAAATTATGGATTATCAAAACTTATCAGA
>NZ_JACJSV010000056.1 GCF_014698335.1 Microcystis viridis FACHB-1342 | reverse complement strand
GAAACTATCTCATCAAATTAGTCCCCCCATAGAACCCCCTTGAGCCATCTTGCACACTTTTCTCTTTTTGTCAAATTTTATGTTAAGAAAGATGTGACTAATGGATAGCTTGATAAGGGGGGTGCCGATAGGCGGGGGGATCCCCCCTGCCCCCCTTGATAAGGGGGGTGTCTGAAAACTTTTAACACCTACCTACTTAGTCTCATGGGAAAAATGATCGCTTTTCTGACTCTAATCTAAAGTTCCTCGCTGTATTTGTTCCCGTTCGATCGCTTCAAATAGGGCCTGGAAGTTGCCTTCTCCAAAACCTCTAGCGGCATGACGTCGCTCGATTAATTCAAAAAAGAAAGTCGGCTGGGAAAAAATTGGTTTAGTGAAAATTTGCAGTAAAGTTGGCTTTTCCCTGAGGGAATGACTATTTTGTTCAAAATCAATGAGAATTTCCTGTTTTTTAATTTCTGACCATTCCCAATCAGCAATATTAAAATCCTTTTTTTGATAGTTAATTTGTTGATAATAACTGTTGGGAACTGATAGAAATTCTACTTTCCTTTCTTTTAATTTTTGAGTTAATCTTAAAATATTTTCTGTTTTTAAAGCAATGTGTTGAATGCCAGATTTTTGATTAATATCTAAAAATTCTTGAATTTGAGAACTGTTACTATCTGGTTCATTAATTGGTAATTTTAATTCAGTTTCGGGGTGAACAAGTACCTGGGAATAAAGACCAGAACGCTCCGTTTTAATAGTAAAAGTTTGCCTTTTTTTAAAGCCTAAATTTTCCTCATACCAATTGGCTGTTAACTCTAAATTTCCCTGAAAAACATTTAAAACTAAATGATCAATTGCCAGAATATCCTGATTATATTGTTCCTTGCTATCATACTCAATCAGATTAGGATCGGCTAAAATTGGCGTGATTCCCTGTCTTTCAATTAACGTATGTTTGAGATTAGCAATGCTAGAGATTTGACAGCTTTTTATCTTACCACTAGGCAAAACAGTTTCCTTGATCAAAATATCCTGTTTAATTCTCCTAGCTAAAGCGTCTAAATCCTCCACTTGAAAAGCCACATCTACCACCCCTTCAGGATATTTACTTAAAAATTCCGCCACGGGACTAAGGGAATTTAAAGGAGAAGATAAGATAAAAATAATCTGTTTAGTTTTATCTTTTTGGATGCCATTGCCAACTATTTCCGTGTGCGTGTGGAGATTAACTAAACTTGCAATCGCCTGAAAATCCATCACCCGCACCAACCAATCTCGCCATTTTTTGGCCGATTCTACATAAAAATGAATATGATCAACAAACATAGATAAAGTCAAAAAAAGGGTGTTTTTCAGTGAGCAGTAAACAGTGAAAATAAAACTCCGAACTTGCCACTTAATGCTATTCACTGATAACTGATAACTGATAACTGAAAAAGCTGATGACTAAAAAAAGAGATGACTATCGGGTTGAATATTAATTTCCATGGGGACAGCTTGGGGTTCAGCATTCATGGCAAAATAGATAGCATCGGCGGCAGTTTGAGCGGTTAACATTTTATTGCGATCAACTTTTAAACTCACCTGATCCCAAAAAGGAGTATCGACACCACCAAAATAGAATAAAGTCATTTTAATACCATAGCGTTTTAACTCATCGGCCAAACATTTACTAAAACCGACCACCCCGTACTTAGAAGCACAATAAGCGGCAGCCATAGCCATAGAATGCTTACCCAAAATTCCCACCGCATTACAGATATGACCGGCCTTATTTTCCTTCATCACATTAGCCGCAGCCTGACAGGTATAAAAACTCCCCTTCAGATTGAGGTCGAGCATTTTATCTAAATCTTCCGGCGTGATTTTATTATATTGTTTCATCACACCGGCTCCGGCCGCATTAACCAACACATCCAACCGGCCGTAATGGGAGACAATTTTTTCCATCAAAGTTTCCACCTGAGTCGGATTAGTGATATCCGTCGGTACAATTAACGAGGGACAAGACAACTCACCAGCTAAATTAGATAAATTATCGGCATTTCTGGCCACTAATACGAGTTTATGACCATTAACAGCTAGTTTACGCGCTAAAGTGGCACCTATACCCCCCGTAGCACCGACAATCAGGACAACTTTTTCGCTCATAATTATTTACAATTCCTTACAAATCTTATTGTAAACTGTTCCAACTGGAAAATCATCGCTAGACCCAACCCCTTGATTAGTGATTGGGGAGTTTGGGGATAGACAGGAACATGGATGCGATCGAGTGACCTGGGACTATTAGCGGGTAAACTATACTAAATTCGTTGAGTATAGGCTACTTATCAGGATAAGCAAAAGGCTTCGACGGTGAGACTTCGGCGTGATATCAGGCTTCCAGTCAGTAGCGATTGAGCCTTCAGCAGATCGTCGCAGTAACCGGATTCTTCCTTGATAATGATAATCAACGATATTAGCAGTGGCAAGTACGATTCTGGACATAAAAACCGAATTCAACAATTTTCCCCGATAAACTGCTTATTTAAACTTTATATAGAGTTTGACAACATTTGAAACACAACTTAATATAAGTTTGCATCCTAAAACTAAACACAACATTAAGTTAGTATTTCTTAGCATTCATCGAGAAGGCGAAAGAATTTGCCTTGATTTATTTTGACTCATTCCCTAACTACTGACTAAGAAAACTACCTAACAGAACTTTATGGTATCTCTTTTGATTGCTAGTCTTCTGACGTTGTGATATTGCCTAAGGGCTAAGGTGAAACGTCAGCAAATTTTTCCCTAACCAAAAATGCTGTAAAAAGCTTGGTCAATGGTTATAACTATTGACTGCACACTTTCTTGAAAAGACCAAATTGGAGGTTTGTAACTAATGGCAGTTTTCTTTGGAACTATATTTGACGACAACTTTGTGGGGACCCGTTTTAACGATACCTTTATTGGTAGTAGCGGCGACGACATATTCAATGGTGGCAGTGGTTTTGACACTGCCAACTACAGCAATCTTCGCAACCCTTTTTCCTCAAGCGTCTCTGTTCCACAGAGTATTACTATTTTGCCCACAGGCAAAATCTTGAAAGGTAGTCTCGGCAGTGATCAACTGACTTCTGTTGAAAGAATTATTGCCAATCCTTTTGCTAGTAATAATTTAATTGATGCTTCCACAGCCGCTGCCCCCTCATTTATCGAGGTTGATCTCAGTACCTCCCGTTTAACCGTCAGAAATGTTCCTCTTCTCGGTGCTTTAAACTTTACTGTTAACAACTTCGATGATGTCTCAGGAACTAATCAAGATGACTTCATAAAAGGTGATAGTCAAAATAATCTTTTGCGAGGAAATGGAGGTAATGACACCTTTTTCGGCACGACAGGAAACGATACCCTTGAGGGGGGAACAGGCAATGATACCGCCGACTATCGGGGATTAGGAAGAGCGATTACTGTCAAACCGACGGGAATCGTTGAGAAAAGGTTTGCAGGGGTCGATGATACGATCAGTATGGAGACGATTATTGCCAATCCTCTGGTGGGCGGTAACACTATCGATTCCAGCACTGCTTCGTTGGGAGCTTCCCTTTCTATCAATCTCTCCACGGGTGCGGCTTCTGTTTTTGGTCCTTTTCCCACCATCAATCGGACTTTTCTCAATTTTGATAATGTCATCGGGACTAGCGGCAATGATACAATTATTGGCGATTTTCAAGCCAACATTCTCAACGGTGGTGGGGGTGACGATACTCTTGTGGGTGGTACTGGGGCAGATACTCTCACTGGAGGAACAGGGGCTGACACTTTCATCTACGATTCTCGTTTTGAAGGAGTAGATTTGATAACTGATTTCACCTCTAGTGATCGAATTAACTTAAGATCTTCTGGTTTTACGGGATTATCTCTCGGTAGCCTCTCCGCTAGTCGCTACGGTGAAGGTAACTCCCTGTTTGCTGCCGCCGGTGCCGCATTTTTTGCGGGGTCTCTCTTTGGTGCAGCAATTTTGAGTGTTGGCACGGCTGCCGGGGTACAGGTGTGGTACACCAATAATGCTTTTAATACCCTCCTATTCGGTACAGGTGCTAACCTTCTGGCCACCTTAAGTTCTACCTCTACCAATTTGGCCACAGTTAACCAAAGCAACTTCAGTGTGATTGCCTAATATCTAAATTTGTCAATCTAAGGTAAGAGCTTGTACTGAAACAGTACAAGCCTTTTTATTGGAATCCCATAGAGCTTTAACCAACTTCTGATAGGATAAACCGTGACATAGATAAAGTCAAAAAAAAGGGTTTTTTCAGTGAGCAGTAAACAGTGAAAATAAAACTCCGAACTTGCCACTTAATGCTATTCACTGATAACTGATAACTGATAACTGAAAAAGCTGATGACTAAAAAAAGAGATGACTATCGGGTTGAATATTAATTTCCATGGGGACAGCTTGGGGTTCAGCATTCATGGCAAAATAGATAGCATCGGCGGCAGTTTGAGCGGTTAACATTTTATTGCGATCAACTTTTAAACTCACCTGATCCCAAAAAGGAGTATCGACACCACCAAAATAGAATAAAGTCATTTTAATACCATAGCGTTTTAACTCATCGGCCAAACATTTACTAAAACCGACCACCCCGTACTTAGAAGCACAATAAGCGGCAGCCATAGCCATAGAATGCTTACCCAAAATTCCCACCACATTACAGATATGACCGGCCTTATTTTCCTTCATCACATTAGCCGCAGCCTGACAGGTATAAAAACTCCCCTTCAGATTGAGGTCGAGCATTTTATCTAAATCTTCCGGCGTGATTTTATTATATTGTTTCATCACACCGGCTCCGGCCGCATTAACCAACACATCCAACCGGCCGTAATGGGAGACAATTTTTTCCATCAAAGTTTCCACCTGAGTCGGATTAGTGATATCCGTCGGTACAATTAACGAGGGACAAGACAACTCACCAGCTAAATTAGATAAATTATCGGCATTTCTGGCCACTAATACGAGTTTATGACCATTAACAGCTAGTTTACGCGCTAAAGTGGCACCTATACCCCCCGTAGCACCGACAATCAGGACAACTTTTTCGCTCATAATTATTTACAATTCCTTACAAATCTTATTGTAAACTGTTCCAACTGGAAAATCATCGCTAGACCCAACCCCTTGATTAGTGATTGGGGAGTTTGGGGATAGACAGGAACATGGATGCGATCGAGTGACCTGGGACTATTAGCGGGTAAACTATACTAAATTCGTTGAGTATAGGCTACTTATCAGGATAAGCAAAAGGCTTCGACGGTGAGACTTCGGCGTGATATCAGGCTTCCAGTCAGTAGCGATTGAGCCTTCAGCAGATCGTCGCAGTAACCGGATTCTTCCTTGATAATGATAATCAACGATATTAGCAGTGGCAAGTACGATTCTGGACATAAAAACCGAATTCAACAATTTTCCCCGATAAACTGCTTATTTAAACTTTATATAGAGTTTGACAACATTTGAAACACAACTTAATATAAGTTTGCATCCTAAAACTAAACACAACATTAAGTTAGTATTTCTTAGCATTCATCGAGAAGGCGAAAGAATTTGCCTTGATTTATTTTGACTCATTCCCTAACTACTGACTAAGAAAACTACCTAACAGAACTTTATGGTATCTCTTTTGATTGCTAGTCTTCTGACGTTGTGATATTGCCTAAGGGCTAAGGTGAAACGTCAGCAAATTTTTCCCTAACCAAAAATGCTGTAAAAAGCTTGGTCAATGGTTATAACTATTGACTGCACACTTTCTTGAAAAGACCAAATTGGAGGTTTGTAACTAATGGCAGTTTTCTTTGGAACTATATTTGACGACAACTTTGTGGGGACCCGTTTTAACGATACCTTTATTGGTAGTAGCGGCGACGACATATTCAATGGTGGCAGTGGTTTTGACACTGCCAACTACAGCAATCTTCGCAACCCTTTTTCCTCAAGCGTCTCTGTTCCACAGAGTATTACTATTTTGCCCACAGGCAAAATCTTGAAAGGTAGTCTCGGCAGTGATCAACTGACTTCTGTTGAAAGAATTATTGCCAATCCTTTTGCTAGTAATAATTTAATTGATGCTTCCACAGCCGCTGCCCCCTCATTTATCGAGGTTGATCTCAGTACCTCCCGTTTAACCGTCAGAAATGTTCCTCTTCTCGGTGCTTTAAACTTTACTGTTAACAACTTCGATGATGTCTCAGGAACTAATCAAGATGACTTCATAAAAGGTGATAGTCAAAATAATCTTTTGCGAGGAAATGGAGGTAATGACACCTTTTTCGGCACGACAGGAAACGATACCCTTGAGGGGGGAACAGGCAATGATACCGCCGACTATCGGGGATTAGGAAGAGCGATTACTGTCAAACCGACGGGAATCGTTGAGAAAAGGTTTGCAGGGGTCGATGATACGATCAGTATGGAGACGATTATTGCCAATCCTCTGGTGGGCGGTAACACTATCGATTCCAGCACTGCTTCGTTGGGAGCTTCCCTTTCTATCAATCTCTCCACGGGTGCGGCTTCTGTTTTTGGTCCTTTTCCCACCATCAATCGGACTTTTCTCAATTTTGATAATGTCATCGGGACTAGCGGCAATGATACAATTATTGGCGATTTTCAAGCCAACATTCTCAACGGTGGTGGGGGTGACGATACTCTTGTGGGTGGTACTGGGGCAGATACTCTCACTGGAGGAACAGGGGCTGACACTTTCATCTACGATTCTCGTTTTGAAGGAGTAGATTTGATAACTGATTTCACCTCTAGTGATCGAATTAACTTAAGATCTTCTGGTTTTGCGGGATTATCTCGCGGTAGCCTCTCGGCTCGTCGCTACGGTGAAGGTAACTCCCTGGTTGCTGCCGCCGCTGCCGCCCTTTCTGCTGGGGCATCCTCTAATGCAGCAATTTTGGGTGTTGGCACGGCTGCTGGGGTACAGGTGTGGTACACCAATAATGCTTTTGATACCACCGTATTCGGTACAGGTGCTAACCTTCTGGCCACCTTAAGTTCTACCTCTACCACTCTGGCCACAGTCAACCAAAGCAACTTCAGTGTAATTGCCTAATATCTAAATTTTTCAATCTAAGGTAAGAGCTTGTACTGTTTCAGTACAAGCCTTTTTATTGGAATCCCATAGAGCTTTAACCAACTTCTGATAGGATAAACCGTGACAATGTAAAGAAATTTTTATGACTGTACTGACCGAAGGAATCGCGCCCCACGGTGGGCAATTAATTAATCGTATTGCTACCGCTGCCGAAAAAGCCGAATTTCTGGCCCTAGCTGAAAAACTACCGCGAGTTTCCTTAGATGAACGAGCGCTCTCGGATTTAGTTATGATTGCTATTGGTGGTTTCAGTCCCCTCAAAGGCTTTATGGAACAGGACGACTACGAAAAAGTCGTCGATGATATGCGTCTAATCAATGGTTTACCCTGGGCAATTCCCGTGACTCTTTCCGTTAGCGAAGAAGTGGCGGATCCCCTCAAAGAAGGCAACTGGATTCGTTTAGATGACAGCGAAGGCAACTTTGTCGGAGTCCTAGAACTAACCCAAAAATACCGTTACAATAAGGCCCACGAAGCAGTTAACGTCTATCGTACCGACGACCAGAAACACCCCGGGGTAAAAGTCCTCTACGAACAGGGAGAAATTAACCTCGCAGGTCCGATTTGGTTACTTCAGCGCGATCCTCATCCCCAGTTTCCCAAATATCAGATCGATCCTCTGCAATCGCGCAAAATGTTCCACGAAAAAGCTTGGAAAACCATTGTCGGTTTCCAAACCCGTAATCCCATCCACCGGGCCCACGAATACATTCAAAAATGCGCCCTAGAAGTGGTAGATGGTTTATTCTTGCATCCCCTTGTCGGCGCTACCAAAAGCGATGATGTGCCGGCCGATGTGCGGATGCGTTGCTATGAGATCATGATGGATAAATACTTCCCCCAAGATCGCGTTATTCTAGCTATCAACCCCTCAGCTATGCGTTATGCGGGCCCCCGGGAAGCAATTTTCCACGCTATTATCCGTAAAAACTACGGTTGTACCCATTTTATCGTCGGTCGTGACCATGCCGGAGTCGGGGACTACTACGGAACCTACGATGCTCAGTATATCTTTGATGAGTTCGAGCCTGGGGAATTGGGAATCGTGCCAATGAAGTTTGAACACGCTTTCTACTGTACCCGCACTTCGGGAATGGCAACCACCAAAACTAGCCCCAGTTTACCGGAAGAAAGAATCCACCTTTCGGGAACCAAAGTCCGGGAACTGCTGCGTAAAGGAGAATTACCACCTCCGGAATTCTCCCGTCCAGAAGTGGCTGCCGAATTAATCCGGGCTATGCAAGGATCATGAACATAACTAGGCGAGAATTGATCCAGCAGACAGGTTGGGGGTTGCTGACTTTGGCGATTAGTCAAGGAACCCTTAACCGTCATTTGGCCGCTCTCGCCGCTCCTAATCCTCGAAAATTGGCTCTTTTAGTCGGTATTGACCAGTATGGGGCGAATATTCCGCCGCTGCCCGGTTGTCTCACCGATGTGGAGTTACAAAAAGACCTTCTCCGTTATCGTTTTGGCTTTCAGGATGCTGATATAGTGACTTTAACGGGAAAAAAAGCCAGTCGAGAAGCGATCGAAGCGGCTTTTTTAGAACACCTGATCGCCCAAGCCAGGGCAGGGGATGTGGTCATTTTTCACTTTAGTGGTTATGGCAGTCTTGGGGCCGGAAAAGAGGTTTTTATTACTGCTGATGGGGCAGAAAATGCTTTAATCAAGGAAAATATCCTGCTGATGGCTCGCTGTCTAGCTACGGATAAGTTTAGCTTGATTTTTGATAGTAGTCATCTCCCCCAACCTCAGCCCTATCTCGGTAATCTCCGCGTTCGTTCCTATCCCGAAAGCCTTACTAATCTTAACCCCGCCGAGTTAACTTTCGCTGCCGATATTAAAACCCGTTTTAACCTCAAAAATAAGCCTAGTAACGGCGTTATTCTCGCTGCCGCTAAACCGGAGCAAATCGCCCTGGAATTGAGCGGTAATAGCCCCAATGCTGGCTTATTCACCTATGATCTCACCCAGTATCTCTGGCAAGCTTGCCCCAGTCCGACAATTGCGATCGCTTTTCCCCATCTCCGTAATCTCGTCGCTAGTCACAGCAGTGAACAACAGCAACCGGCAATCCTGACCAGTAATCAAAAAAATAATTCTGCGCCGCCCTATCATACAACGTCAGAAACGTCAAGGGGTGGGGCGGCAATTGTTACAAATCTTATTGATGAACGCACCCTAGAAGTCAATCTGGTGGGCCTGCCCTTAGAAATCCTGGAAAATTACGGAATTAACTCCTGTTTGAGCTTTATTGAGGCGACTGGGGAGGAAATCAGCCTACAAATTCTCTCCCGTCAGGGTTTAAAAGCGAAAGCGCAATTATTATCCCCGGCTGCTTCCCTAGAAATAGGACAGATTCTACAGGAAAAATTGCGGGTTTTTCCCAGTCAAATCGGTTTAATCGTCGGTTTGGATAGTAATTTAACCCGGATTGAACGGGTAGATGCCACCAGCACCTTTGCCGGTTTGCCCGATGTGGCCGCCGTGGTTAACATTGGTGAACAAACGGTAGATTGTCTCTTAAGTCGAGTTGGTAGCGAAGAAACTGGCAATTATCAGTTATTATCTGCCAATGGCTCCCTAATTATCGGTAGTTTAGGGGCGGCCAACGAAGCAATTAAATCAGGAATCAAACGACTGCAATCCCAACTAGAAACCCTGCTGGCCTGCAAATTGTGGCACTTGTTGATCAATCAAGAATCCTCTGGTTTAGCCGTCATTGTCACCCTAGAAAGCCTCGATCAAACCTATATCTCCACGGTACAAACCCAAAAAATTGTGGGTAGCAGGGGGACTAATACCGCTAAAAATGACTTAATTCTGCCCGTCGGGACGGAAATTCGCTATCAAATTGAGAATCAAGAAGAACAACCCCTCTACGCAATGATCCTTGTCCTCAACAGCGATCGCCAACCGCTTTTATACTGTTCCCGTCCGGAAAACCCCGATAATTTCAGCAATTCTAGCCCATTAGCCCCCTTTGTCGTGGCGGCCAAAACCAAGGCCACCATCCCCAATTCCGGCCAAGGGCATTGGAAAATTAGTCAACCCAAGGGCATCAGAGAGAATATACTGATCCTCAGTCGCCATCCTTTCCCGAAAACCTTGACCCTTCTCAATGCCACTCAAAGCCTCAAGGGAGAAGCCAGCCCACTGCTCACCCTGACTAACCCCCTAGAAATAGCCAGAGCTTTCTGGAGCGATCTAAAATTAGATTTAGGCTTAAAAATGGATAATTCTGGCAGTGTAATTGATGAATACGCCTTTGATCTGGGAACTTGGTCAGGTTTCCGGTTTATCTATCAGGTTATGGACTAAATCGATAGAATAATTCTTATGGAATCCTTGAAAAGAAAAGGTTAAAATCCTAACACAGCTACCCCTAAATTTCCCGATGAATCTTCTGCCCCGGACGACCCAAAGCCGCCTCAAAAAAATCCCACAAATTCCCAGCGTTTGGGAAGGAGATCGTCGTGCTTTATCCTTATCCGAGAGAATGCCCCGGGCCACCCTAGAACCAAATCAAGAAAGCGGTGGCGAGTGCGTGATCTGGGTGGACGGCAGCGAGGGCTGTGTACGCGCTATGGAAGTAGTTTCCCCCGAAACCGGACCAGAGGCCATGGTGAGAACCTTAATCCGCGCCATCGAAACACCGCAAAGTCCCGCCCGGCCAGCGAGACCGAAAAAAATTATCGTCCGCGATCGAGAAACACAGTTTTTTCTGCGTGGGGTACTACAAGATCTCGATATCACCATCGATTATGTCCCCAATTTGCCCCTGATCGATGATCTCTTTCGTGGGTTCGAGGAGTTCCAAAATAACCGTCCCCCGGCAATTCCCCCCGCTTGGCAGTCCGCTTTAGTGAAAACTGCTCACGAAATTTGGAAAGCTGAACCCTGGTCCTCTTTGGCTGATTACGATATCTTGGAAATTAAGATCGATCGCCCCGATTTCCCGAATCTTTACGCCTGTATCATGGGAATGCTCGGTCGGGAATACGGAGTCATTCTCTATCGTTCCCTAGTATCCCTCAAACAATTCCGGCAGGCCGCTTTAGAAGAAAAATCGATGGAAAGATTAGAAAAAGCCTTTCTTTCCCAAGATTGCTGGTTTTTAAGCTACGAATTGGCCGATGATGATGAGGACGATGATGAGGATGACTACGATCTGGCCTCGGCTGCCCCTTCCCAGATTCATCCAGTTTTCGGCAGCGTGCATCCCTACGAAGGTATTCGCCCCTACTTGGATGAAGAAGAAGCCATCACGGTATATTTGGCTTTAATAGCTCTGTTGCGCTTTTTTAAAGGCAATCAATCCGCTTTATCCGAAGAACCGATCGGAGAATTACAGCGTCGTTTTCGCATTCCCCTCGATCCCGAACAAGCAAAAGGGGAAACCGTGGCCGTGACGGTGGCTACGATGCCCGATCTATGTGCGGAATTTATGCAACTCTTAGAGGAGGAGGACGACGATGAGGATGATGATGAGGAAGAATCCGTACTCAAGGAAAATCTAGTCCCTGATAATGCACATCTGAGTCTGGGAATGGTTCCCTGGCAATTATTAGATAAAATTCGCAGTCGTCCGAAAATCCATTATCAACCCCAATCCGTACCCACAAAAGGAGAGGGTTTCCCCGTGGTGATGATCCAGACCTCCCGACCGAAAGCCAAGGAAATTATCGAAAAAATCGAACAAGCTGGCGGTTTGGAGGCTATTGGTTTTAACCCCGGCGAAGATCCCCTAGAAGATACCCGTTATGATCTGGGGATTCTGAAAATGGCTAATGGGGACCTCTATCTCTTTGGGGAATTCGAGCAAGATGATCCCGACCACCGTAATGCTCGCCGCAATTGGCAAAAACGCATCAAAAATACCGAGGGTTATTGTGGTTTGATTATTGCCATGGGGGTAACGGGTTCCTCCTGCGGTAATCCCCAATTAAACGATATGTTAGCCCTCTACGAGGCAAAATCGATCGATAGTAAAGATTTAGACTTGGGAGTTTTGACTCTTATGCCTCACTTTGGTTAATTTTAACGGAGGCAGGGGGCAGAGGGCAGGCTTCGGGCATTACCCAAGCGCCTAAGAGAAGTTGTATCCCTAACAATGGAACAATCAAACTAGGGTCCCTGTGAGGTGAAAGTCTCATGCACGGTTCTGAAGGGGGGGGGATGGAGGCGACTCCATTCCCGACCCCTAACACGCCAGCTTGAGAATATTCTTGTCACCCCATCAGGAATCCACTAAACAAAGAAGTTGGAAACAGGGATATTACCGAGAGCGGGTAATGTGCCGATAATGCCTGTAACGTTAACCAGTAAGTCATTGGCACTTTGGAAACCAGCAACATTATCATTGACAATAATATAGTTTCCGGCTATCCCAGCAGTGGTTACTTGGACCAGGGCCGCGCCATTAATACCAAGTGCTTGGTTTCCAGCTAAGGCACCATTGGCATCGGTAAAAACAGCATTCACGACATTGGTTAAAGTGGTAGCCGCAGAATTGGCAGCACGACTAAAGGCAGCGGGGGCAGGCAGCACACCTCCTGTGGCACTGAGCAAATCAATTTTGTCGGAGTTGATCGCAAAATCAGTGATCCGGTCAGGGTTAGCGACAGTAGATTGGGAAAATTGGAAGAGGAAGACATCGTTTCCTGCTCCCCCCGTCAAGGTATCGAGTCCAGCACCACCATTAAGGGTATCATTGCCCCCAGAACCGTTGAGAAGGTTATTGGCCGTGTTGCCCGTGATCACGTTATTACCTGCGTTACCAGTACCGTTAATGGCGGCTGCTCCCGTCAGTGTCAGGTTTTCCACATTTGCGGGTAAAGTCGTGGTGACAGCGGCTGTGAGAGTATCGGTTATCGTCGTGGTAGCTGCTGTCCCCGTACCAAGAATAGCATTAGTAGGGGAAGACAGAGTTAGAGTAAAGGTCTCATCTGCTTCATTAAGGGAATCATTGAGAATGGGAATATTGATGACTTGACTAGTAACATTAGGGGCAAAGGTTAGAGTTCCAATGGTGTCGGTGTAATCCGATCCCGCGGTTGCTGTACCGTTAGCAGTAGCATAGTTAACGCTGACGGTTTGGTTGCTTGCTTGGGAAAGAGTGACGGTGTAGGGGGCATTTTGAGAAGTGGTCAAACCCTCAACAATGGTCTGACTCCTGGGGTTAAGTGTAATCGTGGGTAATTGATAGTTGCCAAAATTAACATCAGTCAATTTTTCCCCTACTTTCAAGATCAAAGCGTAGGGGGTGCTAGGGGAGGTTTGGAGCCAGCCTGTTTGATTCACTTCTCGGATGGCATATTCTCCCGGTCCCAAGTTGGTAAAGCTGTATTTGCCGTTAGCGTCAGTAACTGTGGAAAGTTCCCAAGGATCTAGTGTTCCATTGGCAACACTATCAATGTAAATTGTCCAACCGGCTAGGGCTTTTTCACCTGCATCCCAGATGCCATTGGCATTTAAATCTTCCCATTTACTGCCTTCGATGCTTCCAAGTGGAGCTGCGCTTTGAAGTAGAGTTGCTATGTTTCCATTTTGAAATTCACTTTGCAGTGCCAAGTCCGCTGCCTGCTTTGCTCCCAGCAAGAAGGTTTTATCCCCCGTCACCAGAAAATCAAAAGCCGCCCCATTCAAAAACGCACCTTCCACAATACCAAATTCTCGTGCTATTGCGAAGGCGTTTGCCACTGCGTCGGGATTTTCTTTCGCTAGGGTTTCTAAGGAAATAAACTCCTTGGGAAAAGGGACAGGCTCGGGATCAGGTGTAGGCTCTATAATATCTATCGGTGAAATATCTATAGATGATACAGTTGTGGACTTGGTCAATGTAGTCAAAAATGTGGTTGTTTGAAACAGAGATTCGCCCTTGCCAACTCGCCAACTGTCGGCAAACGTTGTATGTATTGTTTGAACAGAGGGATTAGGACCTAAGTTTGTGCCATCACGCAGAGCAAAATCATTGCTGCTATCACCATCGCCATTACCTAAAAGCCCTTGTAGCGAGCCAGCGCGATCATCAGAAGGATTGACAAAAACATCAACGTAGCTTCCATTGTCCGAGGCGATGACGACATCGTTGTCCTCGGCTGTGGAGAAATTACCGTCTAGTCCGGCATAGGTGAAGGTGTACTGATTCCCTGATCGCTGGATTCTCGTGTTACCAAACAATGCACTGCCGCCACTGCTTAGATTATACGTTGCTCCATCAACTTTTAATTCTTGGCCAATGGCAAGCTCTGAATCATAAACAAAAGTTTTGCCGTCTAGTCTGATCGCAAAGGCTGTATTAACAGAAACTTGAGCACCTGTGTACCAAGGTTTTTGAACGGTTTGCACTTGAAAATCATCAGTTAGAGACTTGACATAAATGAACGTTCCAACTGCTTGCAAATCATAGGGTTTGCCATCAAAGGTAGAAAGATGCACATCACCCCAGCCGTGGCCTTGACCAACTACCGGGCGGGAGGTAAAAAAGATCGAGAAATCTTGACCTGTAGAAACCGGAGCAGAGCCGAGTGTACCATTAACGAAAACATTAAAACTGGTGTCCCACGGGGAAATACTCCACGATGGAAGATAAATTTGCTCTATGTACTCTACAGCACCAGCGCCAGTGATCAAATCCACGCCAGCGCCACCAGCAACAGCGTCAGTGCCGACAAAGCTAGACCCACCAAACCATGCGGCATTAAACGCAGTATAAATCGTGCCTGTGGTCGTTCCTTGTAGATAAACATCTAAGTTGGCGTCTGTATCAGTAGTGCTAGGTGTTCCCGTCCAGACCAAGGTAACTTTAGCAGATGAACTGGGACGGCGAGATATCCTGCCCAGGTTTACCGATATGCCCCGGAATGTATCTTCTGCTAGAAAATAGCTTAGAGATAGGTTGCCAAAACTTGCGTTTCCTAGGGCTTCTGCAAAGGTAAATGCACTAGGGTTTAAGCTATTTATAGGAACAAATGGACTGGTATTGGCTATATCTGTTGGTTCCCAGAGATTTGGATTCACTGAGCCAAAGCCATTTTGTGATGTGTGTATAAGTAACCCTTTTTCTGTGGAATCAAGAGTTCTAATAACGGTATCGTTTACGGCAGCAGTATATGGGGCTACGGAGTTAACGCCACCAAGTGAATTGCCTGCGATCGGTGTGTAAGGTGTATTGGTCGTCCAAGTGGCTGAGAAAAGTATATCTTTAAAGCGAGATCTGAAGTTAGGAGACCAGAGTGGTGAAAATGCAGTTTTTGCATTTTCATAGAGAAAGTTATCTTTATTGTCTTGAACCATTAATAGGTTTTGAGACCACAACAAATTCAATGGTGTAATAGGCATAGTGGTAAAAGTCTTGAACGCTTCATACACCATATCTTAATCATTCGCTTGCGCCAAATCAATAAGCAAAAATACTGAATTATCTGTAGCAGAAATGTTGAATTTGTACATAAAACTTTACATACAAACTAATGAGAACAGGCGTTCGCTTAGAGAGATTAAATTTCCCTCTTGGGATAAAATTAAGTTAACATAGCGCAGTTTATTAAGTAAAGTATTCCCATATATTTGAGGAATTTGCCTAAACTGTAAAATCTAATATACGATTAATATAGAACCAGTTTCAGTATCTAGGAGCATCACTAATTTCATCTGATGATAGGCCGACATCCAAAACAATTTGCTGGTCAAAGTCGAGCGAAGTGGACTCTGATCTAAGCCGAAAAGTCGAGACGTTGAATCGATAGCATATATTAGTTCGTGATTTAAGCTTAAATAAATCTGATTAAATGCTTGATAATCTCGGTTTTTACTGGCTTTAGAGAAAGTAGATAAGTCCACAGCTATCCCTTGATGATTTAGTCGAAAAAACAAATCTCGTAAGCTGCCGAGACTTTTATCGAAAATTAGATGAAGCCAGATAAGTACAAAGAGCCTTGTATTGAGAACGGGATAGTCATTTTTCGGTAGTCTTTTTAAGATTGTCTTGACAATTCCCGCAAAAGGCTTTAGCATCATGATAATAATAATTATCAGTTAGATGCGACTATAATATCATATTTTAGCTGCTTTTTTGCTTTATTAAGCTATCATTCAACAGTTCTGTATTTCTGTATGGGGGAAGTCCAGTTATTAAACTGGGCTGTTGGTGATTTGAGAGATGAATCTTCTTTTCTGGTATTTTTAAAACCTAGAGCCAAACTAACTTTTGCATCTGATGCACAGTTGGCATTCATACCTTGATTCAGCAACGCCTTAACTTGTACAAGTGTATGAACAGATGCCTGTAAGCATCCCACCGAAAAACTAATACGCTCTGGGGTTGGGATGGAGTGATAAAATCGGAAATAACGCCCAGTTTTAGCCGAGAGTTTCCCTTTAAAAATCACAACTCAGTAGATTGACAAAAATTGAGCTGCAGCCTCAGTTCTGATCACCGATCACTGAAATCCCTAAAATTAAGCGATAATGTAAAGTAAAGTCAAACTTTCTGGACAAATTCTTATTATGGTGTTATTCGGATTCGGAAAAAAAGTAACTTTGCCCACAGCAAGGGAAGCACTACCCGGGCGATCGGAAAAAATGCCCGTACCTAGCACCCACTACGTTAACGGTCATCCTTTGCAGCCCCCCTTCCCTGGCGGTATGGAAAGCGCAATGTTCGGTTTAGGCTGTTTTTGGGGAGCAGAGCGCAAATTTTGGCAATTAGAAGGTGTTTACACCACGGCCGTAGGTTATGCGGCTGGTATCACCCATAATCCCACCTATCAGGAAGTGTGTACCGGCATGACTGGACATAATGAAGTGGTCTTAGTGGTCTATGATCCCAGTGTGATTTCCTACGAACAACTGTTAAAGGTTTTCTGGGAAAGTCATAATCCCACCCAAGGAATGCGTCAGGGTAATGATACGGGAACTCAGTATCGATCGGGTATCTATACCTATAGTCCCCAGCAAAAGCAATTAGCGGAAAAATCTCGATCGATCTATCAAGAAGCTCTCAATAAAGCGGGCCATGGTCAAATTACCACGGAAATTATCGACGCACCTGAATTTTATTATGCTGAAGTTTATCATCAGCAGTATTTAGCGAAAAACCCCGGCGGTTACTGCGGTTTAGGGGGAACGAAAGTGGAATGTCCGATCGCTCTTGATCTGAAGTTAAATTAAGTAGGGTTAGGAGTCAGTTATCAGTTATCAGTTATCAGTTATAATTTAGAATGTAGGTTCGGTTGAAGCATGAAACCCAACCCCCGATTATGTTACGCTACCGCTAACCCATCCTACCAATAATTGTGCCTCCCTACTTATCATTTATCATTCATAATTTAGATCATAAAATATCTTTTCTTTTTTGCAACCAATAGGTAAGGAGAAAATAAATAAGGGAATGAAGAATTAAAACTCCCCAATTCAATAACAAATTATTGATAGATAATTGATAAACTTGATTGACATCCTCAAAGGGTAAAGGGATATTAAAAGTATTTTGTTCTTTCGCTTCTGCAATCATAGCTTCCACCTCTACTAATACCCCGTAGGCAGCAATTGACCAGCGACTAATCATCAACCATGATAGATATTTCCCCAGACCTTCTAAGCTAAATAATACCCCAGCAAAGATAATCTGAGGGATTAAAATTAAAGGTAAGGCGCTATTTGCTTGGGTGATGTTATTAACCCCAGCAGAAATTAATAAACCGAGATTAATCGCCGCAAATATAGTTAAAAATGTGGTAATAAAACAACCAATTAACCAGGTCATTAATTCCGGTTGCGGGTCAGTAAATCCCCAAAATATCACGCAGGTAATTACAATTGTTTGCAGAAAAACTAAGGCTGCTAAAACCAGAATTTTTGAGAATAAATAGGGTAATAATCCCAGATTAACTAATCTTTCTCGCTGATAAATGGCTGATTCTTTGACAATTTCCTGTAGGGAACAGGCAAAACCTACCCACAATTCCGCGCAGGTAAAAACAAAGAGAGTTTTTAAGGCTAAAGTTGCCGATTCGATAGCCTGATCAAAACTGGGATTATCTCTCAAAAATAAAGGATCTTTGTCCCCTAAAACCATGGCCATTAAAAAAATTCCGATCGGGGCGGTTAATAGGTATAAAATTAAACTAAATTGATCACGGATAATTAACTGGCTATAGCGTTGACATAAAACCTGTAGTTGCGACCAAAAAGATTGTTGAACCTGTTGCGGTTTACTATGATTTTGCTGAAATATTTTACCGATTCTTGCTTCAATATTATTTTTGTAGTAGTCGGATTTTTGGAAACGTTGGCATTCTTGCTCAACTTTTTCGCTAGTTTCCAGATGAATATAAATATCGGCAAAATCCCCCTGAGGTAAAGAGAAAAAATTTAAGGCCTCCCCCGGAGAACCAAAATAACATAAATTGCCCCCTTGACCGAGAAAAACTAATCGATCGCAGAGATTGATATTATTAGTAGCATGGGTGACTAGGAGAATTGTTCTGCCTTCTTTGGCCAATTTTGCCAGCAATTCCATCATCTTTTTATCTAAACCGGGGTCTAATCCCGAGGTGGGTTCATCTAAAAAGAATAATTTGGGATTAGCTAATAATTCTACCGCAATACTCACCCTTTTTAATTGACCACCGCTTAAGTCTTTGACTAAAGTATTTCTTCTTTCTAATAATTCCACCTGCTGCAGGGTTTTCTCGATCACTTCTTGGCAATTAATATCCGGAGGTAGCCTTAATTTAGAAGCGTAATATAACACTTCTCCCACGGTTAAATCCCTGTGAACGATATCGTATTGGGGAACATAACCGATTTGGGTGCGATAGATATTAAAATTCTGGCGCAGCTCTTCCCCATTCAGATAAACAGTTCCCGAGGTGGTGGGTTCAATTCCTAATAAAGTCTTTAAGAAAGTCGATTTTCCCGCACCACTTCCCCCGACAATTGCCACTAATTGACTCGGTTCGATCGGTAAGGAGATATGATTGAGAATTATCAAAGGTCGTTTCTTTTTATCCCGCACCATCCTGACGATATTTTCGGCATCCAGACGGATATTATCCCCTGTATCTAATAAAACCAATTCATCTCCCTGCAAACGAAAACTATAGGGTCCGATTCTCACCGTACAACCGTTGGCTAAAATGGCACTACCCGATACTTTTTGTCCGTCGATAAAGACTCCATTAGTGCTTTTGTCGTGGAGAATATAACGATTTTGGTTATCGCTATCGATAATCGCGTGTTGTCGGGAAATTGTCGGAGCGTCTAAAACCACAGTGGCAGCATTATCTCGTCCTAAAACTACACTGCGATTGCTTAGGGAAACCGATTTAAAAGCTAAAGGTGGGCTTTTTACCTGTTGGTTAGGATGATAATAGGTAATCTTGACCGAATTTTTGACATCTTGACCGATATTAATCTCATCCCCATTTCGTAAAAGATAGCCCTCTTTGGGAGTAATGACGCGATTATTGATAAAAAGTTGATTGGAACTAGGATTAGTCCCGTCTCCATCGTAGATATAGTAATCATCTCCCTGACGACGAAAACAAGCTTGGACTCGACTCACCACCGTCCAGTGTTGGGGAACAACTAAATCCACCTGTTGACCATCCCGTCCCAATTTATAATTAGGACGACTCAGATTAATAGAAGGGAGAATTTCTCCCTGATTGTTAAGAATAATGTAGGGTTCTTGACTAATAACCGTTTTAATGTTAAGAGAATTGGTCATAAAAATTTGATCGGTAGATGGCGTTCGCGGGGGACGGTAAGAAGTTAAGATAGAATTAATGTCTCGATCGCTACTGTTAACCTCAGAGTCTGGAACGAACTCTAGAGATCATCTTAGTAAAACTTCTTAGGATCGATCGAGCTTGTCTAAATTCCTATTCCTAAGACCTATCCACAGGTTATCGTGCTGTTAGACGATGGTTACAACTCCTATTTCTCCTACCGCCAAGGTTTCTAAAGTCGAAGGTATCAAAGAACGCAGTAATTATCTACGAGAACCTTTGGCCAGTGAACTCCTCGAAGATACAACCCATTTTACCGATGCGGCGGTGCAGATCCTCAAATTTCACGGTTCCTATCAACAGGATAATCGCGACAATAGAGCCAAAGGTCAAGAAAAAGACTATCAAATGATGTTGCGTACCCGCAGTCCGGGGGGGTTTATTCCCGCGCAACTATATCTTACCCTCGATAGTTTGTCTGATCGCTACGGTAACGGCACTTTACGGGTGACAACTCGCCAAGGCTTCCAATTGCACGGCATTTTAAAGAAAAATCTCAAAGCTACCCTCGGGGAAATTATCCGCAGTATGGGATCCACTTTAGCGGCCTGTGGTGATGTTAACCGCAATGTCACCGCACCGCCAGCCCCCTACAAAAATCGCCCCGAATACGGCTATGCTTGGGAATATGCCAATAATATCGCCGATTTGCTCACTCCCCAAACTGGAGCCTACTACGAAATTTGGCTCGATGGCGAAAAAGTTATCAGTGCAGAAGAAGCGCCGGAAGTCAAGACCGCGAGACAAAAAGATACAAATGGGATTAACAAAAACGATCCCATCGAACCGATCTACGGTCAACATTATATGCCCCGTAAGTTCAAGATCGGTGTCACCGTACCCGGGGACAACTCCATCGATATCTACACCAATGACATCGGTTTAGTGGTGATTACCGACGCAAACGGTCAATTACAGGGTTTTAACATCCTTGCGGGGGGTGGACTGGGAAGAACCCACAATAAGGAAGAAACTTTCCCCAGAATGGCCGATGCGATCGGTTATGTGGACAAAGAAAATGTGTACGATCTGGTAAAAGCGATCGTGGCAACCCAAAGAGATTACGGTGATCGCGGCGATCGTCGTCATGCCAGAATGAAATATATCCTCGAAGAATGGGGAGTAGAAAAATTCCGCAGCACTGTTGAGGGTTATTTCGGCCAAAAAATTGCCCCCTACCAACCCCTCCCCGATTGGAAATATCAAGACTTTTTGGGATGGAATGAACAGGGAGACGGAAAATTATTTTTTGGTCTTTCTGTGGAGAATGGCCGGGTCAAAAATGAAGGCAGTTTTCAGCTAAAAACCGCCTTAAAAGTGATTATCGAGCGTTTTCAGCTACCCATGCGCTTGACGGCTAACCATAATATCATTCTCTACGACATCGAACCCAAGGATCAGCAAGCGATCGAGGCGATCCTGAAAGAACACGGAATTATTACCAATCCCGCCGAAATTGACCCTTTAACCCGTTATGCCATGGCCTGTCCCGCTTGGCCTACCTGTGGATTAGCGATTACTGAGTCAGAAAGAATTTTACCCAGCGTGATTGAACGCATTCGCACCCTGCTTAATCGCTTAGGATTAAGCAAAGAGGAATTTGTCATCCGCATGACAGGATGTCCTAATGGCTGCGCGCGTCCCTATATGGCAGAATTAGGATTTGTGGGTAGCGCTCCCAATTCCTACCAACTCTGGTTAGGGGGAACAGCCGATCAAACTCGACTAGCGCGTCCCTATTTGGATAAAATGGCGATCGATGATCTAGAAAAGGTCTTAGAACCGATTTTCGTTTACTTCCAACAGGATCAACAAAATAACGAAACCTTCGGAGAATTCTGTCATCGAGTCAATTTCCCTGCTTTACAAGCATTTTCAGCCACCTACACACCTAAAATGACCGAAACTACTACTACTGAATCAAAACCCAAACGCGTGCGTAAAAATCAAAACCGTGTCAGCGTCCCCGATGATATGTTTGTCCGTCTCAAGGAAGCTTCGGAAACGGAAAAACGGCCGATGAATCAAATCATCAATGAGGCGCTAGAGGCCTATTTTAGCCAAAAATCCTAATCAGTTATCAGTGACCAGTTATCAGTGACCAGTTGCCAATTGAAGAGAATTAACTTTTGAGAGTTATCTGGGAAGATTACCAATAACTCTTGATTCTCGTATATATCCTCAGTCTATGCTTAAAAATGAATGAGGGAAGTCCAGTCATATCAATTTGTACCCCTCTGGTGGGAAATTATGACAATCTCACAAACTAAAACAAATCCTTGGCAAAAGCGTTCCGGAGAGGATGTTAAAAAATTATCAGATAATGAAATTAATGAAAAATATGAACAAGGTGAACGAAGAATACTATTAGAAATGAATCGAGAAAAGTTGCCTAGTTTTGCTGAGTCTTTAAATAAACCTAACTATATGGAAAAGCGTCCTTTCTATCAGAGACGGGATCGCTGGGACGCACAAAAACAATCGAGACTAATTGAATCTTTTTTGATCAATATTCCCGTACCTCCTCTGATTCTCTGTGAAAATTCCTATAACTCCTATGAAGTAATGGATGGTCAACAAAGAATCACAGCAATTGAGAATTTTTATAATAACAAATTAAAATTAACAGGGTTAGAGATCTGGCCTGAATTAGAAGGAAGAACCTATAAAAGTCTTCCTGCAAAAATCAAAGATGGTATCAATCGACGAGCCATTTCAACTATAGTTGTTATTACCGAGTCTCTATCAGACCCAGAGGAAGCTTTATCTTTAAAACAACTGGTTTTTGAACGCCTCAATACAGGAGGTGTACGTTTGAGTCGACAAGAAATAAGAAACTGTCTTTACTCTGGGAAATTCAATGAACTTTTATTAAAGCTTTCTGAGAATACTATTTTTGCTAAAGCTTGGGATATTCCTATTGATGATAAAGAAGAACTTAAAGAAAATGGATTTTATAAAAAGATGGAAGATGTAGAATTAATCCTCCGTTTTTTTGCCCTGAGGGATATTGATCAATATACTGGTAATTTATCTAAATATCTGGATAATTATATGATGAAAAAAAGTCTTAATTTTTCCGACGAGAATATCCAAGAGTTCGAGCAAGTATTTAACCAAACTATAGAGTTAGTATCTAACATTTATCAGGATCAGTTATTTAAGCCTTTCGATAGTAAAACCAAAACACATAAATCGAAAGCTTATAAAGTTTACTATGATGCAGTGATGATCAGTTTCAGCAACCATTTATCTGATTATCAAGAATTAATTACTAGAAAATCAGCAATAATTCAAGAAACTATCAGCTTATTTACTCAAGATTCCCAGGGAATTACTCATCAAGATAAAAAATTAAAAAAAGGACTTTTCACCGGAGAAGGGGATACCAAAGATGATATTAAAGCTCGTATTCAAATTTTTGATTCTCTGATTCAACGAGTTCTTAAGCAGAGTATTTGAGAATGTTTGAAGGACTTTTAAATAACCTAAAGGATGAGATAAAGACCATTCGATCAATAATTAATATCAGTGAAAAACTTAGAGAAATTATTGCGGATAATCCTTCACAACTCAACACAGAAGACTTAAAATATCTTCAAGCAAATGCTCCTTTAGGAGACAAGTGGCTAGTTAACGATCATTGTTCATCTATCACAAGGTTATATGCTCTTTACGAAAATTTTGTCGAAAATCTAGTGGGAGATTGGATTATTTTGCTGCCTCAATTATATAGTTGCTATCAAGATTTACCTGAATCTGTAAGAAATAAGCATCAGACTGGTTGTGCTACATTACTGGGCAATGAAAATAAAAGAAATCGCTTCGATTCTCTTTCAGAGAGGGACATTATCAAAAATTTATTTGATACTGAATACAAAAATACAACTAAATATAATCTCACATCAGCTGCTTTTTTGTTACATGAAGCTAATCTGAGAAAAGATCAATTAACCAGACTTTTAGTCGATGCTGGCATATCTGCAACTGATTCTTGGCAATGGATAGAAAATCATAAAAAAGTTAAGAATTTTATTGACAATAATAGTAGGGGTAGTGTGGAAAATGAATTAAAGAATTTTATAGAACTTCGTAATAATTCTGCTCATGGTAAAGAAATAGATACCGTTCTTAATGCCAATGAGTTACTACAATTATGTGATTTTGTCGAAGCTATATGTCAAGCTATGATTGAATTAGTTCTTTATTGCTTTGTTGATAGGAAGAAAAAGATAGGAAAGCTTCAAAAGCTCGGTGAAATTGTCAATTGGTATCAACAAAAAAAAGCCTGTGCTATCAAAATATCAGATGAGCCACAGGAACCCAATAAAAGACTAGAAGTCGGTAAAAAAGTTTTTTTAGTCAGTGAAAATAAAAAAATATGTCAAAATGCTATTATTGAAAGTATTCAAATTAATAAAAATGGCAAAAATACCCCTCGCCGAAGAATTCCAATCAGAGAGATAAAAGATTCTGAAATAGGCTTAAAATTTGACAAAGAAAGTCAAAAAGGATTAGAAGTTTATTTAGTTATTTCGGAATGATTGAAATGAATATAGCGTTTCTGGTAAAGGTGAATTATAACCAGATTTGGCATCATTTCCCCACTCCCCAACCCCCCACTGATTACTGTTTACTGCTTACTAAAAAATCTCTTGTCTCTTAATCAAATTCTGCTTTTAAATCCCGACGCATTAATTCATAAACGGCAACTTGGGGAGAAATTTCCCCGCGCAAAAGACGATCAACTTGACAGGTAATCGGTACATATAAATTTTTTTCTTGGGCAATTCTCATCAAAACTTCTGTGGTATTTATTCCTTCGGCAGTTCCCTCTAATTTCGCTAAAACTTCCGGCAAAGATAAACCTAAAGCTAATTGATAACCCACTTGATAATTGCGGGATAAAGGACTATTACAGGTAGCTAATAAATCCCCTAAACCCGATAAACCGAAGAAAGTTTCTTGACAACCTCCTAGACAAGTTCCCACCCGAATTATTTCCGGTAAAGCGCGAGTTAATAGGGCAGATTTGGCATTAGTACCTAACTGTAAACCATCACAAACCCCAGAAGCGATCGCCATGACATTTTTAAGAGTGCCTCCTAACTCAGTCCCCAAGGGATCGCTATTCAGATAAACCCGAAAAGATTCCCCAGATAATAATTTTTGTAACAATATTGCTGCTTTTTGCTGATAACTTGCTACCACCGTCGCAGCGGGTAAACCTTGATTAATTTCTTTAGCTAAATTGGGACCAGAAAGAACCACAAGGGGATTAGCAGGAAAAGCTTGATTCCACAGATGAAAAGGGGTACGAGTGGTGATTGGCTCTAATCCTTTAGTGGCGGTGACGATAATTGTGGAAGAATTTAATTGTAATTGCTGTAATTGTTCGATCGTGGGAACAACTCCTTTAATCGAAACTGCTGAAATAATTACATCAGTATCTGCTATAATAGCCCCTAAATCTTCCCCAGTATGACGCGACCAAACCCTAACAGTTAAGTAATTACGTCTAGCCAAATTAGCGAGAGTTTGTCCCCAAATTCCCCCACCTATCACCGTAATTTTCTTGGCATTTTCTAACAACTTTTATTCCCCTCCTTATTAGTGATCCCTGATCAGTGACTGGTTAGAAAGGATTCGATTTTAAGGTTATGAGTCTTAAATGAAATTATTGACCGATTACTGATAAGTAGGTAGGTGTTAAAAGTTGTCTGATCCCCCCTTATCAAGGGGGGCAGGGGGGATCCCCCCGCCTATCGGCACCCCCCTTATCAAGGGGGGCAGGGGGGATCAGAGGCAAAATCTATCTTCAATTTAATTATAACTACTTACTTAACTGTTCACTGATAACTGAAAAAAATGACAACCTATCGCAATCCTGCCCCTACTGTTGATGTTATCATCGAACTGATCGACTCGCCCCATCGTCCGATCGTACTAATTGAGAGAAAAAATCCGCCTTTTGGTTGGGCAATTCCGGGGGGATTCGTGGACTACGGCGAATCAGTGGAAACGGCGGCCATTCGGGAAGCTTACGAGGAAATCAGCTTGCAGGTGCAGTTAATCGAGCAATTTCACGTCTATTCCGATCCTAACCGCGATGCACGTCAACACACCATTAGTATCGTTTTTATCGCCACGGCAAAAGGCAAACCGATCGCTGCCGATGATGCCAAAAAAGTCGGGATTTTTCATCTCTGGGAATTCCCCCAACCTTTATGCTTTGATCACGATCGCATCCTCAATGATTATCGTCGTTATCGGGATTATAAAATCCGTCCCACACATTAAACCCCAACTTAGCTATAAAAGCAATCCTTGCCAAAAACGTCCCCGAAAAAACTTAAAAAATTATACACTTCTGAGAGCGACAATCGGTTCCAATTTAGAGGCACGATAGGCGGGAAAAACGCCGAAAAAGAGACCAATACCCGTGGAAACGCTCAAAGACAGGGCGACGGCGCTGGCGGAAACAGTGGCAGCCAGGGGGGAGAAACTGGAGACAAGAACGATCGCTCCCGCACCGACGAGAATACCAAGCGCACCGCCAGCGATGGAAACGAGAGTTGATTCAATCAGGAATTGTAAGAGAATATCCTGTTCTCTGGCTCCGATCGCTTTTCTTAGTCCGATTTCCCCAGTTCTTTCCGAAACCGAAACGAGCATAATATTCATCACCCCGATACCCCCGACAATCAGGGAAATACCGGCGATTAGAGCCAAAAGTAGGGTGAGACCCTGGGTAATCGTGCCGAAGATTTCGATCATCTGTTTAGCAGTTTCGACGCGAAAATCATCCTCAGCGACGATTTTATGGCGTAAACGCAGGAGATTCTGGATTTGGAACTTAGCAGCGCGGATTTCCTCCCCCGATCGCGCGGTGAGACTAATCCAACTCAACTCGACACCGTAGGCAGAGGTTTTGCCCACCAGTTGCGAGTTCATGGTGCTAAGGGGAATAATCAGCATTTCATCCTGATTATTGCCAAAAAAGGAGCCTTTCGCCTCTAAAATCCCGATCACCTCAAAACTGAGATTTTTGATCCGCAGCTGTTGACCGAGGGGATTTTGGGTGGGGAAAAGTTGCGCTACCACTTCACGGCCGATTACCGTTACTCGTTTGTTGCGGGCTAGATCGATATTATTGATAAAACGACCTTTTTCTAGGGTAAAATTGCGGACAGAAGCGTATTCTGGGGTGCTTCCCGTCACTAGAGCCGTCATGTTGCGATTACGATAGGAAATCAAGAAACGAGCGTTTATTTCTGGGGCGACTTCGGCGACGGTGGGAACCTGTTCGGCGATCGCCTGAGCATCAGCTAAAACCAGGGTTTTCGGTAAATCAACGGTGGTATTGCGTGCTTGTCGCGACCCCGGCACCACAAAAATGGTATTGGGTCCCAAGTTAGCAAACTGGTCATTGGCTAAGGTTTGCGCCCCTTGGCCAATACCGATCATGGCCACCACCGAAGCGTTACCGATGATAATTCCTAACATGGTCAGGCCGCTACGCACTTTATTGGCCCTTAGGGTGGAGACGGCCATTTTTAAACTTTCGATGATAAACATATCAGTTATCAGTGGGGTGTGGGGTGTGGGGTGTGGGGTGTGGGGTGTGGGGTGTGGGGAGAATAAATAAAATAATCTCCTGTCTCCTATCTCCTGACGACCGACGACCGACTGCTGCCCGATCATAAAAAAGACAATTGGGAGATATTTGTTAAGAAAAATTATTGAGATTTTTGATTATTTTTGATTAGTTTTTGAGGTATCTTCAGCCCCTTCGGGGAGATCGATAAAGACCTTTTCTCCAACTTCCAAACCTGATAAAATTTGAGTTTTATCGTCTAAGACCAAACCGATCGAAACGGGTTTAAAACTGGGTTTATTTGCGGCATCGGGAACTAAAACCCCTGACTTGCCTTCCCTGGTGACAATGGCGACAGTCGGCACAACGAGGGCATTATCTAACTGCTGGCCGACAAAAGTTACATCTACATTCATTTTTGATTTGAGTTTGTCCCGTCCCGTTACCAAACCGATTCTGACCTCAAAAGAAGTAACATTATTCTCGATAATTGCTTCGGGAGCCACAAGAATAACTCGACCTTCAAAGACTTCTTCAGGAAAAGCATCGGCGACAATTCGCACTGGTTGGCCGCGCTGCAATAAACCCACATCTACTTCCGGCACTTTAGCAATCACTTCCAATCCCGATGCTAGGGCGATAATCGAGGTGGAAGTGGCGGAAGCGGTGCTAGAGGCCGAAGTGGTGGGGGTGACAAAAGAACCCTCAGTGGCGTATTTTTGGGTGACGATGCCATCAAAGGGAGCAGTAATGACCGTATCGCGGTATTGAATCTTAATTTGCTCTAAACTGGCCCTAGCAGCTGCTACAGATGATTCTAGTCGAGCCAGCTCGGTTTCTTGGGTTTTTTGGCGTTGTTCGAGGGCAAATTTTGCTTCTGCGATCGCTGCTGCCGCTCCTATCATTTCCTGCTCAATTCCGGCCACTTCTGGGGAAGCGGTTTTATCCGCTTGTTCCAAACGGCGGATCGATTCGTCTAAATTGGCTTTAGCGTTGAGATATTCATTGAGGACAGCATCAAATTGGTCTTGAGCGATCGCCCCTTCCCGGACTAAATTTTCATTGCGTTTAACCCGATTTTCTGCTAGTCGAAACCGGGATTGGGCCGCTTGTACCTGAGCTTGCAGCTGGTCTAAATCTTTGGGAATTCTTTCTTTGGCCTGAGCTAAACGGGCTTCTAATTGCTTATAACTGGCCTGGGCCTGATAAAATCGGGCTTGTAATTGCCCGATATCTTCGGGAATGCTGCGTTTAGCCTGTTCCAGATTGGCTAGAGCTTCCCTTAGATGCGCTTCTGACTGCATTCCTCGGGCATATACCTCTAAATTATCCATGACGGCGAGGGTTTGTCCCTTTTTAACGATCATGCCCTGATCTACCAATAATCGCACTAATCGGCCAGGGTTTTTCGGGCTAATGTTGACACTTTGGATTGGTTCCACCCTACCACTAGCTTTAATTTCCACAGCGAGGGTTTCCCGTTGAGCAGGAACGGTCATTTCCGCCAATTCTACGCCAGGAGGAGGAGTTTGCAACAAACGATAAGAAACCACTCCCACCGCCAGAAAACTACTAGCCATGAGTCCGAATATCCAAAATAGGGGGCGATTTGATTTTCCCAACACGGTTATTGCCATCGATCAGCCAAAAGTTAATTGGTTATATACTAACGTCTCTAGAGTTGCCTTTGTTGTTTCTTTAGCCAACAACTCCCAAGCGAGATAGACTGATTAAAAAAGGCCTATCCCAGGGGTAAACTGTGCCAAAACTTCGATTAATCATTTCTTTGCTCATTTTTTTCGTCGCTGGCAGCCCGCCAGCTTTTTCCCAAGCGCTACTCCCCTACGCCATCGAACCGGAGTTAGAACAGATGGAACAAGCGGGAATTGAAATGGCTGAGGATGCTATCCAATTAGCTCGTTTTCGCCGTACCGATGCAGCCCTCGGACGGGCTAGGTTAGCGGTGCAGTTGGCCCCTCATCTCTATCAAACTTGGTTTATTCTCGGTAGTTTATATCTGCAAGACGATCAGGTACAACCCGGTATCGAGGCATTAAATCAATCTTTGTCCCTTGCTCCCGCCGATGCCCACGCTAATATTAAATTTTCTCTCGGTAGTGCTTATTTTCAGAATCAAGATTACCAGTCTGCTATTGCCCAGATTGAAGCGGGTTTGCAAATTAAACCCGATGTCTCCCCCGCTCTTTTTGATCTCGGTAATTCCTATCTCAAGTTAGCACAATATCCTGATGCGATCGCAGCTTACGAAAAGGCTGTTAGTCAAGATAAAAATTTTTGGCCGGCTATTAATAATATTGGTTTAGTTAAATACGAACAGGGTGATAAGGAAGCCGCTCTTAAAGATTGGCGGGCCGCTTTGAAAATTGATCCTAAACAGCCGGAACCTCAGTTAGCTATTGCGGTGGCTATTTATAGTCAAGGAAAAACTGAGGAGGGCATCAAATTAGCTCAGGCCGCTCTCACTAGCGATAGTCGTTATGTCAGTCTAAAATTTTTAGAGGAAAATCTCTGGGGTCAACGTCTTCTGCAAGATACGGAGAAAATGTTTAATCATCCCCAAATGAAAGATTTTATCGCTCGTTTACCACAACCAACCCCAGAAGCGAACGAAGAAAATTAAGCTGATAGCAGCAAGCATTAAGATAACCCCTTAGTTAATTTGCTAGGAATTCTTGAGGCTTGCTCTAACTAATTAGGGCTGGCTGAATATCGTTAGCAGCTTTGCTAAAAAATGGTTTTGGGACTTTATTAGCAAAACAACAAATTTTTTGCCGCAAACCCCACAGACAGTACAATTATTACAGTTAAGGGTTTGAAAGGCCTAGTATGATGGCAAAGCAATCAGGGGCGATCGCGGTAACAGAACATGATAATAAATGTCCCGAATGTCTGCACTTGGAGATTTCGGGAGAACCCGTTGCGCCTGAGTCGAAGGGACTTTTTTCGCTTTTGAAAAAGTCTGAACCAGAGGCGTTTTCCCTATGGGACTTCCAAAAAATAAACTATTCATTCTCAAGAATAATAATCATTCTCGGAGTGTGGGAGGTAGGGATCGATGGTTGCCCCCTCCTTCCAATTTTGTAG
>NZ_JACJSV010000055.1 GCF_014698335.1 Microcystis viridis FACHB-1342 | reverse complement strand
GACAGGGGAACGGAGGTGAACTAGGGGGGGTACTTTGTTCGGTGCTAGACTGATATTTCAGTAAGCCAGACAGGAGCCAGAAAAAGATATTTATCAGAAAATTCATGATCAAGCTAGAGGTTTAAAGACTGAAAGACTGATCGGGTTCCAATTATTTTTATTAATAAATATTTTACACAATTCATACCAGGTAAGCAACAGAGCTACGCCACTACTACCGAATCATTACCTGACTTGAGAACTACTTAATTCTATACCTGTCTGTTCTGTCAGATAAGTGGCTAATCTTTTGGCTGTCCAACGGCCAAACTCATACCCCATTTCTTGAGGCTCTTTGTCAATTGTCTCTAATAATATTTTGATATACTCATCCGTCGCTTTTCGATAATTTCCCTCCATTCTCTTGTCTTTCAAGCTATCTAAATTATTGGCATCTCTAGGAATACATCAATAAGAGACTGTTCGCAGTGAACACCCAATGAGTTTGGAGATTTGGACTTGAGTTTTCCCGTCATTTAACAACAACAATATCAAAACTCTTTCTCTAATGTAAGGATTTTTTTCTTTTTTTATTGCTTTTTGTAACTTTTCTTTTTGTTCGGAATTCAAGTGATTAGGGGCTGGCATAGCTATTGATATTTGAATAGGTTACTGTTTCTATTATACGCTATTTAGATGCTGAACAGCTTATAATGCTCAAAAAGCATGGGCGACATACACCGTGCTAACTGCCCACCATCTGTTCTAAGAGTATGAGGTAATACCCGTGTCTAATTGATTTATCTCGCAAATACGCAACGCCAAATTTTGTTTTGCAAAGATGTCGCAGATTGTCCAAAATCCTCTAATGCTAATGAGTATCAGCTTATGAAATCATCTCAAACTGGTATTAATTTTCCCAATAACTCTGGTCGATTTCTCAGTGCTTTTCAGAGAAAACACTTAGAAAAAAGCCTAGAAAAAGGGTTGTCTAAGCGCCATTTTCAACGAATTCAAATTATGCTGCTGGCAGATGAGGGTAAAACTCAAACCCAAATTTGCCAAGAGTTGGGCTGTTCCCATAGTACAGCACGCCATTGGATAACCCTCGCCAAGTCTGGTCAGGCTCACCAGTGGAATAGTAGCCCAATTGGCAGCCAGAAAATCGGCAATCTGTTCCAGTTGCTCAATTTCTTCGTCCACTTCCCGCTCCCGCCAATCCCAGGCGACGGAATAGTAATCGCCCTTTTCCCCACTGTGCTTGAGGAAGGATCCTTGGAAGATGCCCAGTGCAGGTTCGCTGACTTTTGGTATAATTCTAACCAAGTGTAGGAACAGCATAATTGCTATAACTACTGATCTGTTTAGCTTTCATCCACTAAATTTAACAGCCCATGAACGGGTAATCACCCATCATTCAGGAGTTTTTGCAATGCCAGGATTTCTTCCTTATCAAAAGATTAAAGAGCGGATCGATCAGAAATTATTAAACATATCAGACTTTGAACCATCTAACTTAGAAGCTTGCAGCTATGATTTGAGAATTGGAACAATTTTTCAACATGGTCAGATAATTAATAAAGCTCATGATAAACACTCTGAGCAGTTTGTAATAAAACCTGGTGAGGTTATTTATTTGTTGACTTGGGAAGAAATTAAGCTTCCAGAAAATATTTGTGCAACTGTTTTTCCACGAAATTTTGATAGTTCTGAAGGTCTTCTTGTTCTCAATCCAGGTCATATAGATGCTGGCTATGAGGGAGCTATTACTGTTACAGCAATTAATTTAAGAAAAACACCATTAGCTATACAAAGAGGACGAAAGATTTTGACTATAGTTTTTGAAGAAATGCTATGTAACACATCAAATCCTTATAAAAGAAATATTAGTAGACAAGAGCGAGAAGATCAGTTTAATGCTGCTTTAGTAGCACAAGATACACACAATTTATCTGAAATTATAGCTCAAGGCTCAGATTCACCTTATCCCACTAAACAAGAAGTAGAATTTATGATTGTGAAGCATTGGATAACTGTGTTGACTCTTATTTTAACCGCTGTCGCAGCTTTAACGGGAATTATTGCAGTTTGGATCAGTATGCAACCGAAATCTGAGAATAATAATCAAAATCCAATTCCCTTAGAGAGTCCAAGTCCAACACCATCTTCAAAGGGAACTCAAGGTTAGTAATAATCAAGGTAATATAAAAATGGCTAAAAGTGGTCTGATTGTATTTGATTTAGATGATACTTTGCTAAATACCAGCAATGTTTATTGGCTTGCAAGAAAGCTTTTTGTGGAAAAATTATCTGAAGAATTACAAATTAACGAAGATAAATTAATTGAAGAATTTGAAAAAATTGATCATCTTCAAATGCAACAACTAAAACATTCTCCTTATCGTTATACTCGGAGTATGATAGAAACTTATAAATCTGTTTCTCATAAGATAAATCATCAAATATCCGAGGAAACTTTAAAAGCTATTAAAGATTTTGGCCGTTTAATTTTAAAAAATACACCAAATACTATTAAGGGGGCTAAAGAAATTCTTGATTGGTCATCTCAAAACTATTCTCTTGCATTATTGACAAGAGGTGAAAATTCATTTCAAAAAAAGAAGTTACACAAAAATGAACTGTATAAATACTTTGATTTTATAAGAGTTGTACCTCACAAAAATGCTGAAGTTTTAAAAAAATTTATCCAAGATATAGGCTTTGATTGTCAAGATGTTTGGGTTATTGGTGATTCACTAAAATCAGATATTAATCCAGGCATTGAAATTGGAGCAAAGTGTATCTTGTACGGCTATCATCATCCACATTATCATTGGATACAAGATCATGAAAGTGTTGCATTAGGCTCTTTTTACAAAGTTGATAATTTATCAGATATTAGACAAATTCTTGAGTCAGATTCTAATTCTAATTCCGAATCGAGGTCGATGACCTGAAAAAATCCGATATTTTGCAGGACTGGCACTTGAAGCCATCGTAGGTTGGATTGACCTAAGGAAACCCAACACAGAATTAAATAACCAACTAAAATAATCTATACTAAGCCAATAAAGCCTGTTTTATTGGGTTTCCTGCCTCCTATTAACAGTAGGCTAAAACTAATAATTAATATCATCGTCGCAATCACTCGTGGACTGGAGACAACAACTAATTATTTTTACCCGTTATCCGGAATTGGGGAAAGTAAAAACCCGTATGATTCCAGCTTTGGCAGCCGAGGGAGCCGAAGAATTACACCGCAAACTGGCCGAATATACTCTCAGTAAATTAGCGGGTTTGAGGAATTTTCTCTCTCTGATCATTTACTACCATGGCGGCAGCGAGGAAAAAATGCGTACTTGGTTAGGTGTGCATTATTCCTATCATTCTCAACGGGGAAAAGACTTAGGAGAAAAGATGCAAAATGCTTTTGCTGATGGTTTTGCTCAAGGGATGACAGCGATCGCTATTATTGGCACAGATTGCCCAGAAATCGGGGAAAAAGAGATTTTAGCAGCCTTTGAAGCCCTAAAAACCCACGATATGGTTTTAGGGCCGGCGTTAGATGGAGGATACTACCTAATTGCTTTAAAACAGGTCTTTCCAGAGCTTTTTGACGGTATTCCCTGGGGGACGGGGGAAGTCTTGGCAAAAACTCAGACAATCGCCGCTAAACTGGCCTTAAAGACCGCTTATCTGCCTAAATTAGCGGATATTGATCGCCCGGAAGACCTGCCCATCTTAAAAAAATATCTGCCAGAATTAAGGTTGAACGATGACGGGGGTTCCCATGCGGACTAAATCAAACAACACTTTCACATCCCGATTCCGCATCCGCACACAACCATGGGAAGCGGCGCTACCGAGGGAATTTTCCGCAGGGGTGCCATGAAAACCGATGGAATTTTTGCCGTCACTCCAAAAACCGATCCATCTTTCCCCTAGGGGACTATTGGGACCAGGGGTGCTGACTTTTCCCGTCCAGGGACTTTTCCAGACGGGATTGCGAACTAATTCCCGCACTTCAAATTTACCGGTGGGGGTTTCCCAGCCTTTTTTGCCGACGGCGACGGTAAATTGTGCTAAAACTTGCTTATCTTGATAAACGTAAACTTTTCTCTCTTTCAGTTTTAGGACCAGATGGGTAGCGAGAGTTTGATTGGCTGCGGTATTCGGGGTGACGGTGCTGATTTGGTTAGCTTGGGCCGGATATACGGGTAAACAAGTTAATCCTAATCCGATGATTAAGAGGGTCAAATTTCGTTTGAACGCCATTATTCCCACACTCCTCAATTGCGATAGCGATAATTTTTAAGGATAGCAAATAGGGAACTGTTTGGAAGCTCAAGCCGCTTACACTGTGCCAGTTTTAGCTTCGTACTGCCGACAACCTTCACAGGGACCTGGGGGATTAACCGCACAACGCAAGTGGGGGGAATAGGCATTAAAACGACAACTAAGATCACCTATAAATGCCGGTTTATTTTCTGTCTCTACAGGGATTGACAAAAAATCACTGGCAATCACCGGGCTGTATTCGTGACGATGGCGAATCCCTCTCAAACGGTTGCTTAATCTCTGTTGGGATCGGTTAATTAACCAGAGACTAAGCAGAGAGGGAAAGAGAGCAAGGATAAAAACAAAGGTTATCCTGATCACGATTTTAGTTTAGGCGATCGCCAGTGCTGCTAACTTATTATCGAGGCCGGCGCTAGAAATTAGGCCATAACCAGGGAAGACTTAAGGGGTTCTTCCTTTTTGCTTTCATAAACTGCCGCAGGACCGGGGAATCCTCTGGTTAGTTCCCGCACTTTAATCTCACCTGCTTGCAGGGATTTGGTCAAAATTTCCATGGCAACCACGGGTTTACCGGCACCACAGAAGAATAAATCGGCGGCGAAATAGCCGTGTTCAGGCCAGGTGTGGATCGCGATATGAGATTCAGCTAAAGTCGCCGTCGCGGTAACTCCGTGGGGACTGAACTGGTGGACACACAAATCGATCAGCGTTGCTTCTCCTGCCGTAATTCCATCGAGGATAGCGCGACGAATGCGCTCGGGATCGTTGAGGAGGTCAGCAGGTACTTGCCAAGCATCGACAATCAAATGGGTTCCCAGTTTGGTCATTTTTTTTTCAATACTCCCTATCGAAAAACCTTCACAGACTTACCAGTATAACACAATTTTTCTAACTTGTGCAAAAAAGATCTGGTTTTTCTCGGTTACTTTCTCTAAAAAACTGGGACAGGGTGGGGGAGAAGGGTGTGGGGTGTGGGGTGTGGGGTGTTGGGAAAAGCGCAAGGGCCTAATTTTATCTAGGAGGGGGGACGGGATTAGTGGGGACGGTGGGACTGGGAGAAGCGGCGGGAATGGGTGGATTTTCGGGTTTACGGACTTGGGGGACGGGTAACAGATAGAAAAGTAGGGCGCAAGCGACAAGACTGCCTAATCCCGCCAAAAAAGGCACTGTTCGACTGGCCACCGATTCATTCACCTTATGGTAGCGACGGGAAACTGGCTGTAATTTCAGGGTTAGGTCAGGTAAAGTGCGAGTATCGGCAAAAAATTGGTCAATCGCTTCTATTAAATCGAATAACTGCACGGTACTGATTTCTATGTTGACTGGACTTTCCGGGATATTCAAGTCCGTTGATGGATACCAGACCAGACGATGGAGATTCTGGTCAATCTTTTCTAGGTACACATGATCTGGTTCATGGACGGGGTCTTGGGGATGACGAACACCACTCAAAAATTCTTGGGCATACTGACTGACCGCTTGTACCAAATTTTCCAAGAAAACCCGACCACCTTGCAGGACTTTATTGGCCCCGACTAACCGACATTCTACGTTAGTCAAAATTGAGAGTAAAGGTCGGCTATCCCCGGGGTTAGCCGGGGCGAAATCATCGCCGAAACCATCGAGAATCAGGGTACAATTGGGCAAGCTATACTGTCTTCTCATTTCTACACGATCTCCCCATCAAATAAACTAATCCAAAACCGCTGCATTCCCGTCGTACCAGTACAAAATAATAACCGATCGAGGAGGGATAAAGCCAGTTCATTTAGGGCATTTTCATCAGCTAGATAAACCGATACTTTGGCCCGACGGGGGTTCATGCGACTGCGAAAATTGGAGCGAAATCTTTCTAGGTATTCTGATAAAAGAAAATTATTATCCACGGGTAAACCCTTTGATTCCATCTGTTGCCGCGCTAACAGTAATTGTCGGATGGATATAGCCAGGGGTTTGGCCCGATAACTGGCAATGATAACTAAAGCTTTTGCTTGGTCAAGGGTGAGACGGTCGAGGGTGTAGGAAATTCGCCAGGGATTAGTACAGCGTAATCGCCAGAAAATAATCCGGTTTCTGACAATTTTATCAAGTCCTAGTTCTTTACAGAGGGCTAACAGGGCCTCCCCGGCACCGACTTCTAAGGATTCCAACGCTAACAGCATTAAATCGATATGCTGTTGGAGATGTAGGGCGCATTGCTGACTTGCAATCGGAAAATCGGGTAAAACGCTTAAAATAACCGGTTTTTCTGGGGCTGATGCTGTAGATTCGGGCGTTAGGCTAGTAGAGGTCATGATATAGGAGAACTAAAACACAAGGGCGATCGAGTCAGGATATTGTAAATTGTATTGTATAGATAGCTGTCCCCCATTTTACGAGACACGGAAACCGAATGGATCTGAAATCACTGATTCGCGATATTCCTGACTTTCCCAAACCGGGTATTGTCTTCCGCGATATTACTACCCTACTCAATCATCCCCAAGGATTACGTTACACGATCGATACCCTAACGGCAAAGTGTCGCGATTACGGTTTATCCCCCGATTACATTGTCGGTATGGAATCGCGGGGTTTTCTCTTTGGTGTGCCTTTAGCATACCAATTAGAAGCGGGATTTATTCCTGTCCGGAAACCGGGCAAATTACCCGCCGCCGTTCACAGTATCGAGTATGATTTGGAATACGGAAGCGATAGCCTCGAAATTCATCAGGACGCGGTGGCATCCCATCATAAAGTCTTAATTGTCGATGATTTAATCGCGACGGGAGGGACGGCGAAAGCAACAGCCGATTTATTAGAAAAAATTGGTTGTGAGGTGTTAGGATTTGCCTTTATCATCGAGTTAATCGACCTCGGTGGTCGGGAAAAATTACCCGATTTACCGATTATTACCCTCATCGATTATTAGGTTTTTTTAAGTACCTAAGCAGAATTAATTACACATTTCGCTAACACTCTGGCAAGAGTGCCTATCTCAAAAATGGCAATTAATTCTGCGCGACTATTTGTCTCCTGACTCCTGAATTGGAGTCCCCACTAGGAAATTAACTTGGCATGATTACTTATGACGGCGACCGATGATAATTATAAGGCTAAAACCGCTCGATCGAGTGCTAATGGGTTACAATCTCTCCTAACTAGCGAAACTTTTTTATATATTGTCAAGCGTGTTCTCCAGGGTTTATTAACTCTGTTGTTGGCCTCGGCTTTGAGTTTCGCTATTATCCAATTAACCCCCGGCGGTTTTCTGGCTTTGCTTGACCTTAATCCCAAGATTAGTCAGGAAACTAAAGAACAATATATTGCCCTTTTTGGTTTAAAAGACCCGCCGATTGTCCAGTATTTTAAATGGTTGTGGCAAGTGGTAACTCAGTTTAATTTTGGTCTGAGTTTTACCTATTTTCGTCCCGTGTCTTCCCTATTATTAGAGAGAATTCCAGCGACGTTATTAATGTCTTTGACTTCCATTATTTTAACCTGGGCGATTGCGATTCCCTTGGGCATTCTCAGCGCCGTCAAACAAAACCAATTTATCGATAAATTTTTCCGAGTTATCAGTTATCTTGGTCAAGGTTTTCCCAGTTTTATCACTGCCCTTTTACTGCTAATTCTCGCCCAAAATGTCTCGCCGCTTTTACCGGTGGGTGATATGACCAGTATTAACTATTCGGAATATTCCCCTATCGGTAAAGTTTTAGATATCGCTTGGCACATGATTTTACCAACTATTGCCCTGACAGTTACCAGTTTTGCAGGATTACAAAGATTGATGCGGGGACAATTGTTAGATGTTCTGCGACAGGATTATATTCAAACCGCCAGGGCGAAAGGTTTACCAGAAAATAAAGTTATCTATGTTCACGCTTTACGCAATGCTATTAATCCCCTGATAACTCTTTTGGGATTTGAATTTTCTAGTTTGTTAAGTGGGGCATTTATCGCCGAATTTTTCTTTAACTGGCCTGGATTAGGTCGTTTGATTCTGCAAGCTGTGACTGCCAAAGATTTATATTTAGTTATGGGCAGTTTAATGATGGGGGCTACTATGTTGATTATCGGTAATCTTCTGGCTGATTTACTTCTCAAAGCTGTAGATCCTAGGATTAAATTGGAGGATTTAAAGTAGGGTGATAGGGAAATTTCAGCTAAATTTCCCACTACCCAACGGGTGCATCTCACATTTGCAGAAATAGGGACAATCAGCAATTATCAGTGACCCTTAAATTATTACAGATGTATCAGCAGCTGCGTGTAAGCATCCCACCGAAAAACTAATGCGCGGGGGGTTTGGAGGCGGCGCCACGCCCCCAACGGGGGGTTTGGGGGGTAGAACCCCCCAAAGGCTTGGATTGAGTGGTAAAATCGGAAGTAATGACCAATTTTAGAAGATAGTTTCCCTTTAAAAATCCCAACTCAGTAGATTTACAAAAATGGGATGTACCCCCACCCAACCCCTTTTTTCCTTTTCACTTTTCACTTAATAAACTATGTTAGCAACTACACATTATTTACTCAGGTCAAAACAAGACGGACAATACCTAGTAGCGCGTCTGAGAAAAGGTGAAAGCGAAACTCCAGCTAGTTATCTGCTTCTGTTTAAAGAATCCTATGATGCTTTAAGTTATATCAATACCCATGCTCAGGATTTAGCCAATAATTTTTCTGTGGAAACTCTCTCAGGAACACAATTAAAGGGACTAATGCAGCGATGGGGATTTGCAGGAATTGGTTTAGTTAGTGAACCGTTGGAACCACAGGTGCAGTTTTTAGCCTACGAAAAAGGATTTAATCTCTAAACTATGAAAACGCTGTTAATCACTGGAGTTAGTGGGTTTTTAGGTTGGCATATTTACCAAAAAACTCGCTCATCTTGGGCAAGTTTCGGTACATACCTTAATCACAATGTCAATAGTAATGACCCAAATTTAATTAAAATTAATTTAACAGACTTAGCCGCAGTTAAAGAACTTTTTCAACAGATTAAACCCGACGCGGTAATTCATGGGGCTGCCCAATCAAAACCGAATCTCTGTCAAGAATTTCCCCAAGCATCCGAGGCAATTAATCTGACAGCTTCTCTAGAAATTGCCCGTTTATGTAGTCAATATCAAATACCCCTAGTTTTTACCTCTACCGATTTAGTTTTTGATGGTAAAAATGCCCCCTATTCCGAAAATGATCCCGTTTCTCCAGTCAGTGTCTATGGTGAGCAAAAAGTAGCGGCAGAAAAGGGTATTTTAGCAATATATCCTCGGGCAGCTATTTGTCGAATGCCGTTGATGTTTGGTTCCCCTTCTCCCAGCGCTAATAGTTTTCTGCAACCCTTTTTAAAAACCCTGCAAGAGGGAAAAGAATTATCTCTATTTACCGATGAATATCGGACGGCTGTTGGGGTTAATAGTGCGGTGGATGGTTTACTTTTGGCATTAGAAAAAGTGCAAGGGATTATTCATCTGGGGGGTAAAGAAAGAGTTTCTCGTTATCAATTTGGTTTACTAATGGCGGCAGTTTTTAACCTTCCCAGGGAACAAATAAAACCCTGTTTACAGTGCGATGTTCCCATGAGCGCACCGCGTCCGCAGGATGTTTCTCTTGATAGTTCGCTTGCTTTTTCTTTAGGTTATCAACCATTAAGTATTAAAACCGAATTAGAGGCAATTAGAGATGAAATTATCTGAACAAAAGCGGACTATATTAATCATCTTACTCCTTTTTTTTACCGCTATTCTCATGACTAATTATTTCGAGGTAGGGATGACGGGAGTGTTAGCTTTTTTCGTTGCCTATCTTTCTAAAGGATTGCGAAAAGTTAAGTAGGGTATGTTGAAAAAGCCTGAAATGCCGATAGGAAAAAGGTAAAATACCCTAAAAGTCCTGCACTTTTTTTATTCAGTACAGATGTATATAATCTTGGCGGCAACTCCATCAGAACCAGAATCATTTGAACTGCCCTTTGCAACTTAATTGGCGTATTTACCTACTTATTTTCCCGAATTCTCTCCTATTTTATTCTTTTCTTAAGTCATTTTTTAAGCATTTGGTTATAAACTTGTAGTGAAAGAATTGGGAAAAACTCTTTGTCTTGATAAAACTTTTTTTCATCTTCAAAGACAACTAAAATATAATGAGCTTTGTTATCAGGACTGACGATAATAGCCGCATCATTTCGATTATTAAATGTCCAGCCTATCTTAGCATAAAATTGAGTGTTAACGGGGGGAGATTGACCTAAAAAGTCTTGGATAGGATTAAAAGGTTTTTCTTTCCACGCTTGAGGATGTAAATCTCGTTTAATCAATTGTTTAATCGCTTGGCTATAAGCTGGTGAAATGGCTTGTTCTTGCTCAATTTCGATTGGAAATTTTCCAATTTTCACTCTCTTTTTTAAACCAATAAATAACATTTTTGGGTCTATTATACTGATCGTGATAAGTTTAACTAATCAATGATTGGCTGCTAACAGCGGTGAGTACAGATGTTGAAAATTTCTTAACCCATAAGTCTGACGCAAAATTACACGAATACGATTATTTAAAACTTATTTAGATGCTGAACAGCTTATTAACAAGTAATTTAGATAAGTCTCTTGCATAATTAATTTTTGAGGGTTCAAAAACGTCAAAAATAAGGATTAACGGCTCTTCTAGGTTCTGTGTGATAAGTTTAACTTACTATATGATCGATCAATCTTTGTGTCTTTGTGGTTCGTTCCACCCCCTCGCTAGGAGGAATGTATCTTAGAATACATTTTACCCACTAAACTCAAGAGAGCCGATTAAATGGCATAAAATCTGTAAATAGACCATTTAATTGATTATTATTCATTATTAATTCTCCTGACTACTGACTTCTAATCCTAACAACAATTTTTGATTTTTACAAGAAGTCTGATGATTTGGTATTCTCAAAAGGTTTACTGGCTATGGTATGATTAAGGGGGGTTTGTTAAACTATGATATTTTTCATGATCATCTGTTTTTATATGATATCATGTTAAGAAAAATTCACGCTCTAAATTTGGGTTTAAATTATGATAACTACACTTATCGAACGAGAAGCAGAACCAATTTTAATTAGTGACTTAACCTGGAGAGAATTTAAAGCTGTTGAACAGCTAATCGATCGCCCAGGGTTAAAGTTATCTTTTTTAGATGGAGTTTTGGAGATTAGAAAAATGCCAGGGAAAAAACACGAAACTATCAAAAAACGTATTGCTTCCTTAGTAGAAATTTATTTAGAATTTTTGGGATTAGATTTTACTCCTACTGGTTCTGTCACCTTAGAAAATGAATTTGAAAAGGTTAAAAGAGAAGGTGATGAATCTTATGAATTGGGAGCAAATAGAAAACATCCTGATTTAGTGATTGAGGTGGTTGTTAGTAGTGGAGGAATTAATAAACTGGAAGCATACAAACGGTTACAAATTCCTGAAGTTTGGTTTTGGATGAATGATGAGTTATTGTTTTATAGTTTAGGAAATGAGGGATATGAAGCTGTTAGTAAATCGCAACTTTTACCGAGTTTAGATGTAGGTTTATTGATGCGTTGTATTGGTATAGAAAATCATGCTCAAGCACTGCGAGAATTTAGAGCAGGGATAAAAATTATTGAATCAACATAACAATATAAAATGGTAATTTTTTAAGATTTTTTTATCACCATAACTCCAATTTACGAAAGCGATCGCTTATTGGTAGTAAGCGATCGCTGTCTCCTGCAATTTCATTAATGCTCAAATTCAAGAGCCGACTAATTATTATTCGTATTGCTCGAAGAATTAAGAATGGGGAGCATCTCACCTTTGTAACCCCTAAATCAGGTTTTTATGTCAAGCTATTTTGAAAGCCTTGCTAGAAACAAGTTTTAGTGACAAGTATAATTACTCATTTGCATAAATGAGATTCTCCCTTAAGAATGAAGAATGAAGAATTGTTTTTACACAAAAAAGTTACTAACTGAAATTGAACCGACTCCAGGAAGATTTCCTTGATAACCCGTGATATTGATCATCAGATCATCAAAAGGAGAGAATGAAGAATCATTGTCATTAACAATTAAATAAGTTCCACTAATACCTGGAGTTGATACTTGAACAATGGCAGCACTGTTGCTTCCTAACGCTTGATTTCCAATCGTGCGTCCATTAGCATCCCCAAAAACGTTGTTTGCAACAATACTTAAAGTGGATGCAGTACTATCTGATGCACGAGTAAAAACAGAAGGTGCAGATCTTTCCAAGCCAGCCTTTGTTAAAAGATCAATTTTATCTCCTCCAATTTTAAAATCAGTAATGCGATCAGGAGCTAAAGCCGATGATTGTCCAAACTGAAATATAAAGGTATCATTACCTTCTAACCCAGTTAGCGTGTCTGCCCCCGCATTACCATTGATATAATCCGCTTTCTGAGTACCTTGTATTACATCACTACCAAATCCCCCAATAAAGTCATTGTTCTCAATCGTAGCAATTGCGGTAGAAGTTGTAATTGAAGCCCCATTAGTAGGGTAAATAAGTTGAACAGCAAACTGCTCATTTTTCTCCTGCCGAAAATCATCACGAGTTTTGATAAAAATCGTTTTTGACGATTCTCCTGGCTGAAACGTAATAAAACCTTCCGTGGACTCGATGTCAGAAAAATCTGCTGGATTGCTGCCTACACCATTAACTTGATAATTAACTGTATGGGTGAAATTTAATCCACCTTCTCGTCGTACCGTAAAAGACAAGACCCCACCTTCTGTTACTATCGAGTTACTTGGTTGTATGATTGATAGCTTGGATAGACTGGTAGAGATATCGATTGTATATCGAGTATCTTGATTAAATGTTAGAGAACCAGTACCCAACACTTCTATTACATAAGACCCTTTTTGGGCAGGAAAGTTTGTGGCAGATATTCCTGGGCTTAAAACCCCTGGTGTACTCCTCCAGATAGTGCTGCTATCGATTCGTCCGTCTAAATTTTTGTCCAAACCAAAAGCTGCGCCTAAAAAGCCAACTGATGCGCTAACACTAATTGTCATTGATAAATCTGACGGAAGGGAGAATGAAAAAAAATCATAATCTCCAATTGGTACTGTATCTGATAGTGTTAGGTCAGATGTCAGAGTTCCTAAATAACGTGTTGTTGCCATTGCTCAATACCTCATTTTATTTTTTATTTAGGGTTTGGGTGAAGAGAGAATGGGGAATAACCACTCTCTCTTTAAGTTGCAGACTGATTAGTCAGTTTAGGGTTTGGATTCGTTTCTTGGTGGCTGCGGTGGTGGTGGTGGCGTAGAACGACCAGCTGCAACCAGTGCGCCCAGTGTAGCAGCACATAAGCCGACGAACTTTGCTACATTAGCCCATGACTTTTCTTCTGACATATTTTTTCCTCCAAATAGAGAGAATGTTGTTTCGACACCCGTATTATCCTTTTTCTTTGAGGGGGCGACAAGACCCAGTTCCGACAGGTATAAAGGACAGATTCGACAGATTCGACATATTGGAATACTCTGTCCTTCGGCAGTAGTTTTGAAAGAGAGAAAACGTACTCTCCCAGAATTGTGCTATACTGATACAAGATGTCAGACTTTCGTTAACTCAATCTCAAGTTAAACTGGGAGCATCTCACCTTTGTAACCCCTAAATCAGGTTTTATGTCAATCTATTTTAAAAGCCTTGCTAGAAACCAGTTTTAGGGACAAGTATAATTACTCACTTGCATAAATGAGATGCTCCCGTTAAACTTTTCTCAAGACGTATTTCTAAAGGACGTATTTCCAAAGAAAGGAACAATCAACTATGGGTAGATCTATTGGGATAACCGATCAAGGAAGGATACTATTAAAGGGACGACTCCAAGAACTAGGTATTAGTCAGACAGAATTGGCTGGTAAATGTTTTTTATCTGAAAAAACTATAGAGCGACTCTTTCAGAAACACAACATTGATCGAGCGAATCTCAACGATGTTTGTGTTTTTTTGGGAGTACCAGTTAGTGAAGTAGTCGATCCAGACGAATGGAATAGACTGCAAAATCTCGTTAATCCTCATAACCCAGCAGGAGAATTTAATCAAATTGAACAACATATTCCTAGACAGATTTTCAAAAATATTGTTGATGACAAGACAAGGGAATTTGTCGGAAGGGAATATATCTATGATCAAATTGATGAATATTTGAAGGATGAGAGTTTTCCTTCAGGCTATATCATTCTTAAAGGTGAGCCTGGTATTGGTAAAACAGCATTGATGGCCAAATTAGTGAGAAAGAGAAAGTGGATTCATCATTTTGTCACTGAAGGAACTGATTCAACCGAAAGTTTTTTGGCTAGTATTTGTTCTCAACTGATTGTTAAATATGAATTACCTTATTCAAAATTGCCTGAATGTCAACCAGAACAAAGAATACTTACTTACAGAAAGTTTATAGATGAAGAGCTATTGCCACAAGCAATAGAAAAAGCGAAAGATAACACAGTAGTTATTTTAGTGGATGCTTTAGATGAAGCAAAGAGAAGTCCGTTAGATGGGGAGCTTAATATTCTTGGTTTGCCTAAAGCCTTACCTCAAGGTGTGTTTTTCATTGTTACTTCTCGTGAAGCAGACGATCAGCATTTCTATGTGAATAATAATAAACGAATAGATATCAAGGATGATGATGAAGATAATCTCAACGATGTTCGGCTATATGTCGAGAGTTACTTAAATGATCCTGGTGTAAGGCAACAAATCGAGAAATGGCAGGTTAGTGATGCTGATTTTGTCGAAAAGATCACTAAAAAAAGTGAAGGCAACTTCATGTATTTATTCTATGTAATGACAGATATTAAAGAGCAAAAACTATCAGAAGATATTAAGGATAGTATTCATGATTTACCGCAAGGACTGAATGGATATTACAATAAGCATTGGGATTTTATGGAAAAATCTTATAAAGATAGATTCCGAGAAATAGATGAAAAGGTTATCAGAATTATCGCTGCTCTCCACACACCTGCTTCTATCTCATACATTGCGGAAATTAGTAAATTCCCAACCAATACAGTATCAGAAATTATTAACCTGTGGCGTAATTGTTTTAATGAAATAATAGAAAACAATAAACAGCACTATCGTATTTATCATCGAAGCTTTTATGATTTCTTAAAAAGAAAATTACACTTTGACGATATAACAAGTTTTGATGTACAACCAAATAAGCTTATTGTTGAAAATATGTTAAACAAGCTCCATAGGAGGAAAGCATGATAATTTCTCAAAACAATCCTCTAGCTGAATTTGATCTATATGAATTGGAACAATTAGCTTTCCATTTTAAAAAAACGCCATATAAACAGGAACTTCATGAAATCCTTTCATTAACAACCGAAAAAGGACAGCACGCTTACCTAGAAGCTTTGGAGTCTGCTGTAGAGTCTGCTGTTTGTGCAAATAGTTTTTTAGAAAAACACAGAAAAGATAGTTTTTTAGAAAATATAATAGCAGCCTGGGAAGAAGCAGAAAGGGAATATATTAACGGTGAATATCTATCGAAATCAAAAGCGATTGCACTGCAACTTCGTTACGCCCTAATTATGTCTTCTTTTAGGACTTTTACCAATGACTACTCCGATGAATTACTGGTATTTTTAGCCAAAAATAAGCATTGGAAAGCAGAACAATGTCTTGCCTACATATCTCAACGACGTAATGAGGATCAAGAACTGGAAATCTTAGCAAAAATTACTCCTTACTATCCAGACAAGTTATTGCCCAACGTATTAAAGTTAGCAGAATCAATTGACAGTAACTCAAAAGTATGGGCTATTATTGAATTACTGAATTATTTTCCTGAGAATCAAAGATTAAAGCAATTATGTTTGGACAGCCTTTCTTTAATCAATGACTTGGATGATCAGGTAGGAGCGTTGACTAGAATAGCTAAAGCAATTCCCGATTCTGATGATATTTTACTTTCTGCCTTAGAAAAAGTTAACAATATTGAAAAAGAATCAGAACGTATAAGTGCTTTAGAAAAAATTGCTTCTGTTGTTCCTAAAAGTCTTATTGTAATTGATGAAATCTTAAGAGCAATTAAAGAATTGCCAGATTTATCGCTGCAAATTGAGAGTTTTGAAAAAGTCCTTCCATATATTGATGATGTCTTTTTTCCTGAATTTATTACTGAAGTCAACAATGTATTGGTTAGCAAAATTGATTTTGACCAAGATTTTGACCAAGAGAATATTTATGATATTTACTTAGTTTCTCAGATGGTCAATACCTTATCCATTGAGATTTTTAATAGAAAACCAGAAGAACGGTTTAATATTTTTGCTCAAGCATTGTCTATGGTTTCATTGATTCCAGAGCCTAAGCACAAAGCCAAGGCACTTATACAGATAGGCCCTTACTTACCAGAAGAGTTAATTCGAGATTATTTAGCAATTAGTAACGATATTGAAAATGAAGAAAGTGTTCTAGTCCTATTTGCAATTTATCAACATCTTCCTGATAACAGTTTACCTGACATCTTAGAATTACTTCTTCGTCTTCCTAGAGTGGATGGGGTAGAAGAAGAAATTCTAGAAGGATTTGAAACCTTTTCCAGAATTTCTGAATTTTTCAAGCATATCGTTAAAATTTCAGTCTTGCCTGTAGAAATATGGTTTCAATTATTGGATATTATTAAGATATTTCCCAATAAGTTTTGGATCTACTATTTTTTTAATGAAATTGCTCATCTTCTACCTGATGAACTACAAGAAAAGACAAGGGAAGTTGCCAATAGCATAGATGAAATAAGCATTAAAGGTCTAACTCTAAATATAGTGGTTAAACGATACCCTGAAATTTTGCCTGATGTATTAAATCATGATAGCAGTATTGCCAGTAGTTTGAAAGACTTGGCGATCGCTTATCCTGACAATCAAGAATTCTTAAATCAAGCCTTAAACGAGATTCGTGCAATTACCTATCACAACGATAAAACTGAAAGCTTAGTAGAATTAGCTTTAAATTTTACCCATTTAGTCCCTGAAGCCTTAGAATGTGTTAAAAGACAAAAGGATTGGCGCAATCAAAATTTAAATAAGCTAATACCTGTAGCTAGTGCTGATCTTTTGGATGAGATATTGGTTACAGCAAGAGCTATAAATGACGATCACTTAGCTTTTTTAACTGTTATCAAAAATTTGATTGTTCATGCGTCACAAGAATTTACGCCTGAGATTTTTGATTTATTTTCTACTCTTTATGAAGATTCAGATAAACAAGAAGCTCTTTGTTTATTCTGTCCTTATCTACCGATTGATTTATTTCCTCTTTTCTTAAATGAGATTGATAAAATCCATGATGAATATTATAAATGCCAAGCTTTGCAGAAAGTTATTACTTCTTTACAGGGTCAAATATTACCTAAATATCTCACAGAGATTTTATTGATTGTTCGCTCATTTAAGAAGCCTAAATTTAGAGCAAAGTTACTGAGAAAAATTGCCAACTTTGCCCCTGATGTTTGGAGTGAAGCTGTTCGAGATGTTCGCCTAATTGAAAACGTTTCTGAGAAAGTCAAAGCTCTGACTGAATTCTTATCATTTTCCCCTAGTATGCGTCAAGAAATGTTAGAAATTGCGTTAGGTATTGAGGATAGGGTTAAACGCGCTCTTGCTTTGGTAGAACTTGTCCCTTATGAGCAGAGCAGTCAGCTAATAAATCATATTTTTGATATCGTTAATGATATCCCAGATTTATACAGCAAAGAGCAAATTTTGGAAAAATTATTACCCTATTTATCAAATTCTGTTCGTCAGCAATTACTTCCAAAAGTTTTAGAGTTAACCTTGCTTAACAAAGATAATAAAGCCGTAATTAATACAGGTCTAGTATTGCCTTATCTGTCTAGCGATATGTTTGAACAGCTTCTTGATGATTTAGAACAGAGAAATTTTATTGATGATTCAGAGAAGAAAAATTTTATGATGAAATTTAATTTTGGAGCTTTTGCAGAATATGTTCCAGAAAAGCTAATGATTAGAACTTTGAAGTTATTTTCTGAAAATGGACGAGAACAAGTAGCCTATGAAAAAATTGCCCCACGCTTACCAGAAACTTTCAAATCAGAAGCTCTTGACATTGCTTTGGGTATAAAAAAACAATATATAAAAACAGAAGTTCTTAAAATTTTAGCCCGTGTTTTACCTGAAAACTTAATCTTAAGAACTCTAGAAGCAGTTGCATCTATGGAAGGAATTTCACAGGAAGAACGTGCGTTACTTTGTAGCTTTATTGTTCCTGAAATAGTAGGTAATCATGCAGAATATTTCTATTATCTATGGAGAGCAAGAATCTCTTCATATTCTTATAATCGTCAATCTTTATTGGAAGAAATTAACAATTTAATACCCATAATGAAACAACTTTGGGGTGATGAGGTAATCACAGAGGCAATACAGACTGTGAAATGGGTTTTATATACTTTTCCGTAGCTTTAAGGTGTTGGAATAGATCAACATTTACGCCCGAATTACAGTAATTCTATACTGATTTTCCGTCACCAACACCTCAGTTGATAACCTTTCTTCCATTGGTAAAGCATTTTTACGCCTATCAAAGATAAATAACCAACCAAAATCTAAACCCAAACATCCTAAATAAGATTCTAATTGTTCAATTTCATCAGCTTGAGGATCGCGCTTTTTATCCCGCCATACTTTCAATTCAATCCCTAAAATTACATCTTTATAACGCAGACATAAATCCATTCTATCGCTACCAATTGCATATTCCCTTTCTAAAACTCCCCCACCATTAACCACACGATGTAAAAAAGCCATTAATACAATATGGGGGGCAATTTCATGGTAAGCATCACTACTTAATAATGGTTCGACCTGTTGTCGCCAAAATTTGAGAAATGCTGTTAATAAAGCATCTATATTTAATTCACCTTTTGCTGTCAACCAACTAGGACTAATTAAAGGTAAACTGTCCTGAGTTCCTTGTACTAAAACGCGGGGAATTACTTCACGATATATGGGGTTAGAAATAACTAATCCCCCCATTGGATCACGTATTAATAATCCTAAATCTATTAAATATTGCCTATCATCTGCCAGGGTATCGGGTAAGGTTTGCCCTGCTAAAATCGGTTGAATAATGTTTTTAACTCGTTTTTCTCTGAGTTTTTCCGCTAAACTATATAAATGAGTATCCTGACGATTAATTAATATTTCTTTGGCTGTTAAGATATGTTCTTTAGTAATAGTAATACTTCTATCTTTTACCATTTTTTCTACAATTTCTTTAGCTAAAGCATTGACTAGCCAAGGTTGTCCTTGGGTTAAATCATAAGCTGTTTCTATTGCTTCTGATGTGAAAAGTTGTCCAGTTGCTGCTGTATGTTGTTGATATAATTCTCCCACTTCTTCGAGATTAAAATTTCTCATAGTCAGAGAAGCAACTTTGATATTAAAAGGACTGGATGTATTTAATCTATCACTACCTCCCGATGCTACTTTATAATCTCTCACATCTCGTAAACCAATTAATCCTACTGACGAGGGAAAATTTTCTGGACGTTTAGGAAAACCATCTCTTAACTGTCGTAAAATAGAAATTAATGTTTGGTCTTGTAAAGAGTCAGTTTCATCTATAAATAATACTATGGGACGATTGATAGCTTTTGCCCAACCTCTTAAAAAAGCCTTAATTCTGCTTCCTGGTTCTTCCTGTTGCCATTGTTTAGCAGCTGGTTGTAATTCTTCTGGTAAACTATCCTCAATTGTATTATACCATGCCCCTAAAATTGCTAATTCTGCGGCAGTAGGATCATGATTAAATGCACTTCCTACTTCTACAGATACCATGACTGCGGCATAATTTCCAGTATCAGTTAATTGTTTTGCTAGGGATAACATAGCGGTGGTTTTCCCCGTTTGTCGTGGTGCGTGAAGGACAAAATAACTACGTTGTTGAATTAGCTCCTCTAAATCTGGTAATCTGACTGTGGGAGAGAGCATATAGTGGATATCGTTGGAACAAGGACCTGCAATATTAAACTAGCGAGTCATAGAATTTTGGTAATAGGTGAACTCTTTAAGTTTAGACATTTTTTATGCTCCCGATACATTATTAAAACCACTAAATTTGCTAATGAGAGTTGGTTAATTCGGCAATTAATTGTTCAGGAGTGATAATTCGTGGTGTGACAATGGGGAAATCTTGAGGATTACGGGTAATAATTGCATCCAATTTATTAACTACCGAGGTAGAGTATTGAATAGAATCTTCAAAATCCTGAAAATTGGTTGTGAAAGCCATTATAATTGCAGCCTGATTTACTGTAGCAATTTGACAAAAAGTAATTAACTGCTTTAAATAAGTAAGCGTCCAATCTCGACCTCTTGCCTTACGGATAATATAATACAAATCACTAAAAGTTGAGGCGGCAATATAACCTGCAATTGTGCCTTTTTCAATTAGTGATAAAACTTGTTCACTTGCATTCCAAAAAGGTTCTCTTTCTAAGTCATTATCAATAATGATATTAGTATCTATCAGGATTTTCACAGGTTATATTTATCCTTTAAATATTCATATTTAGCTTGATCTGGATCAAAGTCTGCCGGAATGGCAGGGGCATTTTCAAATAAACCCTGAAATGCTTTGATCCTAGATTTTCTTTTTGGTGTTTCTGGTGCTGATTCAGTGGTTGGGGTTGTGGTATGATCAAGGGTGTCTGTGGCTGCCCAAACTACAATTTCCACGTTTCCCGGGGGTAAGTTCAGGGGTTCGGTAATCAGCAAGTTACCAGATTGATCAATTTTTACTTTGAGTTTGTATGCTTGCATGATGTTTTTTATGATACTCTGCTTTTATATCATATCATAGTCAACAAAATTCACGCTCTAAATTTGGGTTTAAATTATGATAACTACACTCATCGAACGAGAAGCAGAACCAATTTTAATTAGTGACTTAACCTGGAGAGAATTTAAAGCTGTTGAACAGCTAATCGATCGCCCAGGGTTAAAGTTATCTTTTTTAGATGGAGTTTTGGAGATTAGAAAAATGCCGGGTAAAAAACACGAAACTATCAAAGAACGTATTGGTGCTTTACTAGAAATTTATTTAGAATTTTTGGGATTAGATTTTACTCCTACTGGTTCTGTCACCTTAGAAAATGAATTTGAAAAGGTTAAAAGAGAAGGTGATAAATCCTATGAGTTGGGAGCCAATAGAAAACATCCTGATTTAGTGATTGAGGTGGTTGTTAGTAGTGGAGGAATTAATAAACTGGAAGCATACAAACGGTTACAAATCCCTGAAGTTTGGTTTTGGATGAACGACGAGTTATTGTTTTATAGTTTAGGAAATGAGGGATATAAAGCTGTTAGTAAATCGCAACTTTTACCGAGTTTAGATGTAGGTTTATTGATGCGTTGTATTAATACAGAAAATCATGCTCAAGCACTGCGGGAATTTAGAGCAGGGATAAAAATTATTGAATCAACATAACCATATAAAATGCTGATTTTTTCCGCCTATCTAAAGATTATGGGTTAACTTAACAGTTGCAGAATGCCGAGAATTAAATTCTCAATATTCTATCAAAAGGGAACAAGTTTTTAACCGTTTCATCGCATCCGTATTATTAGAAGAAAGACGAGCAGGTAATATTCCTGCTTGGGAAGGAATTAGGATTGTAAGAGAAAGAATTTAATAGCGATATGAATCCTTTGAAAGACAGTATTTTTGGGAAAATGCTCTCATTTCATCAACTCAATAACCAATCTAGATGATACTGTAAACATTGTTTGAGGTCGTAGCGTTGCTTGATAGTTTCCCTGGCATTTAAACGCAGATTTTGCCAACCCTGGGGATAATCTAACACTTCATCCACGCGATCGGCTATTTGTTGGGGAGAAAAGAAATCCACTAATAAACCATTTTCCCCATCAGTAATTAATTCTCGCACGGGGGGAGTATCGGAACCAATCACCACGCAACCCATGGCCATGGCCTCTAACATTGACCAAGAAAGCACAAAAGGACGGGTAAGATAGATATGGGCCGCTGATGCCTGTAAAACCTGTTTATATTGACCGTAGGGCAGAGAACCGGTAAAATGCACCCGGGATAAATCCAAAGAAAGGCTTTCTAACATCAATTGTTTATAGGTTTTGCCGTCCGGTAGAGTTTTCCCATAAGCGACCCGATCCTCCCCGACAATCACGATATGACAGTTAGGCCGACGGGCTAAAATTAGGGAAACAGCCGTCATAAATTGGGGAAAACCGCGATAGGGTTCCATTCCCCGGGTTGCATAGGTGACAATCTCCTTAACACCAGATAAATCTAAACCTATCTCTGGAATGACTAACTGCACATCGGGACGGGGACAGAAATAGTCCGTATCGATGCCATCGTGTAAAACCGTCAGTTTCGAGTGAAATTCGGGGGGAAATTGTTGTTTTTGCCAGATAGTCGGCGATAAACCTCGATCGCAACTGACCAGATCGATCAGGATCGTCGCATTTTTAATTCTAATCCGGGCCTCGGCATCAGCATTAAGGGGATCCGCTGGATCAAAATCAGCATCGGAACCATGGGCATGATAAAACCATTCAAAATAGGCTAAAAACTTAGTTTTCGGGAAAATATCCTTGATAAATAGGCCCGGCCCCCAGCCAGAATGTGCATAGACAATATCGGGATAAAATCCTTGATTTTTCAGTTGTTGGCAAACACCATAAACCGCTTGACCTTGTAAAACCGCACTTTCAAGGGGACGGACATAATGATGGGTTTGGGGAGAAACAGCGCGACTTTCCTTGTAAATAAATTTTTTTACCCCCGCTATCTCTCCCTGCTGCCGGGTAGTGCCGAAAATCACTTGATTTCCGGGGTCTTGAGCCAAAACCGTGATTAAATGGCGAAATTGGGCGGGAAAATTGGAATGAAGGAATAAAAATTTCATCGCGGGTAAAGGTTTAGAAAAAGCGATCGCTAATCGTACATTGTCCCTGAAAACGGAGCAGATGATCGCATAATACCAAAGCCATCATCGCTTCCACCATCGGGACCGCTCGGGGTAAAACGCAAGGATCGTGTCTTCCTTTGGCTGCCAGGGTGGTTTCTTCCCCGCTGCGCGTCACGGTTTTTTGTTCTTTACCGATAGTCGCGGTCGGTTTAAAAGCGGTGCGGATAATAATATTTTCACCGTTACTGATTCCCCCTTGAATGCCCCCCGAACGATTGCTCGTGGTGCGAATTTCCCCGTTATCATCGATAAAATACTCGTCATTGTGTTCGCTGCCGGTTAAGAAGGTTCCCGCGAATCCCGATCCGATTTCAAATCCCTTACTCGCGGGTAAGGACATCATCCCCTTAGCTAAATCGGCTTCTAGCTTATCAAAAACGGGTTCTCCTAGACCTTTCGGCACATTTCTGGCTACACATTCCACCACACCGCCGATCGAGTCTTTATTCAGGCGAATTTGGTCGATCAGGGCGATCATTTTGGCGGCCGTTTCCCCGTTGGGACAACGCACTATATTACTTTCCACCTCGTCGAGGGTGACGGTGTTGGGGTCGATGATTGCCTCAATATCTTTAATTCGCTTCACATAACCGATAATCTCGACATTATAGACAGATTTAAGGATTTTTTTAGCGATCGCTCCTGCAGCCACCCGGCCGATGGTTTCCCGGGCCGAAGATCTGCCTCCTCCTTTCCAGTTGCGAATGCCGTATTTTGCTTCGTAGGTGGCATCCGCATGGGAAGGTCGGAATTTCTCGGCCATTTCGTTGTAATCTTGCGAACGAGCATCCTGATTCCGCACTAAAATAGCGATCGGTGTACCGAGGGTTTTGCCGTCAAAAACGCCCGAAATTATCTCACAAATGTCATTTTCTCGGCGCGGGGTCACGATTCTGCTTTGTCCCGGTTTGCGACGGTCTAAATCGATTTGAATCTCCTCTTCAGAAATTTCTAAGCACGGAGGACAACCATCGATAACCACTCCTACCCCACCCCCGTGAGATTCTCCAAAAGTGGAAACCCGAAATAGTCGTCCGAAAGTGTTACCCATAATCTCAATATCTACTAAGCCTCAAGCTTTTATTGTACCTGAGCGGTTATCAGTTATCAGTGATCAGTTATCAGTTATCAGTTATCAGATGTGAGTTTTTAGTGGACAGTCTTAAGTAGAAAATTGCCGTTTTCTTGTCACTGATGCCATTTTTCAAAAGTAATCGCAGAGATGGTTAATTTCCCTTACCCCCACAACCAAAGGGAGAGGGGAGTAAAATGCCGGCTCTCTTATTCTTTGTGTGATAAGTTTAACTTATATAAGACCGATCAATCTTTGTGTCCTTTGTGTTTTTGTGGTTCGTTCCATTTGCTCGCCAGCAGGAATGTATTTTAGAATACATTTTACCCACCAAACCCAAGAGAGTAAAATGCCTGCTACGAATAAAGGAAAATACTATGATTACTGTTTACTGATCACTGTTCACTGATAACTGAAAGGTCTCCTGTCTTCAGGTTAAGCTCCCAAAAAAAGGCTATTCTTTACCTTATATTCCTCGGCAGAAATTTGATGACTTCTTTGTTAGTTCACACATACCCTTCTCTTGTCAAGGGTATTTTAATTAAACGTTACAAACGCTTTTTTGCCGACATACAACTGGACAACGGAGAATTAATTACGGCCCATTGCGCTAATACCGGACCGATGACAGATGTATGCGTAGAGGGTCAACCGGTTTATCTTTCCCGTAGTGATAACCCGAAGCGAAAATTAGCTTATACCTGGGAGATGATTCAACTGGGGGAAACTTGGGTGGGAGTTAATACCAATCTTCCTAATCAGGTGGTGAAAAATGCCCTGTTGCAAGGGGTTTTTCCCGATTTGGTCAAAAATGACACCGAAGTGCGATCGGAAGTGGCCTACGGTCAAAATAACGGCAGTAGAATTGATTTTCTTTTGACCCATGAGGATAATTCCCTCACCTATATCGAGGTTAAAAATACCACTTGGAATCAGGGAGAAACGGCACTTTTTCCCGATACTGTCACCACGCGGGGACAGAAGCATTTACAGGAATTAATGGCTTTATTGCCGGCAGCGGAAGCGATTATGCTCTACTTTATCAATCGGGGTGATTGTGACCGATTTGCTCCGGGGGATAGTAAAGATGCTAAATACGGGCAGTTATTGCGTCAAGCAGTGGCTAAAGGAGTCAAGGTTTTACCCTGTCGCTTCCAAGTGACACCCACGGGAATTAATTATTTAGGTTTAGCACAATTGCAACTGTGAAACCAGTGGTTTAGAGGGACCAGCAAGTAATACTAAATCCGGTTATTAAAAACTGATGATTTATTCCCCCTTGCCTTTTGCCTCTTGCCTTTTGCCTCTCCTCATAACTAGCCTGTACTCAACGGATTTAGTATAAGCTTTTGACAAAATCCCCCAGACCGCAACTGACCTTGAAAAGCTTAGAGACACAGTTACCTGTGCCTCTACTCGGGATTTTGTCGATACATATTTGAGGTAATTTGTCAAGGTTTTTGATAACTAAATTCCGTGGCGCATTTTCTCTAATTTCTGTTGCACCTGAGCATCGAGAGAATGGAATAAAAAACGCCCTTTGGGACTTTGAGAAGAACTCTGGGATTTTCTCAGACGACGACCGGTTAAATCCACCTCGATTTCCAGACGTTGAGCGGAAATCCACTGGGCCCCATAACCCATAACGGTCATTTTTTGGGCATTATCAGAGGTAGCGACGATAATGCGTCCGATAGCCGGGGCGCGATTGTACCAAAAATCGGCGCAGGTTTTCTCGATATAGGTGTCGGCGGTTTGAGCGTGAGCGGTAAAATAAACCGATAAATGGTTAGTGTAGCGTTCTTGGCTGCCGGGGGTGTCTTGAAAGTAGGAATCGAAGACGATTTGGGTTTGATAACCCTGATGGTGGGTGTAACCGATTAGGGTTTCAATTAACTTGTCTCGCGCCGGTTCGAGACCATGGCGATCGCTAATTTTTTTCAGGGACGGCCAAGAGCCGATGACGTTGTAGCCGTCAACCAGCAGAAGGGAACGATCAGAAGAATTAACCATGGCTTTGAGAGTAATTGGTGTAGCATTAAGGGCAGTTCTAAAAAACAGCGTCCTAATGATATTAACAAAAAATTTAAGATTCAACCGCCACACTTGCCAATAATCTCGCTTTTAATTCTAGGGGATTTCCCTGATCCGCTACCTTGCCACCCTCCAACAAAAATGCTCCATCGCTGTAATCCAATTCATCAAGGCGATGCGTCACCCAAAGGGCTGTAATCCCCCGGTTTTTGACCAAGTTCTGCACTTGAGAGACTAATTCTATTTGGGTATCCCCATCCAAAAGGGCAGTGGGTTCATCAAAGAGCAAAACCTCGCAATGACGAGCTAAAGCCCCCGCAATGGCGATTCTTTGCTTTTGTCCGCCACTGAGAGCATAGATCGGTCGTTTTTCCATTTCTAATAAATTCACCGCCCCTAGGGATTCCCGCACCCGCGCCCGAATTGCCGGCGTGGATAAACCCTCGGATACCAACCCAAAAGCCACATCTGCCCCCACTGTTGGCATAACTAACTGATGGTCGGGATTTTGAAAAACAAAACCGAGGGGGTTAGGTATCTCTATTTCCCCGCGACTAGGTTTTAATAATCCCGCTAAGAGCCGCAGCAGGGTTGATTTACCGCTGCCATTTGTCCCCAACAACATCCAAAATTCCCCTCTAGGAACTTGTAAAGAGCAGCCATTTAATACTGATTTCCCATTCGGCCAGCTAAAGCAGAGGTCTGTTACTTTTATAGTCATGAATTATCAGTTATCAGTTATCAGTTATCAGTTAAGCTAAGACTTATTTAGGGCTTGCTGAATAAATGTGAAATGTAGGCAAGATAGGGGTTTTGTGGCTTTTCTTGCTCCCACAGGTACAAGATTTTGAGAGAATCGTGCTTCCAAACCTTGCGTCTTCATCGGCCCGAGTCCTGTAGGGGCGAAGCATTCGGGCAATAACCTATCGATGAAACCGTAGATTTTCTATCCGAATGCTTCGCCCGTACTTTTTGCCGCAAACCCTATTTAAACCGCTTATTCTTAATGATCAGCCCAATCTCCTCCAATCCCTTTACTGTTGCCCCTTGCAAGAGTGCCTCTTGACTCGTCTCAACGAGCAATTTAAATTATGAACAGCTTATCAGTTATCAGTTTTGAGTTTTGAGTTTTCAGTGGAAAGTGTTATCTAGGCGGTTGCCGTTTTCTTGTCACTGATTACTGATTACTGCTCACTGATAACTGATTCAAGAACTATTCTGTGGCTAAGGTGACAAACCCCGGCACTCTACCGGTGGATGCAGCCCCGGATTTTTGTGACACAATCACCGCACTGATCTGATCGCTCAAAACCGCCACCTTTTTATCGGTTTGTTTTTCGCAGGTTAATTCTAATAATTCGGGATTAGGCGATCGCATGGCGTTAATAATTGTTTGATACAAAGAGTCTGCTCCTGCTTCTTCCTTGCGCTGCACGGAAATGGGGATGGGCGAAAGTTTCAGGGTAATATCGATCGAATACATAGTTTAGCGTTCCCTTCCAAAAAACAAGTCAAAAACCATTGTATAGCAGGGGTTGGGAAGTCAGAGATCAGAGGTGAGTTTTCAGTTCACTGATTGCTGTTCACTGTGGGGATAACCCTAGCATCATAACCGATTGACTTTCATTCAGTAGTCGGTGTGCAGAGACGTTGTTAGCTGGCAATCACTTGCTTCAATGAATGTGCATGGTGCGTTCCCCAAAAATCTATCGGTGCAGCAGTAGGATCCAGATTAGGGAACGCACCCTGCATCGATAGCGATCGCACTATGGAGCGCAGCGGAATTGCCGTCCGCTGCAGCGCATTGTTGGGAGTCCATAAGTCTTTTGATCAGAGCATTACTCATTAGAATTGCTTTTTGGTGATCATTTTGTGCAATACTAATTACTTCTTCAGCATCTTCATCACTGATCATTTCAAATTGTTTCTGGCTTGGACATAGGCTATCGTTCAAATCCCTTGGTTCAAACTTGTCTAATTCATCACCATAACTTCGTTTATTTATTTTTATTATTTCCTGTCCAATATCACTGAGCAAATACACAAATAATTTATTAATACATTGTTCTCCGAATTTATTTGGATAAAAGGAATGAAAGCAGGTAAAATTTATTGCTGTTGTGAAATTGCGTATTACTTTTAACCTGCCCCTGCTAAAGACGCCGAATAAAATTGGAGCCGGTTTTCTCTTTTCAATTTTGTACCAGGTGTTCCTTGTTTTTGTAAGATACCTCCCATGGTATCCCAATTTTTCGCCTTCTTTTATGTAATTTCGTATTTCAGAGTTGTCGTGATCTTTTACATCTAAACAATGGACTGGCTTATCCTCATTGTATAGTATATTAAAATCATGCTCAGTAAATACTGCTTTGCGGATTTGAGAGCTTTTTGTAATACACTTACAAATATTATTATCACTCAACTTCCGTTGCTCAATTTTTGATTTTTTTAACGCAAAAAATTCATTTGCGCCAGTGGCAATACCTCTCGTAAACGTACCGTATAGGGACAACTTACAGAAGCCATTTGGAGATACTTGTTCAGTGAACAATGATGAAATGATAGGTGTCCACTTTTGGTTGTATGGTAAATTCGATGGTTCGATTTCCCACTGATAGAATTTACTAATATCAGATATTTTATCTATTTCATCACTTTTTTTGATCTGTAAAATTTTAATGGTTTCTTTTTTTCCGTCATTTTTACAAAGAAGCACACAAACGGTTGTCGTTGCCTCTGGGAAAATTTCTTTTTCATTGGCAAAGATTATTATTTGCTTCAATAAATGATTTTCAAGGAGACTTTTTTTGATTTCTTTTCCGTAGCCAGTATTAAAAAACTCAAAAGGCATAATATACGCCAAGTTACCATTGATTTTAAGTTCTCTTAAAGACTTGACAAGGAATACGGAAGAGATATTAGAGTAACCGATAAGTTTCTTACCTATTTTTTCTTCAATTTTTGGTAATATATCATGACGCTTAAGAAATTTCTGAAATCGCATATATGGTGGATTACAGATGATACCGTCAAAATTTTCAGTTTCAGCTTCGAGGTAATCACTATTGATAACTCTCAAATAAGGACTGTCACCATTACGATTGAGAAACTCAAATATATTTCTATCAATCTCATATCCCATGAAATGTACTTGATTACCTGAAGGTGTTTTTATTGCTTCATCATAAAAAACGCCTAAGCCAAACGCTGGGTCTAATACTGTTTCTGGATTATCTTTTAAAACCCACTGTACCATGAGGCGAGCAACGCACATAGGTGTAAAAAACTGACCGTAATCCTTCCTATGATTAAGTGGAGTTTCAGCTATATATTTTAACTCACGCATTAATAACATCCCTTAGAAATATTTTATTATCAAGGTATCCCTTGCCGCCTGCAAAAGTCACATAAAAAAGCAGACGACCCCTATCTAATTCTTTCAGAGCCGATTTATGTTCAGGCATATCAATTTTTCCAAGGACTTCTTTTCCAATTTGCACATTGATCTTGATCGTAGTTTTGCCTTGATTTTTTACATCTCTTTCTATTGAAAAATTATTTCCATCATTGTTATCGTTTGAAACCAGTGCCAAAATATCTTTAAATGATATTATATATGCCTTGTCAAAAAATACTTGTAGATAAAAATGCTTGACATTATATTTCTGAATCCACCTGTTGACCAAGGCAACATCTTCAATTTTTGGGGTAATGCCCAAATAATCGCGTTTGTGCAGTATTTTTATATTTTCTTTGAGATTCTTCAGTAATTCAGTTAGATTTCTTAACTCTTTTGTTGATGACCATGACGGACAACGAAAGTCTAATTCTCTAAAGGTGTCATCTGTAGCATTTAACATTAGATCGTAAATTGTCTGGTTTTTTCGCCTTAATAGATCACCCAGGTCGGTATTGATTATGTCTCGTCTAATTTCGTCGCATTTTTTAATGGCCCGATCTTGTCTGTCCCTCATGAATGCCGCATATTTGTCTGCTAAAAAAGAACTTGATCTTACTTCAATCGCAGCCACAGCCTGTCTTATGTGCTGATCATTTTCAATGTCAATACTTCCATCCGGAAAGTCTCTGACCTTAAATATCAAGATATCTGGCCTCTTACCTATCGCATTAAGTTCACTCTGATATTCCATATAGAAATCAGCAAATCCATCATCACCTGCGGCTATTGATTCGGAACGCCCATATTTAACAGCAAAATAATCACCAGAATATTCATTGACTGCCTTAAAGACGATTGTTTCAGCCCAATCACCCTGTTCCTTGTTCGTGAGAAATTCGGAGTTAGCCATTGTTGGGGGCTTTCCAGTCATTTGTATTTCAGTATCAATCTCAAGTGGTGATTGCTTTATCAGGTTCAGAATATCATCTTTGTACATGAATTCTCCTTCTTGTTCAGCCCAGCCATCAATTATACCGCCTCCTGCGATCGAGCAACCCTCTCCATCCTACTATCCCACTTCCATCGGTCCAACACTAATACATGAAAATTAATAAGCGCACTGTGGGGTTTAATCACCTCAATTTGGGGAGAATTACCCCACAGAGGTGTCCAGCATTCCACTAAAGACGTGAAGACGACAATACCAAGCAATTGAGGCGGCATATCTCCCCATCTCCCCAAACCCCCCCGCAACGCGCACGAAGTGGTCTCCCCCCGCAACGGCTCGACTGAGCTTCGCCGAATGTCGCCCAGCAAGTGGTCTCCCCGAAAAATTTTAGATTTTCTTAAGATCGACCTAAAAAATATTGGTCATTTTTTCCAATATAGTGTAAGTTAAGAAAAGTAAAGATTTCTCACAATTCTTCAACACATCTGCTGGCCTGCTCGGATAGATGGAGAAGAGAGCGCGGAATCTTAGCAATAATATACATTTTTCGGAGAAAACCCCCATGACCATTGCTGTCGGACGCGCCCCAGAAAGAGGGCTGTTTGATGCTCTCGATGACTGGCTCAAAAGAGACCGTTTCGTCTTCATCGGTTGGTCTGG
>NZ_JACJSV010000054.1 GCF_014698335.1 Microcystis viridis FACHB-1342 | reverse complement strand
CTACAAAATTGGAAGGAGGGGGCAACCATCGATCCCTACCTCCCACACTCCGAGAATGATTATTATTCTTGAGAATGAATAGTTTATTTTTTGGAAGTCCCTAATAGTAATTCAAATTGGGTTTGAGACTCTCAACGTTTGGAGAAAAATAAAATCTCTAAATTTTAAATCTCTCCACTCTCATGGCTCTCTTGGATTTGGTAGGTAAAATGTATTCTAAGATAAATTTCTCCTAGCGAGGGAGTGGAAGGAACCACGAAGACACAGAGGACACAAAGATCGATCCTATGTAAGTTAAACTGATCACACAGAACCTAGAAGATTTCGAGAAAAAGCTAAACCTACCAAACCCGGGGCGTAAACTCCGCATCATTTAAAATTATTACATTTTCCCCTGACTGCACCAACACAAATAAACCCTGACGACAAGCGTAACTCGCCACCTCATTGGGAACAATCATCGCTGCCACCGCTCCTAAGGCCTTTACATCTCGAAAACGAGGCATTAACCGCTTAAACTTGGCCAAACGTTGTAAATGCTCATCCACATCTCTTTGAGTTAACTTACTTTTGACCTCCACTAAAATGGCATCCGTATCATTCACTACCAATAGATCAATCTCTAAACCCTCATTATCCCGTTTTACCGAAATACCGGGGTGAAACTCATGCACATCAATACCCCGCTCCTGAAAAAGACGCACCACCGCAGGACGCACTTGCCACTCGACAAACTCTCCTAAACGATTGCCCAACTCCCCAATCTGCTTACTAACTCTGTTAATTTGCTTATCTGTTTCTTTTTGAGCTTGGGATAACTCTTGTTGGGATTGAGCTAATTGCTTTAGTATTGCCCGAATCTCTTCAATAGTGGCTGTCATAATGAATTTTCTCAGGTTAAAGTGATGTAGCCTATACTCAAGGGATTTAGTATAATTTTAGCGTTGATTATTGGCAGGAATGGAATCGGCTCTCTTGGATTTGGTGGGTAAAATGTATTTTAAGATATATTTCTCAAGAGCGAGGGGGTGGAACGAACCACAAAGACACAAAGGACACAAAGATCGCTCATATTGTAAGTTAAACTGATCGCACAGAACCTATAAGATTTCGAGAAAAAGCTAAACCTACCAAACCCGAGGCGTAAACTCCGCATCATTTAAAATTATTACATTTTCCCCTGACTGCACCAACACAAATAAACCCTGACGACAACCATAACTCGCCACCTCATTGGGAACAATCATCGCTGCCACTGCTCCCAAAGCCTTTACATCTCGAAAACGAGGCATTAACCGCTTAAACTTCGCCAAACGTTGTAAATGCTCATCCACATCCCTTTGAGTTAACTTACTTTTGACCTCCACTAAAATGGCATCGGTATCATTCACTACCAATAGATCAATTTCTAAACCCTCATTATCCCGTTTTACCGAAATGCCGGGGTGAAACTCATGCACATCAATACCCCGCTCCTGAAACAGACGCACCACCGCAGGACGTACTTGCCACTCGACAAACTCTCCTAAACGATTGCCCAACTCCCCAATCTGCTTACTAACCCTGTTAATTTGCTTATCTGTTTCTTTTTGAGCTTGGGATAACTCTTGTTGGGATTGGGATAACTCTTGTTGGGATTGAGCTAATTGCTTTAGTATTGCCCGAATCTCTTCAATAGTGGCTGTCATAATGAATTTTCTCAAGTTAAGTTGATTATTGGCAGGAATGGAATCGGCTCTCTTGGATTTGGTGGGTAAAATGTATTTTAAGATATATTTCTCAAGAGCGAGGGGGTGGAACGAAAGCTAAACCTACCAAACCCGAGGCGTAAACTCCGCATCATTCAAAATTATTACATTTTCCCCTGACTGCACCAACACAAATAAACCCTGACGACAAGCGTAACTCGCCACCTCATTGGGAACAATCATCGCTGCCACCGCTCCCAAGGCCTTTACATCTCGAAAACGAGGCATTAACCGCTTAAACTTCGCCAAACGTTGTAAATGCTCATCCACATCCCTTTGAGTTAACTTACTTTTGACCTCCACTAAAATGGCATCCGTATCATTCACTACTAATAGATCAATCTCTAAACCCTCATTATCCCGTTTTACCGAAATACCAGGGTGAAACTCATGCACATCAATACCCCGCTCTTGAAAAAGACGCACCACCGCAGGACGTACTTGCCACTCGACAAACTCTCCTAAACGATTGCCCAACTCCCCAATCTGCTTACTAACTCTGTTAATTTGCTTATCTGTTTCCTTGATTTGTTTATCCGTTTCTTTTTGAGCTTGGGATAACTCTTGTTGAGCTTGGGATAACTCTTGTTGGGATTGGGATAACTCTTGTTGGGATTGGGCCAATTCCTTTAGTATTGCCCGAATGTCTTCAATAGTGGCTGTCATAATGAATTTTCTCAAGTTAAAATGAAATTTTCTCTATTATAGCCCGATCGCTTTTTCTCCCTTGAAGTAACCGTTCAGGGGGTGACAAAATCTGATAATCTAAAAAGACGTGGAAAAGAGCGGCTAATGTGAAAGAGTAGTATCCATCTCTGTGCTGCCCCTGGAGAGTCCTTCCACTGAGTCAATGCCACTGGCGGCTTGACATCCCCCCCCTGAACGGTTACAATAAAGCTATGCGCCTTATGTAAGTTAGAAGCTAGAATGGTGTAAACTCGTTCGATAGATTATCTCTCTAGTCGGAGTGTTGGACTCAAACACTTGATCCCTAATTAGGTTGTTTTAGGTCACATCAAGAGTAATACTTTATTAGGTTTCTTACAGGAAATTTTAAAGGTTTGAGCCTTCGGTAAATCTTTCGAGGTAGCCTAGTTATCTTATGTCAAAAATAGCTTGAGCGATTTTTTCAGAGGATTTTCCTAATGTAAAGTAATACCCTCTGAGTGTTTATGATATTAAAAATTAAGTGATTTTTACTCATTTCAGTACAATGGCAAAAAATCAAGCAGAATCTATGTCTGATCAGAATCATCAGCAGCCAGATATGGGTGCGAAGAAAACAACGCAGGCTAGAATAGAACATCAGGATAATAATCAAATAAAAACGGGAATTGATCCTAAAATTGATTCGGAAAAACCGTTTAAATATTCGGAGCCAACAGGAAGATTAGGGGAGATAATCCTGCGCTTAATGCCGGTGGGTCTTTTGCTCGGAGGACTGAGTTATTGGGCGATAGTTGGTAAGATTCCGACTCCTATTCAAGGACGAGCGGTCATTTTGATTCCTCGTTCTATTGTTAATATCGAACCCCGTCAAGGTGGGCGGGTGTTAACCCTCCTGATTCAACCGGGAGATTCTGTTAAAAAAGGGCAATTACTGGCAACTTTAGAGTTTCCTGAATTAGAAACAGAATTAAAGGATAAAAAGGATAGACTAGCAGATCTCAAGCAACAGGATAAAAGAGTTGACTCTATTGAAGTGAGTCGTCGCCAATTGAATGCAGCCTCAATAGATCGCCAGCAAAAGGCCAATCAGCTTCAGATTAAAGCACTTCAAGTTCAATTATCCAGTAATCAAAAACAGCGAGAAGCCTATCTCTCCCATGCTCGATATCTTAAAAATTTCCAGAACTCAACGGATGAAAGACTAGCCGCCTACGATAAACTTATCGAAGAGGGGGCTGTCGCGAAGCTAGATTTTCCCTCCTATTTGTTTCAGTTCAATAATCTAGAGGCTTCTAATAGTATCAATCGCGTCCAAATAGAACTCGATCGCCTGAAGGGGGTTGATGAAAGCCTGCGAGCGCAGATGAACGCATTGACGGCACAGAATAATATACTAAACACGGAAAAACGGCAAATAGACCTGCAAGATACAGCCAGTGATATTCTTCGTTACAATGCGATCGCTGACCAGCAACGAGAGATTAATACGTTAAGAACCACTATTCAAGCCAACAAAAATGTAGTGAGTCTGTACAACGGCCAGATTTTAGACTTATCTGTTAATCCGGGGGAAGTCCTGGCTCCGGGGGGGCGCATAGGTACATTAGAAGTCTCCAATCTAAAGGCCAAGACCAACGTGGTGGCCTTGTTTAAGAGCGGTGATGCCAAACGATTAGAACCGGGCCAGGAAGTAGAAGTCGTTCCCGATCTCTATGATCGCGAACGCTATGGGGGTATCGTCGCTAAGGTCGTTTCCGTCGATCAGCAGCCGGTAACTGTGGCAGAACTAGCAAATATAGTCGGAAGTCATGAACTCGCCAGCAAGCTGTTTCTGGGTAGAGATGAAGACGATCGCGATAAGCCTATACCCGTCAATGCAAGTGTTATCAAAGCCACTTTAGCGCTGAAGGTTGATCGCAATACACCCAGTGGTTTTTACTGGACTCAAGCCAAGGGAGCGCCCCAAAGAATTACCAACGGGACTACCGCAGATGTCCATGCCGTGGTAGAAGAGCGTTCTTTGGTGAGTTATATAACCCCTGCTTTTCGCTGGATTACAGGGGTGTACGACCGTTAACCACAATCTTGCGAGCGTAAGTAGCTGAAAGAAACAACGACTAGAATAAACGGTTAAACCTAATATGGAAAATCCGAAAAGACGTTCTCAATGGTGGACTTGGTGGTTTAAGTGGTGGATTATCGCCGCAGCCTTTGTCTTAGTAATCTTGATCCATAGTGAGCCTCCTCAGCTTTGGTTTTGGTTGGTGACGTTTTTGGCACTGATTTTATATGGGATTGAGCGAGCGATTAATGGGTAACAATGAGTAAGTCGAAAAAGGATATAGAGATACCTTGGACAGTAAAAACGGGCTAATGATCAGACAGGGATTGAAGTTTTCCCTAGGTGCTGCTCTCTTAACGAGTTTCTTTTGGCACCGAGGAAATGTATTAGACAACTTTGTTTATCCCGTCTTTGGGTATGTCTCTGTACTGATTGAGCCATCCATGGGAGGTGCGATCGCGGCAGGTTTGGGGCGTTTGGGGGGAAGTGCTTTGGGGGGAATCATTGCCGCTATCCTGGTGAACGCCTACGGAATCCAAGGCTCAAGTTTTTTTGTCATTCCCTCTCTCACCTACATTTTAGCCGCCCTGATCTGTGAAACTTACCGATGGCAAGCCGCTTATTCCCAAGCCACACTACTGGGCGCTTTAATTGCCATGAGAGTGGTAGGAACATCAGCACAACAAGATATCTGGCTCTATTTGCGATCGCGCCTGATCGATAACTGGATCGGAATCGCTGTGGGAATTGCTGTGGCCTTACTATTTTGGCCCCAGAATACTCGATCCGATCTCAACCGGAACTTGATGGGAATCCTTCAAGATATACCGCACTTGTTCCAAAAAATCCTTGATCGCTACCTAAAAACTGAGGTCGAGGAGCGGGATTATCCTCTTTCTATTGAGCAGAACGAGCTTAACTTACTCAATCAGATTAAAAAATCAACACAAACTAGCCTTTCAATACTCACAAAAGCAACCCATGAATTCGGTAGTGAGATATTGGTGGCAGAAAATTGGAGTGAAATCTTGACAATTCAGAACCAATTGACTCGACAATTAGCTGATCTGATGGCTTTTAAGGGCGAAAAGCATGAACAAAATTTAGTGCATCAGTTCAGGGCGGAATTTTACCAATTGGCGACTCATCTTACCGACAGCTTTGATAGCTTGAGGGATCTGAGTAACGCCAAAAAAATCTTAGCTACCCCTTACCTCAGAGAATTAGAAGAAGATTTAGCGAATATTGGGGGTAAACTTGATCATCTCCGAACAAGTGGAGAGATTGACCGGTATGATGTTCAAGAATCACTACAGTTTTATCAATTTATTCAACTTGTATCTCGATTTATCCAACAATGCGAGGGATTAGGAGGCAGGATAATCGATAAAACCAAAGTAACTGCAACTTTCAGGCGAAGACACCTGATTACCTTTCCCAAATGGGCCCCTATATCCCTAAAACGCCTGAGAGAAATTGTCAGTCTTGGCCTGGTTATTGGTTTGTTACTGGCTATTATTCGTCACATCGAGTTTCCCTATCCTTCTGCTTACGAAAAAGTGGCAGATATTGTGATAATAGGTGCAGTGGTCACTGTCATTCAACCGACAAGGGGTCGAGCGATCGCGATCGGTTGGGCGGCCACTGTTTCCTTGAGTTTGACAATTCTCTGTATTTACCTGTTGGTCAAGTCCTTTGGTTATAATCCTTTTAGTAGCAGTCTGGCTTATTTTTTCGCCTACTTCAGTTGTGCTTGGCTGGGGTTTACGCCGATCGCTCGCATCGGTGCGATTGTAGCAGCCGATGCCATCGGGAAGGATATTTTTCCTTTTTTCGAGCAAGGAATTTGGGCCGCACTGATTTCAGTTCCCGTAGGTGCGTTTCTGGGGGTGTTGCTGACCACTGTATTTATGACAAAATCGGCTACAAACCAACTGGAAACAGATTTTTCTGTGACTTTTAAGAAAATGGGACAGCTATATCAAAAACTGCTGTCAGGCTATTTTCAGGATACGATACCACCGTCAGATATCCCCCAACTGAAGCAGGCAATCACAGTGGCGATCGCTCAACATCCAGCCTCGGTTAAGATTGCCAGTCTCGAACAAATTTCCACAGTTTTAGCAACTAAACACCAAAATTTTTGGAATTTCTCCATCGGCTACGAACAAAAACTCTCGGCTCAACTGGATGCTTTACAAGATGTGCTACAGCAACCGCTTCCTGAACCGATACGACAAAAGTTTTTACCTGAATTACAAGCGATCGCACGACAGACTGCGATCGCTTTTGATGAGATTGCTGAGGCGATCGCTGCCCAGGTAATTCTCAACCCACCAAAGTTAGGATTGCTCATCGAAGAAATTGAATCTCTTGAGAAGCAGTTACTGAGTTTGCGGGTTGAGAGTCGAAGTTATCCCTTAAATGAGCTAATCGCCTTTAGCTCGGCTTTTATGACGATGAAAGCCATTGCCAGCAACTTAAATCAAATGAGTCAAGACTTACCTGCCTACACCCAATAGGTAATAGGCAAATATTATCAGCCTGAAGGATTTCTGCTCTTAGGGCTGTATATTCAGTAGTGGATTGTTTCAGCTAATTTGGTGTATTAGAAAAATGCTAGAAATTCTATAATCTAAGACTTTAAGCCGAAATCTATTGCCCTATTTTAGCTGAAACAGTCCACTACAAGATCGGCGATCTGCTATGCAGTACCTTCGGCATCGCACTTCTTAATGGGATCACAATGCTTTGATCTCAACGATGCCGCCCTCAACATTATCCACCTGCAATCGATAACCGTAGAGCATCGCCATTCCGAGCAACGGCTCTGTCTCTGATGCTGCGATATCAACCTCGCGATATTGCCCATCCCAAATGACTGTTGCAGTGTAAAAATCAAACAAGACTTCGTGTATCATGAATTCTTCTTTAAGCTCCGCGAACCAAAGTGATACACGGCAGGGTGTCCAATCCGAATTCCAAAAGGCTGGGCATCAGGGTTACGCTCAAATAGCCGATTGGTTGCAGCTACGACCGTTTCATCAACCTCAAAATCTCCGGTTTCGATGTCGATCGCGATAATTTTACCCTCATTACCCGCTTCGACTTGCTGCCGAATGCCAGACTCGTAGAGTTCTTTCCCCCGACGAGCCATCTCCTCTTTGCTGTAACGCCTTTGCCGAACTGTCATAGCCTTGCCCCATTGACTGCCTTCTCCATTTTAACCTGAACGATCTCGCTCTTTTGAATTGATAGGGTGTGTTTGGCAATCACTTAATCTTGGCGATCGATATGATGTAGCCTGTGTTAGCGTTAGCGTAACCCACGGATTTTGAACATTAGATAAGGTGCGTTCACTTCATTAACACACCCTACAAGATCGGCGTGCTGCTACGCAGTGCCTTCGGCATCGCACTCTGTTATGAGTTGATTGATGTTGGGTTTCCTTGGGTCAATCCAACCTACGGACGAGGCGATCTGCTACGCAGTGCCTTTGGCATCGCACTCATAATAGTTGACGAAATTGTGCGACTGTCAAACCAGCATCTTGAACAATTCCACCCATTGTAAATGCCTTAATTGGATTGTGCCTTGGAAGAGCAACTTGACGCACCCCATCACTCAAGATGATATGTTTGCCTTGGCGAATGATCCGAAAGCCTACCTTCTCCAAGGCTCGTACTGCATCTAGGTGATTTACGCCAGGAATTCTAGGCATAGTTACACCTGCATTTCAATTTCACGAATTTCCCCATCTTGCAAGCGTTCTTCTAAGGCTGCAAGATACTCACGAATTGCATCTTGGATATTGGTTAATGCCTCTTCCTCAGTATCTCCCTCAGACCAACAACCGGGGAGCGCAGGAACGCCAACAGTAATTCCTTCTTCAGAACGATAAAGGACAATTTTGTATTTCATCATAAGTTCCTTCTAGATAGCACTCCATTTTAGCTTGATAGAATTATGGATGTGGGATCAAATTGTAGCAACAGCGGAACCTCACAGCAAACTTGATATGGTTGGGTTTCCTTGCGTCAACCGTTCGGCAAAAGCTCACGGCCGAAGTTCAACCTACAGGCTACTCTAGGCTATTTATTCCCCTAGAAACGAATCGCACCGTTACATTTCATTAACGCACCCTACAAGATCGGCGATCGCACTGTTCAGCGGTTGCAAACGACATCAAACGCATCCACGATCGCCGAAAAATCCGTTGCAACAGCATTGTTAGAATGCAGTCAATTACTTCAAAAAGCCATGAACATATTGCACTAGGGCAAATGCATCATGTCAATAAGCAGTATCAATAGGCGAACAGAGTCACTCCCTTGACAATAGGTGTACTACCTTCTCTGTTTGTAGGGACAACGCGAATATTGATGCGGGTACTTTCAGTAGCCTCTAAAGAATTAAATGCCTCTGGTGATTTTGGCAATGGGACAACAAATGAAGCTTCTTGTGGCATACGTGCCATGTGCGACATGCTGCCGAAAAAAGCAATTGTACCTGCATAATAAGGGCTATTGGCATCGACGTGATTTAGATTGGGTGGTGCTCCCAGAATTACATCAAATTCTCGCGAGAATATTGAGTCGTTAGACCGTTGCACAGTGACTTCTATCATCAGCGAGGGAACCTGCGAATTAGCAAGATGGCTATTGATTGCGGCTGTTGGGATTACAAGTTCAGCTACATTCTCTTTTATACTGGCACGGATAAGAGGTATCGAACTTCCGTTAGTATCTGAAGTTTGGCTGACCGAATGGCTAATAATTTCCTCACCGAAACCCGGCTCATATTCATACTCGAATTTAGCCATATCAAGGTACTGACCAGCATTACTCTCGCCCACATAGTTGCCCCTCCCATCTACATAGAATAGAAAGGGGTCTTCAGAAAGCTGTTGGAGATCACCGTTGGAGGGTAAATAGGGTAAATTGAGGCTCTTCTGCTTACGTGTCCAAATATCCCACAACCGATCAATATTCGAGTGGTGTAAGAAGAAAATTGGATCAACTGGTGATAGGAAATTTGTCATGCTTCCATAAGGTGTGGGATCAAGAGGTCCCACGCCACCAATATAGTTATGGACTTTGTTATGAGGTAACCCCTCAAGTACCGAGAATTTAGTAGTATTACTCGGTTGAGTATTATGCGATGGAGTTTTACCGCTGGTAAAACTAAGTTGATTACTTGAATTATAAAAATCTTTGGGTAATAATCCTGAAAGGATAACAGAGGGTGAGACATCGTACATTGTTTTTCCATCAAGACTTGGGTTATCTCGTGTTAGATAGCGTGAACTACAGGTGGTAGCATAAGCCATATTGCCAGCAATTCCCTTTTTTAACTGAGTGGAATAGCCAGTTACATCATTCCACAAGTCATCAAAACCCGTGTAGCCTCGTATCTTCAGTTGCGTAAGCTGGTCAGTATTAAGACTACTCCAGTATTTTATAAGAGCTGGCTTAAACTTCGATGTGAAAATTGCAAAATTGCTTGTATAAGCTTCAAAAGATTTGCTTCGTGGTGTCAGTAAATCATCGAACATGGAATCAGGAATTTGTGGTAATGTCGTCCAGTCCCAGTAGGGCATAGCAAATGTATCATCTCCGCTCAAATTACGGATAGTTTGCTCGAAATAACCTAGATAACCACGATGCCACACATAAAACCACCAGTTTCCATGCGGACAATCCATTAGATGGATAAAAGCGTTACGAAACCAGTTTTGTGGATGATCTGCAGACAGATTAAGCATCGCTTCGATCCCCTTAGCATAACTACGCAGCGCTTTTTTGCCTCCTTCACTCATGACGTTATAGCGTGTATATTTGGCTTCACTGACAGACGAGGAAGGTAGTGTCTGATTGCCTGTATATCCAAACGGCATTGCTACTATGCCAGTCATAGCAATGCTAGATTTTAGAAAGTAGCGACGAGAGAATATAAACGTCGTGTTTAACATAATTATCTCCAGCAGTGTTGATTCTAGAACTGAAAGGTTGGAAGCAATCTCGCAAATCCTTCAAAATACCCTCTAAATTTCTGCTTGTGGCTATCTAACGGCAAAGTTGAGCCGCTGCCGGATTTCCTTTGCTCAAACATATCACTCTTGGGTAGTCGGCTCCAACGCCTTGTTAGACTGTTGTTGATGTTGCAGTGATACTAATTGTCTGCCACTCGCGACTTGTCTTTTCTGCCAATCAGCAAATATGGCTTTGAAATCATAATTAAAAGATTTAGCATGCTCTTCTCGTATTCTGTGCAATTCTTCAAGAATTTCATCTTCCCACATAAATTTACTCTCCCATTAATTCATAGGGTGTACAAATGGTCGGCAATTTATAGCCAAAATCACGGCAGATTTCGGTAAGCTTTTTTTGGATTTGAGCGTTAGCAATATGTTTACAGTTCCATGTTAGCAAGTAATCTAATCCATGAACGGTGGCTACGGCAATGTGAATAGCATCATCGGATGCTTTAGCGGGAAGATTACTTCTAGTGAGTAATTGCATTCCCAAGTCTTCTATAGTGTCGGTAAGCTCAAGCACAGAGAGACTTTGCAGAATCGCTAGGTTCTTAGATGGGAGTAGCTCGCAACCGTAAACCGAGTGATTGTATAACTTTCAGGACAGTGGCAAATTCTGGATTACCTTCTAGTGACAGAGCTTTATAGAGGCTTTCACGTCCTAATCCTGTTTCACGCGCAATGTTTATCATTCCTCTGGATCGAGCAATGTCTCCTAATGCTGCTACCACTAGGTTAGGATCGCCATCTTCAAGAGCGGCTTCAAGATAAGCTGCTATATCTTCTTTTGTTTCCAGATGCTCTGCTGCATCCCAAAGATAAGTTGTAACTTTGTTCATGAGATCTCCTATAGGTTTTGTGATAAATCTAAAGCTGTTTTGATATCTCGATCTTGGGTGCGTTTATCGCCTCCTGCAAGCAACACGATTAACGTGTCCCCTCGTTGGATGAAATACACTCGATATCCCGCACCATAATCAATACGAAGTTCTGAGACACCTTTTCCTATCGGTTTTACATCACCAGGATTGCCCATGGACAAACGCCGAATACGAATATCTATACGTACCCTGGCTTCCCGATCGCGCAGTGATTCGAACCACTGAGAATAGATTTCAGTCTCCCGAATTTCAATCATGCTTCAAGTGTATCCTATAGGATACGGAAAAACAAGCAATAGGAAAACTTGCTTAACTACTTTTGTTCAAGCAAAGAAACGGTGCGTTACATTTCATTAACGCACCCTACCAGATCGGCGATCGCACTGCATACGCTGATGGGCGGCGCTGATTTTACCAACTACGATGCCAATAATACCAATTTTCCGCAAAAGGGAGTTCATAATAACTGTCTTCGTAAACTATTGGTGGATCACCATTTGGACTATACACAAAACCACAATCATCCAAAAAACATTCAGAAACTATCATCCTAACAGACGTTCCAGCAATATCTACTTCTCGTAACGGGAACAGGCCGACCCATTGAACTGTTGAATTGTCATTATCTGAAATTGGGTGCTTTGCAAAATCTTCTAACGCTTGCTGGCTAAGTTTAAATCGAATTTCGAATGGTATGTAAGGATAAATATCCAATAGATAGCTTCCGAGAAAACTCAATAACACTACATAAACACCAGGATGCCGAATTAAAGCAAATACGCTCTGAAAATGCCACCCCTTTTTCTTTAAGTAAAGAAAAAGAAACACTACAGATATGACTGTTAGCAAAATGAAACCACCGAAAGAAAAGAAGAAATCACTAAATGATTCCGCCCCATCACTCAAAAAATAAAATAACGAAAGAAACCAAACAATAGACACTGTGCCAAGTGTAAATAATGAAAAGGGGTCTGTGAGTATTTTTTTCAGCATAGGAGCCTTAATTTCGAGTGCATAACTATATGTTATGCGGAAATTTTCCGTACATTACGCCAAATACGCATTTTTTTAAGAATCTTTCCGTATATTACGCTCAAATGGAGCGATTGCGAGAAGTTTTCCGTATAATATTACAATAAGCGTGTTATGCCGATTAGCATACTCTGTGATGAACCCTCCCCCATCTCCCCAACTCCTGGAGGTAGTGCGAGAGACGATACGCCCTACCGCATTACTCCTACCGCACCGAACAAACATATCTGGACTGGATTAAGCGTTATCTGCTCTTCCATCAGAAAAAACATCCCCGTGAAATGGGGGGTGAAGAAATTAGAGCCTTTTTGACCCATCTTGCCGTTGATAAAAACGTTGCCGCCGCCACCCAAAACCAAGCCCTCAACGCCATCCTTTTCCTTTATCGAGAAGTTCTTAAAATTGAACTGGAAAATATCGGTGCATATTTACGAGCAAAAGGTCACAAACGTCTGCCCACCGTCCTCACCAAAAAAGTAAAAATGGCTGATGATTTTAGCGATCGCACAACAAACTGCGATCGCTGCCCAGGTAATTCTCAACCCACCAAAGTTAGGATTGCTCATCGAAGAAATTGAATCTCTTGAGAAGCAATTACTGAGCTTGCGGGTTGAGAGTCGAAGTTATCCCTTAAATGAGCTAATCGCCTTTAGCTCGGCTTTTATGACGATGAAAGCCATTGCCAGCAACTTAAATCAAATGAGTCAAGACTTACCTGCCTACAGCCAATAGGGGCTAAATCCCTTCTTTTCTGGCTAAAAGGACGGGACAATTGACATTAACCCGCACATAATCCGAAAGGGAAGTACCGAGAAGGCGATCGAGATCTGGTAAACTCTTAGCCACGGAAGGACGGCGATCGGGCGAACCCAACAGTAAGAGATCGACACCATAATCATCGACGAGTTTGCAGAGTTGTTCTCCCGGTTTACCCCCCGTCACCACGCAGCGATAGGGTATATTCATCCGTTTCGCTTTTGCCACTGCCGGCCCTATAATCGGGTTTTCTTCCATTTCTTTGGGGGAAGTGGGGGCAAATTCCGGTTTTAAGTCGGGGTTGACGCGGGCCAGAATTAACTCCGCTGAAGGATAATCCCGCAGGAGATAAATAGCCAGATCGAGAGCTAAATCAGCCGAGCTAGACTTATCGAGAGCTACCATCACCTTTTTGATTTTTTTGACGTAAATATCGTCTTTTACCAATAACATCGGGTGATTAGTCAGTTGAAAGACGTATTGACTGACGGAATTTTCTAGAATTGCCTCCAGTCGCTTCAGTCCTCGGGAACCCATCAGGATCAAGTCTGCACCGATTTCGTCGGCAACTTGACAGACGGTATCTTTGGGATCTCCTTGACGCAGAATCGTGGAGACTTTGCTCGGTTCAATTTTGACTTCTTGCAGGATTTTAGTCAGCATTTGGGTCCCTTCTTCCCATTTACTGGCCAGAGCTTCGGTGGTAATCTGAGGGGGAACAACCCGGAGAATGGTAATCGACGCTTTCCGGATAGCGGGGAGATCCATCAATGCTTGTAGCATTTCTTGGGTTTGACCTGCGCCGGAATCAGCGTATAGTATTTTCTCTAGCATAAGATTAAACTCGGTCTATGATCTTAATGGTTTTAGCCAATTTTCAGCATACTGCTAATGTTGTTCCCGAAATTTAACAACTTATTAAGCGCTTTTTCTTAGGTAAATGCGATGCCGAAGGCACTGCGTAGCAGCTCGCACTTGAGGGGATTTTAAGTATTTATGCTCAATTGACTAGAAATACTTGGCTCAAAATCATCGTGTCAAGCGTTCATTTGTATTATATTTTGGCTGCAATGCTGGCGCTCTCTTTTAATCACAGCTAAATTGACCATTTAATTGATGATTATTCATGGTTAATTCTCCAGCAACCACAAGAATTTTTTATTTTTACAAGAGGTGTAGTTATGTCTTTATCAATTCGGGTAATTATCCTAGTAGCGACGACAGTTTATCAGACGCTATCTGTTTGGTTAGAAGAACAAAAAGCACCGCCGGGTCATTTGATTAATCTGGGTAAATATCGCCTACATTTTTGTCTAGCGGGAACGGCTAGTCCCACTATTATTATTGACCATAGTTTAGGGGGAATTGAGGGATATTTTTTGCTAGAAAAATTGTCACAATTAGCTAGGGTTTGTATTTATGATCGAGCCGGTTATGGTTGGAGTGATCCTAGTCCATATCCCCGAACTAGCTACCAAATTGTTCAGGAATTAGATAAATTACTAACCCAAGCAAAAATAGAACCGCCTTATATTTTAGTTGGTGATTCTTTTGGCAGTTATAATGTTCGACTGTATGCTCATCTGTTCCCAGAAAAAGTAGTAGGTTTGGTACTCACCGACGGTTTACACGACAAAGGAATGCTGAAAATGTCGCCAGCATTAAAGGCATTAAAATTATTTTTCATCTCTGGATTTTTGATGTCGATTATCGGCTCAATTTTAGGCATTATACGAGTTTTGAGAGTTCTAGGAGTTTTTGAATTATTAAAACCAGAATTGCGTCGCTTTTCCCCAGATTCTTGTGATCGAGTTAAGCGTTCTTTCTGTCGCGCTAAACACTGGATGACGATGAGTAGAGAAATGTTTAATCTCGACCAAAGCGCTCGTCAGGTGAGTGAGGCTAACAATTTCGGTAATTTACCGATAGTTAGTATTAAAGCTAATTCTTTTTTTAAACCCTCCCTTTGGACTCGCTTTATTCCTCTCAAAAGTGCCAACCGACTCCGGGAGGAGATGCACCTGGAATTAGGCAAGTTATCTGGAGATTTTCTGCAAATACAAGCGGATAAAAGTAGTCATTTTGTCTGGATGGATCAACCGGATGTGATCATCGATGCGGTCAGAATTTTGCTTGACAAAATTAACTCTGTGTGCTAGGTAGGGTCTGCTGAATAAATCTAAAAACCTTGTTGGATAAAACTTTTAGACTTTTTTGATATCAAAAAGTGTCAGCCATTGGAGTGAACGGGGGGGAATAAAACCCTACACCCCACACCCTACACCCCACCAACAGACTTTTTGCCGCAAACCCTAATTATTGAGGGTAATAATCTGGGCGCTAAAACCCTGTCTAGTTAACTCTTGTAACCGTTGTTTAGCTTGGTATTGTTGCTGAAATAACCCCGCTTGAATAACATTTTCTCCTGCGCGGATAAATGCGAGGGGTTCAATTTCTTTAATTTTTGCCAACGCTTCTGCACTATTACTTTTAACTTCAACGCGAAAGAGTTGATTAGTAGCAATAACCCGCTGCTGTGGTGGGGGAGAAGGGGGTTTATTGGCGCGATTTTCAGGTCTGGGTGCCGGTGGATTGACAGTTGGACGAGGATGATTATTAATCACCGTAGCATCGGCAGGACGCACGGGAGCGGGGGCTTGAAAAACGTATTCTCTCAGGGGTTGATTACCGGAAACCGGGGCAGCCACCGGGGGGCGAACTGATGGAGAATTAACCGAGGGTAAATTTAAGGGTGGACATTGGGAACAATTAACGGCACTGGGACTGTCAGAACGTTTAGTTGGTTGTCTCACTGCCGGCGGTGGGGGCAAACGACGACCGGGATAAAGATTCTGGGCAAAAGATAAGTTGGCTTTTAGCAGCAGCGTTCCTTGAGCGATTATCCCGACTTTTAACCAAAATAAAGCCGAGAAAAACAGTAAGTTTGTTCTCATTGTGCTGGTTTGTCCTCACACGAAATTTGGGTACACCATGTCCAAATTTTAAAGGAGGAGATGCTAGTCTAGAAAGTATATTGGTTAAAAATCATGACAAAGTTTATGGGGAAAGTTGTTGTCGGTCTATCGGGGGGAGTAGATAGCTCTGTTGCCGCTGCCGCCTTACACGCTCAAGGTTATGATGTTATTGGCTTGACCCTGTGGTTAATGAAGGGTAAAGGTCAATGCTGCTCCGAGGGAATGGTAGATGCGGCCTTTATTTGTGAGCAGTTGGGGGTTTCCCATCATATCGTCGATAGTCGCGAGCTTTTCCAAAAAGAAATTATTGATTATCTAGTTTCTGGTTACGAAGCGGGAATCACACCGCTGCCCTGTTCTCAGTGCAATAAAGCGGTAAAATTTAGCCCGATGCTGCATTATGCTAGGGAAACCTTGCAAACGGACACTATTGCCACTGGTCACTACGCCAGAATTCGTTTTTCTCCTGAAAACAACCGTTATCAACTGCTGCGTGCCGTCGATCAAAATAAAGATCAATCCTATTTTCTCTATGATCTAACTCAAGATGTACTGCGTGGGACTTTATTTCCCTTGGGCGAACAAACCAAGGCAGAAACCCGCAGGATTGCCCAGGAATTCGGCTTAAAAACAGCAGATAAACCCGATAGTCAGGATTTATGCTTGATTGAAGCTCATGGAACTATGCGCTCGTTCTTGGATAAGTATATCGCCGTTAGTGAGGGCGATATCGTCGATCTTGATGGCAAAGTTTTGGGTAAACATAGTGGTATCCATCATTATACGATCGGACAACGCAAAGGCATCGGCATCGCCGCCGCCGAACCCCTCTATGTGGTCAAACTCGATCCCGTCATGAATCGGGTTATCGTCGGTAATCGCGCCAGTGCCGTTAGTGCCGATTGTCTTGTCGCACGGATGAACTGGGTTTCTATTGCTCAACCCACCACCCCTATCCGCGCTCAAGTACAGGTCCGTTATCGTTCTCCGGCCGTTCCCGTCAATGTTATTCCCCTAGAAAATGAGCAAGTGAAACTGGTTTTTGATGAACCACAATTTAGTATCACCCCCGGCCAAGCAGCCGTAATTTATGAAGGGGAGATTGTCCTCGGTGGGGGGATTATCTCAGGAGCCACCCCATAGGGAGAGCCACCAATTCACAGAATAACCTGATTATGGTTCGCAGGTCATTCTGCCAATTAGGGACTCTCCCCGGTAGGTTTAGCTAAAAATTAACGACGGGGTACAGAAGCCTCGATGTTAATATTCATAGCGGAGACTCTTGGTACAGGATTGCCTTTGGCGCTACCGAGACCCCGGGCCATAGCCAAGAAGCTGGAAGGATCGCCAGCTTTGGGTTTTTGCTCTTGGGGAACATAGCGACGGACAGCATTCTGCCAAACGATTTGAGGGAAGCCCAAAATACCACGATAGTAGCCATCGTAGCGAGGCGAGGTGATGTTGAATGGACGTTCACCAATTTCGCGGCTGGCTAGGGTGCGACGACGTTGGTAGGGAACGGTATCATAACCAAAGCTTTGCAGATACTCGTCACTGTTGAGAAGTTGATCGACAAAACCTTGAATCCCTTTGGTGGCAACGACAATCGACCAAGCAATTTTTTCTCTTTCGCTATAGACATCGCGACCGAGAACTCTTTGTACTACCTGTTCGACAAAGCGATAGTTGCTGTTTTTCTCGTAGAAGCTGTTATAGAAGGTTTTCGATAACAGTAAACCACGAATGAAATCCCGCACCGATAATTGTCCATTGCGTAATTGGGATTCGAGGAAGGGTTCCCGATCCCATTTGAAGGCATGGAAGAAAATCTGACGGTAAGCGGCTTCGATTAAATCGTCCAGGTCGGTAGGGGAGAGGACATTTTCTGTCGTGTAAACTTTCGGTTTTTCGTCTCCACCGACATCATAACCAGCTACCCGCACGTTTTGGGACTTGGGGGCGTAATTTAAAAGAGGAATGGCCAAGGGTAAACCTCCGTATCCTTAGAAATGCTTAAAAAACTTTCCTCCTAATGATAAGGGAGTAGGTGCCAACTAGAAAAGAAATATTAAAAATTCTTACAATTGTTAAGAAAACTTGCTTACCATCCGGGGAGTGGGGGAGCGCCGGAGCAGGGAGCGCCGGAGCAGGGAGCGCCGGAGCGGGAGCGGGGAGATTGGAGAAAAAAACTGATAACTGATAACTGAATTTACCAGCCACTAATCGAATAGGATGAAGGTTCGGGGGAATCACTAGAGACTGACTCCGATGACTGATTACGGGATTCAGCACAAAAAGTGGCCGTATTAAAACCCCCAAAACGTTGAACTGTGCTAGTGCGGAGACGTAAATCGGCATCGGCAAACCAAAAACGCTCGATCGAGGTCATAGTTTCGTATTCTGTAATTAAGACTAAACCTTCCTGTTCATCAATGTGATAACGGCCCGCCACGGGAACGATTTCCGCATAACCGCGCTCCCGCAGGAGAACACCCGCTTGGGGATTATCTTCGTCGGGAATTAGCGCAAAAACGGTGGTTCCTTGATGATTTTCGTCTTCTTTGTCCCACTGCATCGAACCATCCCAACTGACAAAGGCACCCCCCACAGTCTTAGCGGGATCGACTTCGTGCATTTCACAGATAGCGATAATTTTCGGGTTATCGGCGCTTAAAGCTTCCACATAAATCTCGGAATCGCCGGTTTCTGAGCGTCGAAAGGGTAAATGATGGGTGGTGCGCTGAGATTTCCACTGTCCCGCACTTTTCTGAAAAAAGGTCATCCCGTCCATAGTTTTTATCCTCTATTTTTCCCATCTATTTTAACGCCATGGCCGTTTTCTGTAACCCTTGTCCTCCTCTCTCTCTCATTCATCCCCAAAATAATCATGATCAATTCTCTTGATTTCATAGATTTCTTTTGTCGATACACCTAAATTATAATCAATCATCAATTGACCTAATTCTTCCCCATCAATCAGCACTATTTTTATCTCATTTCTGGGGGCATATTCTAACGCCTCTTTGGTAAAATATGAGGTAGTGATAAAAATACCTTTTTTGGCTCCTTGTCCCGCTAATGCCCCGACAAATTTCTGAATTTCTGGACGACCAACGGCATTATTATCAGCCCATCTTTTGGCTTGAATATAGATTATATCTAAACCGAGTCTATCTTCTTTTATTATTCCATCAATCCCTTGATCACCGCTCTTACCCACTGCTTTACCTGCATCTCTAATCGAGCCACCATAACCCATTTTTACCAGTAATTCTACTACTAATTTTTCAAAAGCATCTGGGGATAATTTTCGCAGAATAAAAAGTAAGTCTGTTGCTAATGCTTGACGAATTTCTTGATAGGAGTTTTCTAGTAATTCCTCGGGATTTTGTTCTTGATCAGAAGTTGATAAATTGCTTTCAAGAGTAATAGTTTCATTTTGCTTATTGACTCGATTGAATTCTTGAAATTCAGGAAACTGTCTCAGAAATTTGGCATCAATTCGAGCAGGATTTTGAGATAAGATTTCTTTTCCTTTCTCAGAAATTACAAAAGTTGCCCTTTGGGGTGAGTCAATTAATCCCGCTTTCTTTAAATAGGTTTTTGCCCAACTGACTCGATTAGAAAAAATTTCTTGTTGTCCACTGGGAAGCATTTCTTTTCTTTCCGCTTCTGTGACTTGAAACTCTCTGACCAAGGCTTCAATAATTTCTCGATATTTATACACTTTGCCATCTGCAAGTATTTTTAATAGAGGCAACATAATCGATTGAAAATCGGGAATAGGCATAGTTCAGATGAAAAGCGGGGGCAGTCATCACAATTATACAGCAACAAGCTCCAAGAATTTAGATAGATAATAATACACCTGAAATTATTAAGAATGTCGAGAGGCATTCCTCAAGAATCTGAGAGAGAATCAATATTATGGGCATCTAATACTAAATCTTGTTTAAAAGGTATAGGAAAGCAGTGGAGCTTTTTTAGTGAACAGTAAACAGAAAACAGTGAACTAAAAACTCACATCTGATAACTGATAACTGATGCAAAACTGACGGCTTGGCTCTTCTAGGTTCTGTGTGATAAGTTTAACTTACATAGGATCGATCGATCTTTGTGTCCTTTGTGTCTTTGTGGTTCGCTCCACTCCCTCGCTCTTGAGTAATGTATCTTAGAATACATTTTACCCACCAAACCTGGGAGAGCCACGGCTTTAAATATAACTTAACTCAGTAAAAAAGACCTATTCGGATGGACAAGAAAGCCTTTTTTAAGGGCCTCTCGTCCTAATAACATCCGAAACCCCATGACATCGCGATTAGTCAAGGTTAATTCGATCGGCCATTGACGACCGCCAAGCAATACACTTGTTCTGATAACGGGACGTAGTTGACTTTGACCACCGGAATTTTTTACCTGTCGCCATTCGAGGATTTCTGCGGTGGTGGTGACAGTGTGGTGACTATCTTTTTGGTAGGGATGAACTTGAAAGCGCAGCCAATTGCGATCGCCATCTCGAAAAGGATGCAGATGAAAAGCGTGTAGGGCCGAGGAGCGAGCGCCTGTATCAATCTTGGCCTTAATTTTGGTAATGCCTAAATCGGGTAAATCGAGCCATTCTCGCCAACCGACGATCACTCGATCGAGGGTCATTTTTTTGTCTCTCGTCTAGAATATTCATTAATGTAGCAGAATTCTTAATTTCCTCCCTCTAAAAGTTTACAGATTGAATTTGAGCGACTACAATTAGACCATTCAAACTCCTGGGTGTGGTATGAATTTAAAACCATCTGCTTCTTCGTTACTTGGTATGGTTCGATAGGGGGGCATAAATCGACTAAATCCTTATCTGGCAAGAGACTTAATTGATTAGTTCGCTCCAGATCGCAAACAATTGACAAAAATTGCGGTAATGTCTGTTTCTATAAGGGTTTCATCCCTTATAACCCCCGTCCATTGCATAACACAACCCGAAGAACCACAAATGTTTGAGTAAAATCGGAGTAAAGTCTTTAGGTTTAGGCGATTGATGCCGGATAGGGTTAGAGTAATCAGGGAGAAACTGATTTATCGAGAGGCTATATTATCCTATGCTAGAACTCTACCAATTTGAATTATCTGCCTATTGTGAGAAAGTCCGTCTCATCCTCGACTATAAAGGTCTTGCCTATAAAAAAAGGGACGTGGTGCCAGGGGTGGGACAATTGGAATTATTCCGTCTTTCCGGACAGCGCCAGGTCCCGGTCCTCAAGGATGGTGACACTTATATCGCTGACTCGACGGAGATTGCTTTTTATCTCGATCGCAAGTATCCTGAAAAACCAATTATCCCTACAGATCCCCTCCAACGGGGTCAATGTTTATTAATCGAAGAATGGGCCGATGAATCCCTGGGATTAAAAGGAAGAACCGCTTTTCTCGGCGCTTTTGCCCAAAATCAAAACTTTCGTACCGCCTTTTTACCCCGGGAAACTCCCGATTTTATGCGCTTGTTGCTGGGTTCCTTGCCGGGGGAATTAATTGATATTTTTGGGACGGGTGTAGGTCTGGGAAAAGATGCTATCAATACGGCTAAAAAAGGGCTACAACAGGACTTAGAGGCTTTAAACCTCATTTTAGCCAATCGTCCCTATTTAGTCGGGGATCAGCCCAGTTTAGCCGATTTAGCTGTGGCGGGATTAAGTGTACTGCTTAAGTTTCCCCAGGGTTCCTATCTCAACTTACCCCCGGAATTGCAAGGCAAGGGGATTCCAGGGTTAGCTGATAATAGCGCCTACGAGGGCTTTTTTGTCTGGCGTGATCGTCTTTATAGTCAATACCGTCAAACTATTACCCCGGGGAGTTCCACCCCTCCCATCGATTCCCCCAACTCTATCCAGATTGAATAGCAGAGCTTGACTAGGGTGGTGGGGTGTGGGGTGTGGGGTGTGGGGTGTAGGGTGTGGGGTGTGGGGTGTGGGGTGTGGGGTGTGGGGTGTGGGGTGTGGGGTGTAGGGAGATTAAATAAAAGCAATCTCCTATCTCCTGTTAAGATTCGCGTAAAACGTAGCCAACACCGCGCACGGTATGAATGAGGCGTTTTTGACCACCAGCTTCCATTTTCAGGCGTAAATAGCGAATATATACCTCAATAACGTTTGATTCTCCTTGAAATTCATCTCCCCAGACATTTTCGAGAATTTGATCCCTTGATAATACTTCTTTCGGGTGAATCATCAGGTAGCGGAGCAGTTCAAATTCCTTCATCGTCAACTCAATATTTTTGTTCTTATAGGAGAGACGACGAGTGGCTAAATCCAATACTAAGTCACCGAAGCGCAATTGTTCGGGGATAGTTTCCATCGGTTGCAGGTAAAAACGGATTAATTTGAGGAAAGATTGCGAATTATAGGGTTTGAGAAAATAATCGTCGGCTCCCGCTTCCAAACAGGCGAGACGTTCTTCTAGAGTTTCTTGAGATACTAATAAAATAATATAAACGCGACTTCCCTGGGAACGTAAACGACGACAAAACTTGACACCGGCCTCCGCCGCGAGGAGGCGATCGAGTATAATCATCGCTGGCTGCCAACTTTCCACTTCTGGGAAAGCGCTATCAATGCTAGGCACAATCAGGGGACGATAACCTGCTTCTTGCAAGTTCGCACTAGCTAGTTTAGCGATATTCTCCTCAATTCCCACCAAGAGAATCGAAGAACTCAGAACTTGTGTACTCATTAGTCGGCAGCGGTAAAGAAATAGGAAAGATAGGGAGGCGACTGGCCAATTATACTTAATTCATTCTTGCCTAACCGATTTTAGATAAAAAAGTTAACGCTGTGGTGCGTTGGACAAAATTACCATTGACAGACCAACCGGTCACTCGATCGGGGGACGACCAGAGGCTAAGATGATCTACAGGGGGATCCGCATAAAAATTTTCTCCACCGCTACCCAATAAACAGGAACTCCAATGGGTAAAATAATCATGACTAAGGCGATAAATGGGAAAATTACCGATTAATGGCACTCCCCACCCGTCCAGAGCCATTAAAGCTCGAATTTTCACCCCTTGAGCTTGCCAATAATAGGCTAAAGCGATCGCATTTACCACCCCCGCACTAAACCCAATCAAGGTTAGGTCTTCTCCGGGTAAAAAAGCTTCATTTAAGCAAGAAAAAGGAGAAATAATAATATAGGAGCGTAATTTTACCGATTTGCTCCCCAGATGTCCTAAAAAATCCTCCGTCAATCTAGAATCATGAAAACCAGTACAAATCACTAAGGTATTGACACTCCCGTCCTTAAAAGCGAGGGATTCTTGGTTCATAGAGTTTCCTTAATTAGTAGTTTAAATGAGCCTAAACCCTTAAATAGCCTGGAATCCAACAAAGCAAAAAGCTTTTTTTATTAAAATTGCTTTTTTGAATTCTGGTGAGCCTTACTTGGCAAGGCTTGCGTCGATTATTTTCTGCTAACATATCATAACTACTCTAGAAGAGCCATAATTGTTAAGAAAATGACGCGAATTACCGTTATTGGTGCAGGGATTGGCGGACTAACGGCGGCGGCATTATTGGCGCGTCGAGGTTATCAAGTCACAGTATATGATCAGGCGCTTGTCCCCGGGGGTTGTGCCTCGACTTTTTCCCGTCGGGGTTTTACTTTTGACGTGGGGGCAACTCAAGTGGCAGGATTAGAAGTAGGGGGCATTCATCAGCGCATTTTTGCCGAATTAGGGATAGATTTACCCGATTCTGTCCCCTGCGATCCCGCCTGTGCCGTTTTTCTGCCGGGGGAAACCAATCCGATCAATGTCTGGCGCGATCGGCAAAAGTGGCAAGAGGAAAGACAAAAACAATTTCCGGGCAGCGAACCTTTTTGGCAATTATTACAAAAACTCTTTCAAGCAAGTTGGCGTTTTCAAAGTCGCGATCCAGTTTTACCCCCGCGCAACTGGTGGGATTTAGGGCAATTAATCGCCGCTTTGCGTGTAGATACTGCCATTACCTTCCCCTTTACTTTGATGACTGTGGGGGATGCTCTGCGATTATACGGCTTAGAGAGGGATAAACGCCTAAAAACTTTCCTTGATCTCCAGTTAAAGCTTTATTCCCAAGTTACTGCCGATGAAACCGCTTTACTTTATGCCGCCACCGCTTTAGCAGTTTCTCAGTCTCCCCAAGGTTTATCCCACCTTCAGGGTAGTATGCAGGTATTAAGCGATCGCCTAGTAACAGCTTTGGAAAAATACGGCGGTAAATTGCAAATGCGCCATACAGTGGAAAAAATACTGACAGAAAAGGGAAAAGCCACGGGAATTATCGTCAGAAATCAAAAAAATGGTCAAATACATCCAGAAATGGCCGATGAGATTGTCGCTAATATCCCGATCCAAAATTTACCACAATTAATCGATCGCGAAGCCATTCCCAGTCTTTATCACCGGAGAATCGAAAAACTTCCCCCCGCATCCGCTGCTTTTGTGGTTTACTTAGGAGTCGATCGCGCTGCTATTCCCCCCGATTGTCCTCCCCATTTGCAATTTCTCTACGATTACGATGGCATAATCGGCGAAAATAACTCTTTGTTTGTTTCCGTGAGTAAAGAAGGGGATGGTCGCGCTCCAGTGGGAAAAGCGACGATTATTGCTTCTTCCTTCACCGATACCAGTCTTTGGTGGCGAAAAGGAGAAGATAATTATCAGCAATTAAAAGCAGCATACACCCAAGAGGCGATCGAGCGTCTCGGTAATTATTTCCATCTTAGTCCTGATCACATCGTTCACATCGAATCAGCTACTCCTCGCACTTTTGAACGGTTTACGGGGCGAAATCAGGGCATTGTCGGCGGTATTGGTCAAAGACTGTCCACTTTTGGCCCTTTTGGCGTAGCGACGCGCACTCCGATCCCCCATCTTTGGTTAGTAGGAGATTCCACCCATCCGGGAGAAGGCACTGCCGGAGTCAGCTATTCGGCACTAACGGTAGTTAGACAGATTGAGAATAAATTAAGTAGTCGTGCAAAATAAATTTCCTAGTGAAGATAGGCAAGAGGCAATAGGCAAGAGGCAATAGGCAAAAGCTTTATCGAAATGTGTAATTAATTTTGCTTAGGTACTTAGCTTCTAGTTAGCCGTAATTATGAATTATGAATTATGAATTGGTAAGAATAAATAAAAGCAATCTTCTGAATACTGAATACTGATAACTGATAACTGTTAACTGTTAACTTACCCACTGATAACTGATAACTGATAACTGATAACTGTTATAAAGCGCCGGCTGCCGTGCGATCGAGTATTCCCGCTCCTAGATGAGAGGTAATATTAATTGCTTGCAGGACTGGTTGAGAGTCAACTCCTTTAGGATAATCGATAACACTAACCGCACCATTTCCCTGTTTAATATTCCAGAAATTAGCGGGTTTTAAACCCAATAAATAACAAAGAATCACCTTATTAATGGCATCGTGAGCTACTACCATAATTGTCTTAGGACTATCACTATTACTATAGGTTTTAACGATTTGCTGCCAACAAGCGATCGCTCGATCCCAAACCTCCTGTAAATTCTCCCCTTCCGGCATTTGCACGGTTTCCGGGGCATTTTTCCAGTCTTCTAACATCCCGGGGAAACTCGCTTCAATTTCCTCCTCTAATTTACCTTCCCAAAGTCCGTGACAGATTTCTGTCAGATCCACTTGGGTGTCTAAGGTGACATTGGGGTGATATTGCAGGATAATTTGGGCAGTTTCCTTGGGACGGGACAAAGGACTGGTGACAGCGTGATCGATCGCCGTTTCTCGCAGAAATTCGGCGGCTTTCTCAGCTTGAGCTTTGCCATTATCATTGAGAGGAATATCGCGCACCCCTTGAAAACGTTTATCCCGATTCCATTGGGTTTCTCCGTGACGCACAAGCAGCAGCCTAGAACCTTGGAAAGGAGGACGCGGTGGGGGTAAAGCTATCCCTAGGTGTGCCGTTTGATTGAGGGATTCCACCTGGACAGGATCACCAAAATCACGCGTAAAATTGAGAACATTAACGCAACAGTTAGATTGTTGGAGGGAATGGTATAAGGAAACTGGAATACCGATGGCACTGAGGATTAAACAGCGATTAATGCCGTTATGGGCAACAATGAGGATAGTTTGGCCCTCGTGTTGGGGAATAATTTCCCGCCAAAAATCCTGCGCTTGTTGATAGAGGGAGAGAACGGGATAATGTTCCTGACCATCGGGCAGTATCATCTTAAATTCATGAGGTTTTTGGTGCCAATCCCGATATTCTTGGGGGTATTGAGCTTTTACCTCCTCTTTGACCATATTTTCCCAGATAGGCAGATCGATTTCTAGTAACTGCGAAGTGGGTTGAATGACGGGAGAGTGATTTAAACGAGACTGAATCACCTCAGCAGTAGATTTGGCTCTTTGGAGAGGACTACAGTAAAAAGCGGCGATATCGATTTGACTGAGGGCATTTCCTACTTTTTCCGCGTCCAGATGCCCTTTTTCCGTCAAAACCGAGCCATCACTGCGACCTTGTATTTTCTGCTCTGCGTTATAACTGCTTTGTCCATGACGAACAATAATCACACGAGTAGCCAAGCGGTTCAGTCTCCTTAACTAAAAGTCTCAATATCAGATTACAGGCGATCGGGATCGGAGTACAAATCAGTGATCAGTAATCAGTAATTACTAGAGTTCGCTTGTACTAAAATATCGCCTACAGTTTCAAGGCAGCACAGCATATCAAAACTTCCTGATATAACAATCTCTTTGGGATCAAGGGTTTGGCGGTTTAGTCAAGAAACCATGACAATGTACTTGGTCAAAATCGGAATCTTGCTGTTTAATAGGTATTTATAACAAGCGATTCCCTTGATCCCCATCGAGTGGATCTCTTGTTCACAAAGCAATCGATGAGTAGTTGAAGGATTACCCAGATCACTGCTTTTGCAAATGCCCAAAAACATTTGCCGTCGTAACTAATCGGAGAGCGTCAACTCATGGTTCCAGAATACCCCCCCTTAGATGAGATGACCTTGCGGCAACTACGACGAGTTGCCAGTCAATACAGCATCTCTCGTTACAGTCGGATGCGGAAAACGCAATTAATCGAGGCAATTACCCAAGCTATGGGAGTAAGCGGCAATTTTAAATCTATTATTAAAGAGGAAAAACCAGTGGAAGCAGCAAAATTTGAATTAGGTCAAGCTAACCCGATCGAAGATATTCTAGGTTCAGTGGATGATGGTTTAGGAGATCTGCCCGGTGGCTACGGGGAAAATCGCATTACCCTCCTACCTCGCGATCCTCAGTGGGCCTATGCTTACTGGGATATCCCCAACGAATCAAAAGAAGATCTCCGTCGTCAAGGAGGACAACAGTTAGCCCTGCGTCTTTATGATGTCACCGATATCGATATCAATAGCCAAGGCGCGCATAGCGTCCAAGAATATCTCTGTGATGAATTAGCCCGGGAATGGTACTTACCGATTCCAGTCAGCGATCGAGATTATGTTATCGATATCGGTTATCGTTGTGCTGATGGACGTTGGTTAGTTTTGGCCCGTTCTCCTTTAGTGCGGATTCCTCCCGTCTATCCTTCCGACTGGATTGAAGATATTTTTGTCACCGTTAACTGGGAAGAAGAACTGGTGGGTAAAACTGTTTACGAACTCGTTCCCCCCAGCAAACGCTACGACAGCAGCACCGGAACCACCGGAAGCCCTATCTACGACCAAATTTTCGAGAGTGTCGGCGATATCGAGGCCCTACGGGTGGCCGGTTCCTTGTTTGGTTCCATGCAGCACGTCGCTGGTTCCGTACCGATGTCGGAAGTGATCAGTTCTTATGTATTCCCCTCCGGGGTTGGTATGTGGGCAGTTCCCACGGTATCGGGACTAACCGCTTCCGGTATCGGGATGACTGCTTCTGGTATCGGTATGGGTGCTTCGGAAACCCTACAACGTCCGCGCAAATTCTGGTTAGTTGCCGATGCAGAATTAATCGTCTATGGTGCCACCGAACCCGATGCCACCGTAACTATCGGTGGTCGTCCGATTAAACTCAATCCCGATGGCACTTTCCGCTATCAGATGTCCTTCCAAGATGGTTTAATCGATTATCCGATTATGGCCGTGGCCGCCGATGGTGAACAAAATCGTTCTATCCACATGAAATTTACCCGGGAAACCCCCTCTCGCAACACCAACACTAAAGATGAGGCGGTTCTAGAATGGTTATTCTAGATCGGGTTTTCTAACGTTACCAAAGCCAACCTAATTACTTCCCCCTAACTGAGATTCAGTTAGGGGATTTTTTTCGAGAAGTTAACGGCAAGCTACCGAGGGGGTTGCTTGGCGCTATCAACTTCTATTCCCAAATCTGACAGCTTAGATCGCCCGATTTTTGGGAAAGACGCAGATTTTCACCGTAATCGACGGGAACATCGATCACCGTAGGCACCTCTTGCCGGAAAGCCTCCTCTAGTGTCGGGATCAAATCCTGAGCAGATTCCACCCGATAGCCTTTTAATCCCATACTTTCGGCAAATTTAACAAAATCGGGATTACCAAACTTAATAAAAGAAGAGGTCCCAAAATAGTTTAACTGCTTCCATTCGATTAAACCGTAACCGCCATCATTAAAGATGAGAGTGACGAAGGGAGTTCCCACCCGCAAAGCTGTCTCCAATTCCTGACAATTCATCATAAAACCGCCGTCTCCCGTCACCGCCACAATGCGCTTATCGGGATGAACTAACTTAGCGGCGATCGCACCAGGGATAGCAATACCCATAGCGGCGAAACCGTTAGAAATAATGCAAGTATTAGGACAATCGGAGTGATAATGGCGGGCCATCCACATTTTATGAGCGCCCACGTCACAAATAGCGATATCTTCCGGTCCCATAACCTGACGCAGATCGTAGATCAATTTTTGTGGCTTGATCGGAAAACCCGTATCATTGGCATAGGTTTCGTAATCGGCCCGAATTTCCGTCTTTAATCCCGCGGTGACAGGAGTTGGTTTATTCTGGCGATCAGCCCGTTTGAGGATATCGATGAGAGAATCGGTGATATCACCCACCACTTCCACCACCGGAGCATAACTGCTGTCAATTTCCGCTGGAGTCATGCCGATGTGAATAATCGGTAATTTCCCGTCTGGATTCCATTTTTTCGGGGAATACTCGATTAAATCGTAACCAACAGCGATAATTAAATCACTGCGATCGAAGGCACAACTAATCAAATCCCGTTGCTGTAATCCTACCGCCCAAAGAGCCAGAGGATGGGTATAGGGAATCACCCCCTTACCCATAAAAGTGTTAGCCACAGGGATATTCAAGGCCGTGGCGAATTCCGTTAAAGCCTCACTAGCATTAGCGCGAATTGCCCCATTTCCCGCCAAAATCAAGGGATTTTTCGCTTTAGAAATCACTGCCGCCGCCATATTCAAAGTCCGATAGGAAGCGTAAACTTTTTCCTGACTGTCGAGGGGCAAAGGACTACCATCGGCAGGCATAGCGGCGATATTTTCAGGAAGATCGATATGAACTGCCCCCGGTTTCTCACTTTGGGCGGTTTTAAAGGCTCTCCGTACCACTTCTGGGGTTATACCCGGCCGGACGATCTGTTTATTCCATTTCGTCACTGGGGCGAACATGGCCACCAGATCCAGGTATTGATGGGATTCAATGTGCATCCGATCGGTTCCCACCTGGCCGGTGATGGCCACCAAGGGTGCCCCATCCAGGTTAGCATCGGCTACCCCTGTCATCAGGTTAGTCGCCCCCGGTCCTAAGGTGGAGAGACAAACCCCCGCTTTTCCCGTCAAGCGTCCATAGACATCGGCCATAAAAGCCGCGCCCTGTTCGTGACGGGTGGTGATAAATTTGATCGAGGAGTTTTTTAGGGCTTCCAAAACATCGAGGTTTTCTTCCCCGGGTAGCCCAAAAATATACTCGACCCCTTCATTCTCTAGACATTTAACTAGAAGTTCGGCTGTGTTTAATTCCCCCATAATTCCCTCCTGTAGAGCTTACTTCATCAGTAAAGTCTCTAGAGATAGTTCATCCCGGCGGATTGAGGTTGTTGCGCTCAACTCGTCGGGATGATATCAGTAGACTATATGTACCAATGTAGCTGACTAAAATTTTGTTTAAGTCTATCCATATACTATTGTGACTTAGATCTTGACCCTTGGCAGATTATTTATTACCACAATGGAGGGGAATTTTTTTTTAGGCCGTTAATTCTTCGGCAGCGTGGGCTAGTTGGGCGGCGACTTTGGCTAGATAGGGACGACTTAACCACCAGATAAACGGGGACAGCCAACCGCGCAGGGTGACAGAATAGGAAATATAAGTACCACAGAGGGTTGATTCTACTTGGTAGGTCATTTTCTGTTCCATGCCGGGGATAGCGAGAACTCTGAGGCTGAGGAGTTCCCCGGGGCGGACATTTTCCACGAAAACCCGGATAGGAATGGGAGTCAGACGGGTGACAGCTTGATAGATTAACCCCGGTTTAGCGATTAAACCCAAGGGAACATCGGCCTTGGCAATCAAAGGATGCCAAGAGACATCGGCCACATTGATTAATTTTTGCCAGAGGACATCGACGGGGGCGCTACTGACCACCCGATAGGTTTTGTAGAGTGAAAACTTACAGAATAGTCTGCCTTTGGCCGCTACAATCCTTAGGGAAAAATTGAGAATCACCGATCGCCCCCCCGCAAAAATAATCCAGGTAATCTTCCATTGTAAAAAATAAATGGCTTTCTGGGAGTGTGGGCTTTTTATAATTTTAACTTAGCGTCAGCAGAAGTCCCGCGCTTGAGTGCGATCGAATGAATGCTCTATTTAATTTGCTGTCATAACGTATCAAGTCGGAGCGATCGCTAGACTAAAGAGATAACCAAATAGCCTCCGATGGGTAATGATTTGGTAGTAGTGGCGTAGCCCTCTTGCTTACCTGGTATGAATTGTGTAAAATATTTATTAATAAAAATAATTGGAACCCGATCAGTCTTTAAACCTCTAGCTTGATCATGACTTTTCTGATAAATATCTTTTTCTGGCTCCTGTCTGGCTTCCTGAAATATCAGTCTAGCACCGAACAAAGTACCCCCCCTAGTTCACCTCCGTTCTGGCCAATCTCTCAAAATTACCCGATGATATTATCGACAATCTGAAACTGGCTCTTAAAGGGGCAACACTGTCCATGACTGAAGGCATTCCCAATCATTTTGAAGTGATTAGAAGTCTTCCTCATGGTCATGTAATGGCTATTTTAGAGACGATTAA
>NZ_JACJSV010000053.1 GCF_014698335.1 Microcystis viridis FACHB-1342 | reverse complement strand
GAAACTAGGAGCAGATTTTTATTTTGCTACTCCTTATCATTCGTGGGAGAGGGGATTAAACGAGCATACCAATGGACTGTTAAGACAATTTTTCCCCAAGGGAACGAATTTTAAAATCGTTAAGCCAGAGGAGGTGGAAAGAGCCGTAAACTTGATTAACAATCGTCCTCGAAAATGTCTTGACTATCGTACCCCGAATGAGGTATTCTATAAAGGTAGATCAGACAGTGATGCAATTCAGACTTGAATTGGCCATTGTTCCAATTAATCTTAAACCCTATTAGGGATTGAAACTTGAATCCTAACTCTTTCCCTAAATCAGCAGTAGTTCCAATTAATCTTAAACCCTATTAGGGATTGAAACTATCGCATTGATTGAAAGTGTGGTATGATAGTAAAGGTTCCAATTAATCTTAAACCCTATTAGGGATTGAAACGGTTAATTTTTTCTAAATCGAATCGGTACGTCGGGTTCCAATTAATCTTAAACCCTATTAGGGATTGAAACAGATTAATTCTCTTAGTGCCGCTGGTGATTTTTTTTAGTTCCAATTAATCTTAAACCCTATTAGGGATTGAAACTTTAAAAATAGCTGCAAGTTAACCCTAAGTCCTTGTTCCAATTAATCTTAAACCCTATTAGGGATTGAAACAGGGGTTAATGGCGTTTCGGAGCGCCAGTTTTAGTTCCAATTAATCTTAAACCCTATTAGGGATTGAAACTGGAACTTGAAACCTTCTAGTCTATTAATTTCAAAATGAGAATTGCTGTCAGTGAGTTTATCGAACTGCTTGCGTCCAAAATATCCTATAAATTAGAGGAAGTATAAGCTAATTTGTATTGATAGTAAATCTGTTTTTAATAGTATGAGCAACTCTCAATCGCACGCTAAAAACCTTCTCCCTTGTTCCTTCTCCCCACTTCCCCATACCTATTACCTAGCATTGTTAGTATTCTATAATACCAATGCTTAGGAAACTATAAAGAAAATCCCAAGATTAGGCGAGTCCCTTGGCGAAAAAGGCTATAGTAGCATAAAATCCGTAATTTTATCTACAAAATTGTTATGACAGTTACCAATAGACAAGAGCTAGAAGAACTGATTCAACAGGTGAAAAAAGCTCAACAACAATTTGCCAACTATAGCCAAGAACAAGTAGATCTTATCTTCAAAAAAGCGGCATTAGCAGCCAACAACGCTCGCATTCCCTTGGCTAAAATGGCCGTACAAGAGACAGAGATGGGAGTAATAGAGGATAAAGTGATTAAAAACCATTTTGCCTCAGAAATCATCTACAACAAATATAAACACAGCAAAACCTGCGGCATTATCGAAGAAGATAAATCCTTTGGATTGCAAAAAATCGCTGAACCCGTGGGCATTTTAGCGGGGATCGTACCCACCACAAATCCCACCTCCACAGCCATTTTTAAAGCCCTAATTGCCCTGAAAACCCGCAACGGCATCATTTTTTCCCCCCATCCGCGAGCCAAAGACTGCACGATCGCGGCGGCCAAAATAGTCTTAGAAGCAGCCGTGAAAGCGGGCGCACCGGCCGGTATTATTGGTTGGATCGATCAGCCATCGGTGGAACTTTCCCAAGCATTAATGCAACATCGCAGCATTAATTTAATCCTTGCCACCGGCGGTCCCGGTATGGTAAAAGCGGCCTATTCTTCGGGAAGACCTTCCCTAGGAGTCGGTGCCGGCAATACCCCCGCTTTAATTGACGAAACCGCGCACATAAAAATGGCTGTTTCCTCGATTATTCTCAGTAAAACCTTCGATAACGGCATGATTTGCGCCTCCGAACAATCGGTAATCGTTGTCGATAGCATCTATGAAGAAGTTCGACAGGAATTTATTGATCGCGGGGCCTATCTTCTTTCCCCCGCAGAAAAGGAAAAAGTCGTCGGGATTCTCCTAAAAGATGGTCATATCAACCCCGATATCGTCGGGCAACCGGTGGAAAAATTAGCCAACATGGCTGGAATTTCTGTTCCTGAAGATACCAGGTTAATAATCGCAGAAGTGGAAAATATTGGCTTAGAGGAACCATTTTCCTACGAAAAACTCTCGCCAATTTTAGCCATGTACCGGGCCAAAGACTTTGAAGATGGGGTAAAAAAAGCCGAAAAACTGGTCTTATTTGCCGGTCGAGGTCATACGGCCGTGCTTTATACTGCACCCTCTAATCGGGAACACATTAAGCGCTTTGAAGACAACGTACAAACAGCCCGGGTGTTAATTAATACCCCTTCCTCCCAGGGTGCGATTGGTGATATCTATAACTTCCGTCTCGATCCTAGTTTAACCCTCGGTTGTGGCACTTGGGGCGGTAATTCCATCAGCGAAAACGTCGAACCTACCCACCTATTAAATATTAAAACCGTAGCCGAGCGCCGGGAAAATATGCTTTGGTTCCGAGTACCACCAAAAGTATATTTTAAATACGGGTCATTACCGATCGCTATTCGGGAATTAGCCGGCAAAAAACGGGCCTTTATTGTCACCGATAAACCTCTTTTCGACCTAGGAGTTACCGCACCTTTACAGGAAATTTTAGAAGAAATCGGCATCACGGTTAATATCTTTTATGATGTGGAACCCGATCCTTCCCTGGAAACCGTCGAACGGGGTTTAAATGTCATTAATACCTTCAATCCCGATGTAATTATCGCTATCGGTGGTGGTTCCCCCATGGATGCCGCTAAAATCATGTGGCTACTCTACGAGCATCCAGAGATAGAATTCGAGAGCTTGGCCATGCGTTTTATGGATATCCGCAAACGAGTCTATGAATTGCCCCCTTTAGGCGAAAAAGCTCTGATGGTGTGTATTCCCACCACTTCGGGAACAGGATCGGAAGTGACTCCCTTCGCCGTCGTCACCGATCGCCGTAATAATATTAAGTATCCTCTGGCAGATTATGCCCTAACTCCCAGCATGGCCATCGTCGATCCGGAATTAGTGCTGAATATGCCGAAAAAATTAACAGCATACGGCGGAATTGACGCTTTAACTCACGCTCTTGAGGCCTACGTCTCGGTTTTAGCCTCAGAATATACTAACGCTCTTGCTCAAGATGCCATCCGACTGCTGTTTAAATATCTGCCCAGTTCCTATCATAACGGAGCTAAAGACCCGAAAGCGCGGGAAAAAGTCCATTATGCGGCGACAATGGCAGGAATGGCCTTCGCTAATGGCTTTTTAGGCATCTGTCACTCCATGGCTCACCAATTGGGGGCAATTTTCCACATTCCCCACGGTCTGGCCAATGCCTTGATGATTTCCCACGTCATCCTCTATAATGCCACCGATGCCCCCTTTAAACAGGCGACCTTCTCTCAGTACAAATATCCTAACGTGAAGTGGCGCTATGCCAGGATCGCTCATTCTCTGGGATTGGGGGGAGAAAGCGAGACCGAAAGTGTGGAAAGATTGGTATTAGCGATCGAATGTTTAAAACGGGAAATCGGTATTCCGGCCAGTATCAAAGAGGTAATTCCCGAAAGTGAAGCCGAATTTATGGCCAAATTAGACCATTTAGCCGAACAAGCTTTCGATGATCAGTGTACCGGAGCCAATCCCCGTTATCCCCTGATCGAGGACTTAAAAACCCTGTTAATCCAAGCTTATCACGGCAATTTGCCCCTAGAGGTGGCGGTAAATGGTCACGGTGAGGTCAGTCTTGCCGATTTGAAGTTAGATCCGCAACCCTTGAGCTTGTAGAGATAGATTTTGCCTTTGATCCCCCCTACTCCCTGTAGGGTTGATTCATGAATCAACCCCACACCCCACACCCCACACCCCACACCCCACACCCTACCCCCCTTAATCAGGGGATATCCCCCCTACCCCCCTTAATAAGGGGGGATTTGACAGTTTTTAACACCTACCTACTTAGCCACTACTTAAAAATTATCTTTTTTCCCCCGCAGCCGTGCAAACACTTGTACTGGTTCGCTGCTATCCATGGTCATGGCCAAAGCGGGACTATCCCAGCGCAAAAAAGGATTAGTCAGCTTTTCCGTCCCCAAAATTGCCGGAATCGTGGGAAGATCTTCAGCGCGATGTTTTTCCACTTCCCGATAACGCTGTTGCAGAGCAGCATTATTAGGGTCAACTGTCAAGGCAAACTTTAAATTATTTAACGTATATTCGTGAGCGCACCAAACCCTGGTCTGGTCAGGCAGCGATCGCAATTTAGTTAAAGAAGCCACCATTTGGCCCGGTGTTCCCTCAAATAAACGACCACAACCCCCAGAAAACAGGGTATCACCACAGAATAACTCGCCGTAATCTCCGGGGTTAACCGGGGGAAAATAATAGGCAATATGGCCGCGAGTGTGGCCGGGGACAAAGAAAACCTCGGCCCGGCGACCGGCAAATTCCACCCGGTCCCCCTCCTCTAAAAACAGCTGCTGGCCCGGAATGCGACCGCGATCCTCCTTTCCCCCATAAACACAAAGATGGGGATAACGATTAATTAAAGCCTGATTAGCCCCCACATGGTCGCCGTGGTGATGGGTATTGAAAATAGCGACTAAATCCACCTGTAAAGCCTCTAATCGCCTGAAAACCGGTTCAGGTTCCGCTGGATCCACCACGGCCGCGATTTTTTGCGCCGGATCGTAGAGGAGGAAAATATAATTATCGGAAAGGGCGTTAAGACGTTCGATCTCCATGGTAGAATTTTGGGCTAAGGTTTAACTCGATCATACCTATAGCAGCATCTTTGAGAAATCAGGCTAGAAACCTCAACCACTGGGACAAAATCTTAAATGTGGCCGATGTAGAATAATAACTATAATAAAAGTGTCATAAAAAAGCAGTGAATTTATAGTAGTTATGACGATCAAATTTCGGTTTCATCCAGAGAAAGCAGTGGAAGCCGCTGCTATACTCTTAAAGCTGCACGGCAAACCGATGAAGTATTTAGGGTTGCTGAAAATGCTCTATATAGCTGACCGTCTTGCTTTAAAAACCATGGATCAACCAATTACTGGGGATCGATATATATCAATGGATTATGGACCGGTTCTCAGGGGTGTTTATGATTTGATTAAAGGACAGCCCGTGGACTCTGCTTTACCCCTGTGGTCGAAATATATTTCTCCCCAGGATTCTAATTATGTTTACCTGCTGCAATATCCCGGCAATGAAGAACTCTGTGAAGAAGAAGAAATGATTCTTAAACAGGTTTACAAGACTTTTGGCCATCTCAATCCCTTTCTTGTAGCCGAATGGACTCACGATCTACCAGAATGGAAGGATCCCCATGGTTCGGCTATTCCAATTTTAGTAGAGGATGTTTTGCGATCTATGGGTAAAACGGAGGAGGAAATCGAAGATATTAGCCAAGAAGCCCAGCGAGAAGCCTATTTAGATGGAGCTTTACATGGCTAGTCTGGTAGTCAAGCTGGGGGATGCCTTTTTAATCGATACACCCCCTAATAAGCAACATCTCTATATTGCGATCGCAAAGACTTCTGAAAATAGATATTTATTTGTCAATGTTACAACTCGAAGAAGCAGTTCGGAAGCTACTTGTGTGCTTTTGCCCGGCCTTGGTGTCCCGAATTTTATCGTCTGTGAATCCGTGATTGCCTATCAATTTGCCCGGGAGATGGATGCCACGGAATTAGCCAGTTTAATCACTGCGGGTAGTCCGATTCCAAAAGGCTCCTGTTCAGCCACAATTCTCGCACAGATTCAGCAAGGTGGTCTGGTTTCTCCACGGCTGAAAAACAAGTACAAAATTGCCCTGAGAGCCTTCTTAGATACATAGCTTCAGCCGTTTTCTGGTTAACAAGTTTTTGTCCCCTAACTCCCCGCAGGACAGGAATCGGCGAAAATTACGCAGGGAATCCCCACATGACTAATGGGAACAATATAGGTTTCTGTGGGGGGAAATAAAGCGACAACGTGGGGAACGGGACGGGGAGTATAATGCACTTGCGATTGGCCCTGATAAGCGAGGGAGGTGCTTGCTCCTGAATCCAACATCACCGCCTCCCGAAAACCTGCCTGTACTAATAATTCTCCCAAAGCCATCGAATCGATCGGGTCTCTGGAAACCCCGATTACTGGCTGTCCTGCCTGATTAATCCCCCAAAAAGCCCGGTGACGCAGGGCATCAAAACCGTAAAGTGTACCAAAGGATTCTCGCGATTGTGGTTGTCCATCTTTGACTAACCAAGCGGCCGCGACAAAAGCATCCGTAACCTTGAGATCATTTCTAGCCTCCGCTGCAATTCCTTCTAGGGTATTATGACGAGCAGGATCAAAAGGAAGATAACGCACCCATCGATCGGTAATGATTACTAAAGGACGACCCTCTAACTTGTCAATTTCTCCCTCATATCCCGGGATAAAGCCGCCATTTTGGCTTAAAACCGGCCCGATCATCTGATTTGAGTCCAATTCCTTGAGAGAGAAAAAACCGCCATCCACGGCCGCGATCGCTTCTGTACCGGCGATAATTTCCTCCACTTGATAGCGACTATCAGCGTGGATAGTTTTGGGAATCCCGCCACTAATTAATACAAGTGTATTAGTTGGAAATTCCACTTCCCGTTTTTGGATGGTGGTGGCAAAGTTAAAACCGCCATCGGTACGGGGTAAGGGATCACCCCCCCAAGCTTGCGGTACAACTTCTCGCGTGCGCGATTGCCCAAAGCGTCCAATCGTGAGTAAATTGGGGGATTGTCCAGCAAAATGCTCATCGAGGTCATTCATCGATAAAGCCGCCCGATAACCCGCTTTTTTGACGAATTCCTTCACTCGATCGTCCGCCTTCCCTTCCGGATAGGTGAAATAATTAATCGGAATACCCAATTCTTTTTCTAAAATTTGTTTCGATTGCTTGACTTCTTGCTCCAAATCTGCATCGGACAATAATCTTAAATCCCGGGGATGACTAACACTATGGGAGACAATTTGTACTAGAGGATCGGCGGCCATTTCCTGGAGTTGTTGCCAAGTGACACTGGTTCTGCCGGTTTTTTGAGTCATTTTATTGATATAAATCGAGAAAACGGCAGGATAGTTATATTTTCTCAATAAAGGATAGACATACTGGTAATGTCCCCCATAACCATCATCAAAAGTTAATAAAACCGGTTTAGCGGGAAGGGGGATCCCTGTCCGCAGATGGGAAATTAACCAATCGATACTGATAGGAGTTGCCCCGATTTCCTGCAAAAACTGAAAATGTGCCTCTAATTCGGCGGGAGTAACGTCAAAAAATACCTCTTTTTCCGGTAAAATGTCGTGATACATTAAAATCGGTACTTTTGTCTCTTGAGCGCGGGGATGAATTTCTGGCCAGGGTGCTAATTCGATCGCTGTTGCCGAGTTATTTTGCCAATTATCGAGACTAATATCGTTTTTTTGGAGAGATAGGGGTAGAATCACGCGATCGGAGATGTTTTTATAGGTTTTACAGTCAAAAACTCTCGATATATCCTTAAAGGAACTATCTTCTAGGACATAATCCGCGCATTCTGGTTGAAACTCCCTAAAAGGTGCGGGAAGATAATCACCCCCCACCAGAGCATTAGAACGAGGATAGAGAGAAATTGCCCAAATAATCAGACAAGTGACGATAAATGCCAAAAATCCGTATAGGGGAAGGAAAGGAAACGAAGATTTTTGCCGAGCTTGCCAACGCATAAGATCAAGTAATAAAGTAAAAAGTAAAAAAGAAAAAGTAAAAAAGCAGATAGTCCCTAATTTACTGAAAAAACTGCTTTTTATCTAGATTTTTGGCTTTTGTTTTCTCGTCAGCAAAGCCCACTGATTACAAGCTGAGTTTCTCTGTAATCCGTTCCCTTGTCAAGTTTTCTAGAACACCCTCATCAGTTATCAGTGATCAGATTTGAGTTTTCAGTGGACAGTGGTAATCAGTGAGCAGTTGTCAATAGACTACCTTTATTGATTCTTCCTATTTCCCCACACCCCCATCACCCCATCACCCCACTCCCCACACCCTACACCCTACACCCCACACCCCACACCTTACTATGTTCAGGGGGATTAAGCTGGTAAAGCGTGACACAAAACTGCTAGAGTTACCAAAGACGAGTATATAAACTTTACAGATATTGTATGAGAGTTTTGGTTATTGGCGGAGACGGCTATTGTGGTTGGGCAACGGCACTCCATCTATCAAATAGAGGTTACGAAGTAGGCATACTTGATAGTTTAGTTCGTCGCTATTGGGACTTACAATTAGGCTGCGATACCTTAACACCGATCGCACCCATATCTCATCGGATTCAACGCTGGCAAGATCTGACGGGAAAATCGATCGATCTTTTTGTCGGAGATATTAATAACTACGACTTTCTGATTCAATCCCTGCGACAGTTTCAACCAGACACCATTGTTCACTTCGGAGAACAGAGATCTGCACCCTTCTCCATGATCGATCGCGAACACGCAGTTTTAACCCAAGTTAACAACGTGGTTGGCAATTTAAATATCCTCTACGCGATGAAAGAGGAATTTCCCGAAGCGCACCTAGTGAAACTGGGAACCATGGGTGAGTATGGCACACCGAATATAGATATTGAAGAAGGCTACATCACGATCGAACATAACGGTCGTAAGGATACTTTACCCTATCCCAAACAGCCAGGTAGTATGTACCATCTTAGCAAAGTCCACGATAGCCATAATATCCATTTTGCCTGTCGGATGTGGGGTTTAAAAGCCACAGATCTCAATCAAGGGGTGGTTTATGGAGTCCTCACCGAAGAGACGGGAATGGATGAGATGTTAATTAACCGTCTTGATTACGATGGGGTTTTTGGTACTGCTTTAAACCGTTTTTGCATTCAAGCAGCGATCAGTCATCCCCTAACAGTGTACGGTAAAGGTGGTCAAACGCGAGGATTTTTAGATATCCGCGATACCGTGCGTTGTTTGGAATTAGCGATCGCCAATCCTGCTCAATCCGGGGAATTCCGCGTTTTTAACCAATTTACCGAACTGTTTAGCGTCGGTGACTTGGCACTGATGGTGAAAAAAGCTGGTTCTGCGTTAGGGTTAAATGTGGAGATTAACAATCTTGACAACCCGCGCATCGAGTTAGAGGAACATTATTTTAACGCTAAAAACACAAAATTACTCGATCTAGGCCTACAACCTCACTATCTCTCCGATTCTCTCCTTGATTCCCTCCTAAACTTCGCCACCAAGTATAAAAATCGGGTAGATATGAATCATATCCTACCAAAAGTCACTTGGAAACGATAATTTATTAGTAAATGATAAGTTGAGGATGGGTTACTTGCCCATCCTTTGCGTTTTTCTAATGTATCGCCATCAAACTCGATCTTAATCCGCACTGATGGGAATTATTGTCGTCCGCGATTGCGGGAATTAGCGCGACTTTCCTGCATTAACTGGGAAAATTCCTTTCTTTGAGCGGGAGTTAAGACTTGACGAATTTCTAAAAAACTTTCAAATTGCAGGTTACTCATTTCTTGGCGATTCCGAGAGATTTGCTGATGTTTAGCACGAATATCTCGATCGGAGGCATTATTCGATAATAAACTATTTAATTCTTGTTCGTTGCTTCTCAGGGTTTCTCGCAACTTTTTGGTTTTTTCCTGATATTTCTGACGAATAGCGGCAACTTTCGACTTTTGGTCATCGGTAAGGTTCAATTGTTCAATTAGTCTTTCTCTAGAATTATCCATCCCACGGGGACGATTTTCAGGACGTTGGGGAGAGCTAGTTTGAGCAATAAATAGACCATCTTGGGGATAGGATAGCACAGTGGCAGTGGGGACTAGGTTAGCGGCCAGAGTTAAAGCCATGGTTGTGCCGAGAATCGAGACAGTAGAAAAGTACATAATTGACCTTGACAAAGAAATTAAGGATTATAGGTAGAATAGGTGAGTTGAGGCTCGTTTAAGCTCATCCAAGGCGAACTATAAACGCTAGGAGCAGCAATCGGTGGAGCGATGCTATGGTTCCAACTCTCCACTAAAAAAGCTTCTAACTCCTCGTCGGAAATTTGGCTCAGTTGTGGATGAGGATCGGACCAACGATAGGAAGCAAAAATCAGCACAGATAAGGCAGTAATACCAGTTATCCACCCCAATTTTGGGAAATTTACTGGCTTTTCTTCCCTAATCATTTGCATTAACTGTTCTTCTTCATCTATCGGTCGAGGTGGCAGCGATGGACGATAGCGACGCAGAAAATTAACCACTTTGTCATCTTCTGGGGACATTAGAGAACTCCTTGTTTTTGCAAAAATTGGCCCATGATTTTACGCGCATAATGAAGACGTGATTTCACCGTACCGAGGGGAATTTCTAAGATTTCGGCGATTTCCTTTTGGGGTAAGTCCTCTAGATCGTGAAGCACGAGGACAGCGCGATGTTCTAAACTGAGAATTTCTAACCCTTGTCGGACCACCTCCTCATAATGCAATTGCATCAAATCGGGACTATCTTGGGGACGGGATTCACTATCAAGGGGGTTTTCCTGATCAGTGCTTTTGGCGATCCTCATTTGTCTTTTGGCTAATTGTCGCCGACCATCGAGCGCCACATTGCAGGTGATCCGATAAACCCAAGTGGAAAAGTATTCAGGTGAACGCAATTTCGGCAACCCGTGCCACACTCTTAAAAATACCTCTTGGACAAAATCCTCTAGGAATTCCTGTCCACAGAGTTGATAGAGAGTAGAGCGGATTTTTGGTTGATAAAGACGGTAAAGGTGACGAAAAGCACCCCGATCACCCCTTTGACATTTTAAAACTAACTCTCGATCGCTCACACTTGTTTGTTTCTCGGTTATCACCTCGATCATTCCCCTCACCCCTAGCTACTTGTCCCTTTAGACTAGGGGGTGTCAAGAATGGTTCATAACCAGTGATCAGTTATCAGTGATCAGTTATCAGTGATCAGTTATCAATAGACTACCTTTATTGATTCTCCCTATTTCCCCATCACCCCACACCCCACACCCCACACCCCACACCCGATCACCGAGGGAGTAATTGTTGATAGAAATCCAATTGTTTTTGAGCGAGGGCTTTATTAGTATAATTGGTCATTATTCTCTGATAACCTCTCTGGCCTAATTCTTGAGCGAAGCTGGGATTATCTAAGAGAATTTGTATAGATTTAGCCAGTGCTTCCCCATCTTTTTCGGGAAAAATTAACCCCGTATCAGCAATAACAAAGGGAATTTCTCCTGAATCGGAACCAATAACAGGAACCTGACAGGCCATAGCTTCAATTAAAACATGACCGAATTGTTCTTTCCAACCGACGGCCGTTAAAGTTTTGACCCGATAGGTGATTTCTGAAGGCAAAACTAAAGTGTTCATCAGGTTAATATAATTAACTACTTGATCGTGGGGAACACTTTCCACTATCATCAAGCGATCGCTTATTCCTGCGGCTGTAGCTTCGCTGACTATTTTATCTTTCAGGATGCCCCGACCTAACAGTAATAACTTCCACTTACCTGTTAATTTATTTACAGCTTTAATCAAGGTTAGAATGCCTTTTTCTTCCACAAAACGACCGATAAAACCAATCACAAATTCATCGCTTTCAATGCCTAAAGATCGGGCTAAATCGGGTTGCTTGCCCGGAGAAAAAAGAACTTCATCCACGCCTAATTGCGGTAAAACGGTGTATTTACCCCTGTAACCCCGTTCTTTTAAAACATCTACTCCGTCCTGATTACCGGCAATTAAACCATCGGTATTTTTCAGGTTATAAGCTTCTAACCAAGAGATGGGAAATTTAGGAGTATAGGGAAGATTCCACCAGGTAAAAAATACATTTTTAGCCCGGAGATTTAAGAGACGATTCAGAGTAATAAATTGTGCATAACCGAGAGATTTAGAACCCTGTTCCACTTGAATAATATCTGGTCTAAATTTTTGCAATAAAGAAATTATATCAATACCAAAAGTTAATAAAGCTTGGTTATTCTGGCTAAAATTAGATATAGGAATAACTCGGAAATTATTGGCTATTTTCGGTTGACTTTCAATGATTTTATTTTGGACTCCTCCCGGTTGCCAACGTTGGGGAACAACAATAGTAACTTCAATATTAGGATTTAATCTTGTCAGGGAGCGCAGTTTCTCACAGTTGAGATCAACTATATATGTATGACTAGCGACTAAAATTCTCATAGATTATCTAGTTTTGTATAAATTTGGCCATCATTCCAGAGGGACTTAACTTGAGTTTTCAGAGCATCCAGAAAACCTAAACCATAAAAAATTCCCCTAGAAAGGATTTTAATCGGGGAACCACCTTTATTACAGGGAGGATTGCCAAGAACGTGACAGTCAAATAATTTAGCATAGAGTCGCAATTGTTGCGCGGGAGTGAGATTTTTCAGAGCCATCAGAAAGTGATTATGATAAAAAGTCGTCTGATAACTCAGAGAACGAGTGCTAATATCATGACAGCCGCCGGTTTCTTCCCCTAAATGAACCAGATAAGCGGTGGGATCGTACCAGACATGATAGGGAGTCTGGCGTAACCTTAAGCAAAAATCCGATTCCTCGCGCACGGCACTGCCACGAAAGCGTTCATCGAACCAAATGCCATATTTCGTAAATATATCCTTCCGGAAAGACATATTACAGCCCCGGGCCGAGATTACCTGCTGGGGTTTAGTGGTGTGGACAAGATCGATGTAATACCAAGCAATGCCCGGATCCATGGCTTGGGGGGGTAAAAAGTCGATTTCGTAGGGTTTGCTGGTATCTGTCACCATTTTTTGGGAGTCACCCAATTTCATGCGATCGAATACCCGACCGGCCACTACACCTATCTCAGGGTTCTTGACAAAATTCTCACCATGTGCTTTGAGATAATTATCCGGTAGCCGCACATCATCATCGATAAAAAGAACGATATCGCCCTGGGTGCGACGGACTCCATAATTTCTGGCACCGGGTAAACTCGCCCAATCCAGCCGATACCAGCTAATTTTGTGCTGATTAGCCAGATTTTCTAGATAGGATTGTATTTCGGGGCTGTGGGTAGCGGTTTGGTCGATAACCAATACCTCAAAATCGGGATAATCTTGTTTGAGCAGGTCATCGAGAGTATCTTTAAGAGGCTCTTCGCGTCGATAGGTGGGTATGATGACAGAAATCGAGGGAAAATTCATAGCAGTAATCAGTAATCAGTAAACAGTAATCAGTAAACAGTAATCAGTAAACAGTAATCAGTAAACAGTAATCAGTAAACAGTAAAAAGACGGTAGGAAACTTCTATTTAATACCGCACACTTAAAAACTCACATCTGATATAGCGTTTCTTACACCTGTGTGGTACAGTTAAACATTTGCTGATTAAGCTTTTCACCATCGACAATGTACCTCTTGCGAACAGGAAACGCTATAAATGAAAACTTACATCTGATAACTGATCACTGATAACTGATCACTGAAAGGGCTGATAGCTTATAGTAATTTGGCTCTACCGAACCTGTCATGTAAAACTATCAATAACTCATGCTTGTAAAGTTTGTACACTAAGGCTTTGAGTTTTTGTTAGATTGATATTTATCAACTTTAGAGCCTTGCTGTGCAGAGAGGGAGCTTGAGGAATTTTCTACAGTGTAAGTTCGGAAGAACCAGTAATTTTAAGCTAAAGAAACACCTTTGCGTTTAAATTTTAAGCCCTTTTTGGAGGATTTTGTTTCAGTTTCCCCCGCCAAAATTTTGGCTTCTTTTTCCTGTTTTTCGATCACGGGTAATTTAAAAATTACGCCCGCAAATATCCAGTAATAAACGCCCACAGGATCCGTATCGAGGGCATACCAATAGGGAAGATAGGCAACAAAGGGCAGCAAAACCCAATAACTACCGGCAAAACCCCGCAGAGTGGAATCTTTGAGAGAAAGATAGGTGCGGAAGGCCAGATAAACTAGATGGGTTATGAATATCATGTACAAGGCAAAACCAATGTATCCCAACTCGAATAAAACTTTACTGTGAAAGGTTTCCACGAAAGAAATATCACCGAAAAACCTAGCAGAAGATGTGGCCACACCGAGTCCACGACCTAAAATACCGCCCTGATTACGGATAGCAAAATCCAACTGTTCTTGAATAAAAGCGGTGGGGGGACTGTTTTGCCAACGGGCAATGGCGCTATCGTAGCGTTGTTGGACAAAATCGGGGTTAAGGAAAGAAAAACCGACAGCTAGGAGTAAAGCGACGGAAAAAATGATCGGCAAAAATCGTTTTAAGTTAGCGATTTGTCCCGTAAGAATCGTCATCAGACCAACAATCATCGGTACAGCAAAGAAAGCTAATCTTTGCCCGGAGACCACTGCATTAATAAGAACTAGGGTTAAACCCACTAGGGCTGCTAGTCGCCATTTTTGAGAAATTTCACTAAAGGCACTGGCATAACAAATCACGGCACTAGAGACCAAAAACCAAGCCCAGTGCCAGGGAGAAACAAAAGTACCGGGTAGGCGGATCATATTTACTTCTGGACTATAGACTAATCCTCCACCGACCAAACACCTTGCCTCTAAGGTGGCTTTGAATAGTGAGTCACCCAGGTAGCCTCTAGTTCCTGCACAACGACCGGTTTTCAGCATCCAGTATTGCATTAGCCCTAGGACACAACAAATAATCGCTAAAGTCACTAAAAGACGACTAAAAAATAAGAGGGTCGGTTTGTCTTTGATTAAGTAATAAGTGCAGAAGATCAAGGGGACATAACCTAGCAAAACTTTAAACCCTAATACTCCTTGCAGAAAAGTCTCACTTTCCCGACAGGGAAGTCCGACCAAACGGCCATCCCTAAAGATACTCATCCCAGCCACGGAATCGCAAGTAGGCAGAAATTGTCTCTGTAAATTGACGGCTAATAGACAGACTACACAGAAAACAAAGATTAATAATAGGGTTGTACCCAATTGTTTCGGGACAATAATCGGTAATCGCTTTTTTCGACATTCTAAAACTAAGGCGATTAAAGCGGGTAGATAAAAGATATCTTTACTTAGCTGGAGGATTGGACTACCCCCCAACCAATAGACGATAGTGCCAGTGAAGGGGACATAGATAATAAATGTCCAAAGAGCCGTACGAGGATAGCTAAAGGAGAAAACTCCTAAAATTAAGGCTAAACTTACTACAGCTCCTATCTTGGGATCAAACAATAAGCTGAGGGGTAATCCGATCAAAATTGCTACACAAATGGCAAAAACAATCAACCCTGTTAACTTTTGTTTCCTTTGCCTTTCTTCTTTTTTGAGGGCAAGTTTCTCCTTGATGTTAGGCGGGCGACTATCGGCTTTTGTTTCCCCTTGTTTATGCTTTTTTTTCTGGCGATCGATACTTAGTCCAGTCATAATTATCCCTTGCTAGGCTAGGCTAAGGGCATTATAATCCCTGTTCCCCTCGATCGACTACAAAAGATAGCTTCGCACCGCTTCCACTAGCCTTTCTGTCCAAAAACTGGCTAATTCGAGGGTTTCTGCTTCCACCATTACCCGAATTAACGGTTCTGTCCCGGAAGCTCGCACCAAAATTCGGCCTTTTTCTGCCATGGCTGTCTCAGCTTGGCGGATTTCTCGCCGCAAAGGTTCACATTGCTGCCAATTACGTCGCACTTCTCTATCTTCCACCCGCACATTGCGTAAAATCTGCGGATAGGTGACAAAGCTATGATCGACTAAATTAGCCAAGGAAACCCTCGATTTCTGCACTAAAACCGCTAAATGTAGGGCGGTTTGCATTCCATCCCCAGAAACTCCGTAATGATGGCAGAGAATATGGCCGGATTGTTCACCCCCTAGCATGGCCCCAGTTTCCCACATTTGCGCCTGAACGTGCTGATCGCCCACGGCAGTCCGCAAGAATTGACCCCCCAGTTTTTGCCAAGCGCGTTCAAAACCTAAATTAGCCATCACCGTGGCTACTAATAACCCATCGGGTAGCTGTCCGGCTTCTAAGAGGGAACGACCCCAAAAATAGAGGATATAATCGCCATCTACTACTCTACCCTGACTATCCACGGCCATTACCCGATCAGCATCGCCATCGAAGGCAAACCCTAAATCCGCTTGCTGATTAATCACCGCAGCCTGTAAGCTTTCTAAATGGGTAGAACCACAATTAACGTTAATGCGATCGCCATCGGCGCGATCATGTAAACAGATAACTTCCGCCCCCAAGGCTTGGAATACTAAAGGTGCTAGGTTAACGGCTGCCCCCCAAGCTAGATCTAAAACTATTTTTAATCCCGATAGGTTAATATCCGTCCCGACGGAATCAATCACAGCTTGATAATATTTTTGGATTAATTCGGGACAAAAAGTCGCTTTTCCCCAATTTTCTGGTTTATCTGCTAATTCTAAATTGCCCCTTAAACCCGCTTCTATCTGTGCCGCTAAACTGCCAGACAATTTTAAACCGCTGCTGTCAAAAAATTTAATGCCGTTATCTTCAGGAGGATTATGACTGGCAGAAATCATGATCCCCCCCATCGCTTCGCTTTCTCTGGTTAAATAGGCTACGCAGGGGGTAGGACATAATCCCAGTTGCCAGACTTCTATTCCCGCCCAAGTTAAACCCGCAGTGATAGCATTGGCTAACATATCACTGGAATTACGCGAATCTTGACCAATAATTACCGGTTTGGTGACACCAGCTTGATTTTTTAAGACCTGTCCCGCCCAAAATCCGATTTGTAGCGCTAGGGGGGCAGTTAATAATTCTCCCACTTGACCGCGAATTCCGTCCGTGCCGAACAGGGGTGATGACGGTAATTCGATCAAACCCCCTAAGGATAACAGGGGATGCGATCGAGCTTTTTGCCCATTTTGATACGATAGAGACGCTACCATGGCCGATTCCTTTCCTCACACAACACACTCAGAGAATAACATGATCGCCGATTTTTTAAAATCAATGTTCCCAGTTGACCCTAATCCTCCTCCCGGAGTTCCTTACATAGAGTGTGGGGTGTAGGGTGTAGGGTGTAGGGTGTGGGGTGTGGGGTGTGGGGTGTAGGGTGTGGGGTGTAGGGTGTAGGGTGTGGGGTGTGGGGTGTAGGGTGTAGGGAAATGGGGAGAATAAATAAAAATAATCTCCTGAATCCTGTCTCCTGTCTCCTGAATCCTGTCTCCTGAATCCTGTCTCCTGAATTAAAGATTGTTGATTTTTGCGGGAGGTCTAATCAAGAAACCGAGGTTATTTGGTAAGCTAAAACGATAATCTTGACCCCCGAATGCCCGTGCTGATCAGTGTTGTCATCCCTACCTACAATCGCCAAGCAATCTTAAAAAAATGTTTACTCGCCCTAGAAAATCAGCGTTTAACCGATAATAAGGTGGAAAACTACGAAATAGTCCTTGTCGATGATGGCTCTACCGATGGGACGATCGCTTGGCTAGAAACTCAAAAGGCTAATTTACCCCACCTGCAACTGTGGCAACAGGATCACGGCGGACCGGCGATCGCCAGGAATCTGGGGGTAGAAAAAGCTCGTGGTGATACGATTATTTTTATCGATAGCGATCTGGTGGTGACAGAAAATTTTTTGCAAGCCCACGCCGACGCTTTAACCGCCGGGGCAGCAAGTCTCGGTAGCGATCGCTTATTTACCTACGGCAGCGTCATTAATACCTGTAACTTCGAGCATCCCAGCAGTGAACCCTATAAAATCACCGATTTCTCCGCCGCCTATTTTGCCACGGGCAACGTGGCGATCGCCAAAAAATGGTTATTAGCAGCGGGGTTATTCGATACCCAGTTTCAACTCTACGGTTGGGAAGACTTGGAATTAGGGGTGAGATTGAAGCAATTAGGACTAAAATTAATTAAATGTCCTGAAGCCGTCGGTTATCATTGGCATCCCCCCTTTAATCTCGCTCAAATTCCCAATCTCATCGATAAGGAAATTCAACGGGGACGAATGGGAGTGCTTTTTTATAAAAAACATCCCACCTGGGAAGTGCGGATGATGATTCAAATGACTTGGATTCACCGACTTTTGTGGGGTTTACTTTCCCTAGGCGGAACCCTGAATGAACGCAGCCTCTCCCCGCTGTTACAATGGTTAATCGATCGAGGTAAACCGCAATTAGCCCTAGAAATTGCCCGCATTTTTCTCAATTGGTACAACGTGCGCGGCGTTTATCAAGCTTATCGGGAAATGCAGCCTCAGTGAAATGTCTTGCCAAACACCGATGCGGTGTGACAGGATTTAGCATCGACAACCGACTCCCTAAAACCAGAGACTTTGTACCTCACCATATTTGCCGAGAAAAAACTTAATATTTTCTTTCTTTTTTTGATAATTGCTGCCACAATCAAAAGCAATCGGCATAGAGAGCGGCGGATTACAAGTAAATTTTCCTAGAGGAGGAATCCCATAATGAGTATCGTCGATATTTTAATCGGTTTTGTCGGTGGAGGTGCGATCGGGGGTGGGGCTTTATATGCCCTGCAAGAGGGAAAAATCAGGGAGGCACGGCAAAAACAGGGTAAAATTCGGGCGGATTTAGGTAAAACCGAAGCGGAGTTAGAAGATACCAAAGGAGAGTTAAAACGACTCGAACTCTCCCAAGAACGGATGGGCAATATCGAAGCCGCCTATAGAGAAGAAGTGGCTAAATTACAAAAAGAGTTAGAAGACAGCCAAGGACGTTTACAAGAGGCAGCCGGCGCAAATCCAGTTCAAGCCACGGAAGTTGCCTATAAAACCCAAATTCAGGAACTTGAACAGGAATACGAGACTAAAATCGAGGAATTGCGCCAAAGCTATCAAAGTCAAATTCGCGAGATTATCGACGGCAAGCAAGCAGAAATGGAGGCCCTGCGTCAAAGTCAACAGGCGCAGATTCTAGAATTAGAAAAGGGCTATCAGTGGCAAATTCAACAACTAGAACAGAGTTATCAAAGCCAACTGTTAGAACTACAAAACGACACCCAAACAATCCAACCTGGGGAAGAAATCAATCCTTTTGATGGTTTTATCACCGAAGAAACCCTAGGATTGGAGCCAGAATTTGCTCCCGAAACGCTGCTAGAAGCCACAGTTTCTGAACCAGAATTCGTCAGTGAAATCAATACTTTTGATGGTTTTATCACTGAAGAAAATCTAGATTTGGCAGCGGAATTCACTCCTGAGATGGAGATGTTTGACGAAGAGGAAGAAACTAGAATGATCGGTAGCCTAGAAGAATTATCGGGTAATTACGATCAGAGCTACAGTCAAGAAACCGTTGGCAGTGACACGGGTTTCCCTGATTTATTAGCCACCGACTCAGAAAAATTCGCCGCTGCCCCAAATTCTCTAGATGACTTATTTGCCGATATTACTGACAGCAATAGCCCAGAATTATTCGATCCTTTTGCTGAAGAAACCCCTAAAGTTGAATCTAACCGCCAAAATGTTGCTTCTGTTCCGAGTTACCAAGAGGAACTAGATTTCTTCAGTATGTGGGATGATGAAGGAGTGGGCGATCTAGAATCCCTGCCTTCTGAGGAAGAATTTCCCCTTGATGATCTATTTAGCGATGATTTATTCTCCGATGGAGATAATACCAAAACCACGATGCCAGAATCTCATCAGTAGGTGGATTGCCCGCTATGAAACTAATCTACTCACTTAAAGCAACCAACAGGGAGAAATCTAGATATTAGGTAAAGTTACGTCAATGGTCGTTGGAGCAATAAGGGTGGCAGCGAAATTCAAGGAACTGTAGCCCGTCCCTAGCAGATTTGACATTTTCTCAATCGGGACACAAGGGATAAAAACTTAGTAAGGGCCATAATTACCCCTTGCCAAGGGGAATTTTTTGACTGGAAAACCAATGTTCGCCGTTGGGGCAGCCAAGATCCCTTCAATGGAACCTGTGGCCAGAAAAATTGGAAAAACAGCCCTGGGGTTTCTCGCGAGTGCTATAAAGGAAATAGTCATTTTGATCGCCTACTCGTCCTAACTATGCCACGCACTCAACGTAACGATAATTTTATTGATAAATCTTTTACCGTCATGGCGGATATCATTTTAAAGATACTCCCCGCCGATAAAAAAGCCAAGGAAGCCTTTGTTTATTATCGCGATGGGATGTCTGCTCAAGCTGACGGTGAATACGCCGAAGCCCTCGATAATTACTATGAAGCTTTAACATTAGAAGAGGATCCTAATGATCGCAGTTATATCCTCTACAATATCGGCATTATCCACGCTAGTAACGGCGAGCATCAAAAGGCCTTAGAATACTACGAAGAAGCTATCCAACTTAATCCCAGAATGCCCTCCGCCTTGAATAATATCGCTGTTATTTACCATTTTCAAGGGGAAAAAGCCAGAGAAGACGGACAACAGGCCGAAGCAGAAGCACTCTACGACAAAGCGGCAGAATACTGGAAACAAGCCATCCGATTAGCCCCCAATAACTACATTGAAGCCCAAAACTGGCTGAAAATTACCGGGCGCTCGGAAATTGATGTTTTCTTTTAAATTGAGGAGTCGCTCGTCGGTCGTTAGGAGACGGGAGACGGGAGACGGGAGATTATTTTTATTTATTCTCCCCACACCCCACACCCCACACCCTACACCCCACACCCCACACCCCACACCCCACACCCCACACCCTACACCCTACACCCTACACCCCATTTCTCCCATGATCGATCGAGCTACAGTTGAAAAAATCGCCCATTTAGCCCGTTTAGAGATTACCAACGCTGAAGAAGAACAATTTGCGGGGCAATTAAGCGGGATACTGGATTATTTCGAGCAGTTAAGCGAATTAGACACTGAAAATGTGCCACCCACCACGCGAGCGATCGAAATTCAAAATATTACTCGCGCTGATAGTAATAGACTTTATCGCGATCACGAGGTCTTAGTGCAGGAATCGCCGGTCCCGGAAGGAGATTATTTCCGGGTTCCCCGTATTCTCAACAGCGACGAAGAGTGAATCAGTGAGCAGTTGATCACTGATTTAGATGCCATCTAGGATTTTTGCTGCTATCTTGGACTAAGATCAGACCTAGCAATGGAGACATAATATAATGATCGCAGCCCAAGATGTGGCACCATTTCAGCTTATTTCGAGCGTAGAATCGGCGGCAACAGAATTTAGGCCCTGGGGTTCCTTCACCACCCTAGAAGAGGGTCCCGGTTATAAAATCAAGCGGATTGAAGTGAATCCGGGTCATCGTCTCAGTTTACAGATGCACTACCATCGCAGTGAACATTGGATTGTCGTTTCGGGGACGGCAAAAGTCACCTGTGGAGATAACGAGGAAATTCTCGGTGCTAATCAGTCCACCTATGTGCCGCAGTGTACCGCTCACCGTCTGGAAAACCCCGGGGTAATCAAATTGGTATTAATTGAAGTGCAGAATGGGGAATATTTAGGAGAGGATGATATAGTGCGTTTTCAGGATGATTATGCTCGTCACCAGAGCTAAGACTGCTTTTAGGGGGACAGAAAGGCAAGAAACTATATTTTCGCTCCAAAAACCTTTTTAGTTTAGTCTGTCTGACTGTCTTCCCTGCTGTCAAGGCTTGTCAATTTCTAGAAAAATTTTCTTTTCGGGCCAGGTAGCGGTTTTCCTCATGGGCAGAAAAATAAACTTCCCCTAGACCCTGTGTGGGAAGCTTGAGGAAAGCTGGGCTAGGGGAAATAATTTATTCCTTTGCTGGATTAACTTTAGCATATAACTCTCATTTGTCAGGACTATAACAGCCGGATGTCAATTCTGTGACAAGTGCGAGTTTTCAGTTTACTGATTGCTGGTGACTGATTACTGGTTACTGTCGTCCACCTATTTTCTGAGAATTCTAGAGGTACTTGTAAAGATTTGTTACAAAGAGACGAGGAAAAATCTGAGGACAGGGAGACAAGAAAGGATTATCGACGGGGATCAAGGATTTCAGTAGGAAACTGGATTGGGGATCAAGGGAAACCGATTGTAAAGTTTTCGATACCTCTTGGCGATTTTTGTAATAGTTCGATACATATAACATAGATGATCGGCGATGATTGTAAATTTATATTGCGAATAGCTCATTTTCTTCGGTGTTTTTCCTATACTGGTTTTCATCAACTTTGAGCCGACGTGCAGAAAAGTTAGACCACCAAGTTTGTAAGAGGTCAGGAAGATGCAATTAACCGCAAGAAATAACTGGGGCCACGTTTCTTTAGCAATGCTAAAAAGCTTTCTTCTCTGGAGTTTCGTCCTCACTGTCTGTTTATTAGTAGTGGGATTTCCTTTAGTAGTATTAATGATGACAGTGGGGGCATTGTCTGCGATTATCTTACAGTCAGTTTTACCGGTTAGTTCCGTGCTTTTAGTGGCAGGAATGATTATTGGTATTAACATTTTGGCTATCCTAATTAGTGCCGCTTTGTTGGCAGCAAAAGGTGTTCATCCCCATGAAGTTAGCTGGCTGCACTGGTTACACGGTGAGGTAAAAACCTCTCATCAAGCTGTTTATGCTTCTTGTCCCCTAACTTGCGGGATGATTCATTAAATCTGATTCTCTTACAGCGGAATTGCTTACCTTTTTTCTATTTAGATTTATTTAAGTTTTCAACTGCCTTATCGGTTGATTATACACACTCCAAGCTAGTGCAACCCGGTGAAACCGGGTTTTTTCATTGTTATTGAGCTAAAGCAGTTATCTGAATGGTGAGGTACGAAGTTTTCGTTTTGGGGGGTAGGTCTTCAATCAAATTAGGTTAAACTTCATCTATTATCAGAAAAGCTGTGACTGAATATTAGGAAGATAGGGAGATGAGAGCTTTTTTGCTGTGATCGGTAAACAGTGATTAGTGAACTGAAAACTCACATCTGATAACTGATAACTGATCACTGATAACTAACTGGTATAATGGGCGAGAAAACCGGAAAAAATCGATGTCTAGCCTTCCAGAAACCGACAATCCCAGTTACAAGGCCATCTTAGCGGCATTAAACCATTTAATCAGCGTTGTTGCCCGTTTACGAGACCCAGAAAGCGGCTGTCCTTGGGATTTAGCGCAAACCCCGGAAACCCTAATTCCCTACGTTATCGAGGAAGCTTATGAGGTGGTAGCAGCGATTAAAAGTGGTGATAAAACTGCCATTGCCGAGGAATTAGGCGATTTACTGCTACAGGTGGTTTTACAAGCTCAAATTGCCAGTGATGAGGGTAATTTTAGCCTAGAAGAAGTGGCTAGGGGCATCACTGATAAATTAATTCGTCGTCATCCCCACGTTTTTGGGGAGCTATCCCTAGAAAATCCCGAACAGGTGCGTCAAAATTGGGAGAAAATCAAAGCTGAGGAAAAAAATGACCCGACTATTAGCGGCAAATTAACCCGTTATGCCCAAACTTTACCACCCTTGATCGGGGCGATGAAAATTTCTCGGCAAGCAGCGCGAGTCGGTTTTGATTGGGAAAATATCGCGGGAGTCTGGGAAAAATTTGGCGAAGAGTTAGCAGAATGGCAAGAGTCCCTAGAATCGGACGATAAAGAGCATCAACAGGCAGAATTAGGCGATTTACTCTTTACTATTGTCAATCTTGCTCGCTGGTATGATTTAGACCCCAGTATCGCTTTACAAGAGACTAATCTGCGTTTTATTCAACGTTTTTCCCTAGTGGAATCCGTGGCAGAAAAGCCTCTCCATGACTATACACTAGAGGAATTAACAGTTTTCTGGCAGCAAGCGAAAGCTAAGTTAAACCAACCATCATCTGGGCAATAATGCAAGAGCAAGAAATTAATAAGGACAAATCCAAGAGTTTTTGGGCTTCTATTCGAGAAAATCTGCAAATTATCACTATAGCTTTAGTTTTAGCCCTATTGATTCGCACTTTTGTGGCTGAACCTCGTTTTATCCCCTCTGATTCTATGTTACCCACTTTAGAACAGGGCGATCGCTTAGTGGTGGAAAAACTTTCCTACGATTTCCATCCTCCTCGACGGGGGGATATCGTCGTCTTTGAACCGCCGGCACAATTACAATTACAGGGATATCAAAAGAACCAAGCTTTTATTAAAAGAGTGATTGCCACCCCAGGGGATGTGATTGCTGTCAAGGAGGGCAAAATTTATCTGAATAATCAACCCTTGGCAGAAGATTATATTCTCGAATCCCCTCAATATAATTTAATGCCTTTGCTCGTGCCAGAAAATAACTTATTTGTCATGGGAGATAATCGCAATAATAGCAATGACTCCCATATCTGGGGGTTTTTACCGGAAAATAACGTGATTGGTAGGGCGGTTTTTCGCTTTTTTCCTTTTAATCGTTTGGGGATTTTAGGGGGGGGAATAGCTAACAGGAATTTTTAGTCCTGAGGATGTTGAACAATTAAGACGGAACAGGGGGCATGATGGAGAACATAATTACTCACACTACCTAAGAATAACTCTCCTAGACCCGATCGCCCACGCCGACCGATAACAATTAAATCAATATTTTCCTCTCGCGCCACTTTACAGATAGTTTTGGCGGCATGACCATAAATTTGCCGGTATTCTCCCTTTACACCCATTTCTCCCGCTTGATTAGCTCTTTTTTGCAACATTGCCAACCCTTTCTGCTCAAATTCTTCCCATTGTTGCCGCCAAAAATCAAGAGTCAGATCATTACCCTGGGCGGGGTAAATATCGGCTAAGTTGGGCGGAATCGGTAAAGGGCTATAATCTTCTTCAGGAGAAAGGACGTGCAGTAGTAGGAGGTTAGCTTCGTACTTACTGGCTAAGGATACAGCCTCCTTAAAGACACTCTCCCCCATCTCCGACAAATCTACTGCTATCAAGATTTTTTGATACATTTTTCAGCCTCTGCAACCATGCCTTATTTAACGGAATCCGACGCTATTAGGAATGCGATCGATCACTTTTGCCATTTTCCCATTCTTTGGTTAGATACGGAAGTAGCCGATTACGATAGCAAGACTCCCCGTTTGTCTCTGATTCAAATTCTGGCTGATTCCACGGATTTAACGGGGGAGCGGGTGACAATTTTGGATGTTCTCGAACGACTGGATCGTACTGACTATTTTATCACTAAAATCCTGTTGGTTGACCGGATAGAAAAGGTTTTGCACAATGCTACTTATGATTGTAAATTTTTGGGCGGTAAAAGCAAAGTTAAAAAAATTACCTGTACCCTAGAGTTAGCTAAACAGGTTCCCTACTATATTGCTCCTTTACCCAATTATCAACTGAAAACGCTGGCTGAATTAGGTTATACTTGATATTTATGAGAAAGGCTGTAATAGCTAGAAAAAATTGCTTGCGGGGATAATCTAAATGACTGTAAAGATCGCTTATCTGGGGCCAGTGGGAACCTATTCAGAAACAGCCGCTTTAGCCTATGCTAACAGTTTACCACCCCAGCCTCATCAATTAATACCCTATCCTAGCATTGCCCTGGCCCTGCGATCGGTTGTCCAAAATCAGGCCGATTTAGCAGTGGTTCCGGTGGAAAATTCCACCGAAGGAAGTGTGGTAATGACTCTTGATGCTTTATGGCAATTACCCAGGTTACAGATTCAACAAGAATTAGTTTTACCGATTTCCCATGCACTTCTATCTCCTCAACAATCGCTAACAGAAATTAAAACCGTTTATTCCCATCCCCAAGCTTTAGCTCAATGTCAAAAATGGCTAGAAAATAATTTACCTAACGTGCCGATTATTCCCACCAATTCTACCACGGAAGCGATTCAAATTCTCGATCGAGAGGCTAATTCGGCCGCGATTGCTTCTCCCCGGGCTGCCAAACTCTATCATGTACCAATATTAATACAACCAATTAATGATTATCCCGATAATTGTACCCGTTTTTGGGTAATGGCTTTAACTTCCCATCCTCAAGGAGAGCGAATGTCCCTCGCTTTTCAAGTTTTAGATCAACCCGGTGCTTTAGTCAAACCTTTAGAAGTTTTTGCCAAACGTCAGCTTAATTTATCTCGGATTGAATCGCGACCAACTAAACGATCTTTAGGGGAATACATATTTTTTATTGATCTAGAAATTAATCTGGATCAACAGCATTTAATCGCAGAAACTTTAGAAGAATTAACAAATTATACCGATGCGATAGAGGTTTTTGGTGCTTATGAGGTGGTTAATTTACCCGTAGAAAGTTTAGAGGAATTATAAACTAAATTCCTCATAAATTACAGTAGTTAAATAGAGATATTTTAGCTTTTAAGAGAAGGAAGAATCGGCAAAGATGAGTTTTCCTCTGGTGGGGTAAAATCAAGCTTTCTTTCCCCCACCAGAGGAAGAATAATTTCTACAGTTGTTCCTAAACCTTGACCTTGACTAGAGATAGTAATATCTCCCCCCATTATTTTCATAAAATTCTTAGAAATAGCTAATCCTAAACCCGTACCGCTAAATTTTCTAGTTGTGGAACCATCAATCATCACAAAAGGACGGAATAATTTTAATTGCTGCTGGGGGTCGATACCGATTCCTGTATCGATTATAGTGATAATAGCCTGTGGATATTCTAAGTGAGTTATCAGAGAAATAGTTCCCGTCTCGGTAAATTTAATTGAGTTAGAAATAACATTCAAAATTACCTGTTTTAATTTAGTTGGATCAGCATAGACTATCGGATTTTCTGGACAGAAAAGCAAATTTAATTTTAAGTGCTTACCCTGCAGCGATGCTGTTTGTAAATTAATAACTTCATTGATAATTTGGTGTAAATCTACTGGTTCAGGATTAACGGAAAGTTTGCCTGCTTCTATTTTAGCAATACTGAGAATATCATCAATAATTTCCAAAAGATGTACGGCTGCCTTATCCGCTTGTTGCAAATATTCTTTTTCCTCCTCTTCACTGTTACAAAATCCATCCATAACGCAACGAATTGAGCCAATAATACCATTGAGAGGGGTGCGTAATTCGTGGGAAGTATTCGCCAAAAATTGGTTTTTTAATTGATTAGCATTTTCCGCTTCTTGCCAACTCTTAACTATTTCCTCTCCCCAAAGACGTAAACGTTCGAGCATTTCCTCTAGGGACGAGGCTAACTGATTAATTTCTCTAATATTAAAATTTTCTGGTCTAATCTTTTGGGAAGGAATTTTCTGAATATTTAAGGCATAATCTCGCAGTTTTTCTAAAGGTCTAGCTAAATCCCTAGCAATAAGTACAATAGCTACTAAATAAGCTAATAATAAACCAGAAATTAGATAAAAAATTGCCTCCCAAATTTGTTGTAGAGGAGACAGAGCTTGGGAGAGAGAACTAATGGCTAAAACTACCCATTTTTGGGATGATTCTCCCGTAACTGGACTGGGGAGGAAACTGTAACCAGCGACTAATTCTTTGCCATATTTCTCGAAAGAAAATAAATGGAGAAATCTCTGTCGACCTCTAACAGCATTATCGATGATCAGATTGAGACGTTCCGCATCAGCTTCTTGACTGATATGGCTACCAATGCGATGAAAATAGGGATGAGCGAGAATAATGCCATTTTCAGAAATAACCACGGGATAACCTGACAAAGAACCGGGTAAAACCTTCTCACCGTAAAGTAGAGAAGCTTGCAGAATTAGACCAGATTGTAATTGTCCTTGATCATCGTAGATGGGAACGGCAAAGACTAATTCTAATTGACGATTGTTATCGGGAGATTTAATTAGAAATTTTCTAGGTAAACTTTTAACTAAAATATTCTCGATATTCCTGGCAAAGCTATTCCGTTTTTCTGCCCATCTTTCCAGAGGCAAAATTTTGAGGGTTTCTGGTTCACAGGCTCGATTTAATAAAGGTTTCTTGGTCTTAATATCAATTAATTCCACACAGTTAATCTGATTAGGAAGCATCGCTGTTAATTGTTGTAAAAAAGCTTCTTTTTCGGCTAAGGTTCCCTGTTTTAAAACCAGACTTTCCCCCGCAGTGATCAGATTGGCCCGCAAAAGTTGAATTGATTGCTCAATATTATCTGCTTTTCTGATGGCACTTTCGGTGAGATTTTGACGGGCCGTTTCCAAAAAAGCCGATCGCGCCTTACGATAGGTAACATAAACCCCCATTAGTAGTACAGGAACACTAACCAGGAGTAAGCGAGAGAGCAAAATACGACGAAAGGAGGATTGACCGATAGACATGGGCGGAAATTGGTTTGATTCTTGCTATCAAACTCTAGACTATACTAGCCTATTCACCAATCGGACCTGGTGATATCCCTCATCATTTACTATGAATCATCCTCACACCACCGTTATTTTAGCCATGAGTGCCGATGGTAAAATTGCCGACGCCTACCAGTCAGCGGCCAGATTTGCCTCTGCTACCGATAAAATGCGTCTAGAACAACATTTATCCCGCATGGATGCCGCTTTATTCGGTGCTAACACCCTGCGCGCTTATCACACCAGTCTTCCTATCCGTCATGGCGATTTTCTCGCTTATCGTCAACAACGGGGATTATCCCCGCAGCCGATACAGATCGTTTGTTCTCATTCGGGCCTGCTTGATCCCCGGATGAAATTTTTTCAGCAGCCTTTTCCTCGCTGGTTAATCACGGCAGCCGAAAAAGTGGCAGCCTGGGAAAATCGGGGTTTATTTGAGCTTGTCTTAGTCTGCGGTGATTGGAAGGCTATTTTTAGTCAATTTACCGCCCTAGGTATCAAAAAACTGGCGATTCTGGGAGGAGGTGAATTAATTGCCTCTCTTTTAGCTGAAGATTTAATCGATGAAATCTATCTAACCATTTGTCCTTTGATGTTAGGAGGCAATAAAGCGGCAACTCCCCTGGGAGGAACTGGATTTCTGGCAGATTCTGCCAGAAAATTACGACTTTTGAGCGTGGAAACCGTGGAAGCAGAAATTTTCCTACATTATTCCCTTGAACGAGATTGCCACAAATCTCAAAACTAGATTACCTTAAATAGGGTCTGCTGAAAAAGTTTGTTGGTGGGGGCAGGGTGTGGGGTGTAGGGTGTAGGGTGTAGGGTTTTACTGATTTTGAGATACTCAGTTACCTAATTTTCAGGGAAAAAGTCCCGGAATTTTACCCCTGATCACTCCCAGTCCGGTACTTTTTGATTGACAAAAAGTCTAAAAGTCTTACCCAACAAGGGTTTTAGATTTATTCAGCAAACCTTAAATAAAAAGGTTGACTTATCTTGTCCCATGGTAGAACAGCTTAAACCCCAATATTCTGTCGCTTGGATTGATAAAATGAGTGAGATTTCCCAACAAAAATGGGATGCTCTCGCTCAACCCCTAACTACTCCCTTTCTAGAGTGGGAATGGTTACATAATATCGAAACTTCCGGCAGCGCTACGGGACGGACGGGGTGGCAACCTGCTCATCTAACAGTTTGGTGCGGTGCTGAGTTAATTGCCGCCGCTCCTTTGTATATTAAAAGTCATAGTTACGGTGAATTTGTCTTTGACCACCAATGGGCAGATCTTTCCCATCGTTTAGGGATTAGATACTATCCGAAACTGTTAGGAATGACCCCTTTTACTCCGGCGGTAGGTTATCGTTTTTTAATTGCTCCGGGGGAAAATGAACTGGAGATTACTGCTTTAATGATAGCGGCTATTGATCATTTTTGTGATCAAAATAATCTGTCGGGTTGTCATTTTCTTTTTGTGGATCCCCAATGGCGAATTTTAATGGAAAATTTGGGTTTTACCCCCTGGTTACACCATAGTTATATTTGGAATAACAAGGGTTTTCAAAGTTTTGAAGATTATCTGACGGTTTTTAATGCTAATCAACGCCGCAATATTAAACGGGAACGGAAAGCGGTGACTAATGCGGGGTTAATTATTAAAACTCTGGCTGCCGAAGAAATTCCCCATCATTTATTCCCGTTAATTTATCGGTTTTATAGCAGTACCTGTGATAAATTTTACTGGGGAAGTAAATATCTGACACAGAAATTTTTTGAACAATTATATCCGAATTATCGTCAGCGAGTGGTTTTGATTACTGCCTACCAAAATGAAAAGGATACTAAACCGGTGGGTTTATCTTTTTGTATTCGCAAAGATACTAATCTTTATGGTCGTTACTGGGGCAGTTTTCAAGAGTATGACTGTTTACATTTTGAAGCTTGTTACTATCAACCGATCGATTGGGCAATTAGTCAAGGTATTACCATGTTTGACCCGGGTGCGGGAGGACAACATAAAAAAAGACGGGGTTTTCCTGCCACTGCTAATCATAGTTTACACCGTTTTTATCATGGCAAAATGACTCAAATTCTCCGCAATTATATCCAGGAAATCAATCAAATGGAACAGGAAGAAATTGATGCAATCAATCAAGATTTACCCTTTTCTAAGAGAGAAATTGAGTTGAACGAGTAATTTAGATAGGGTTTGTCCCTATTAGTGCAATCAACTATGAATACGAGGTTCCGGGTGCAGAGTAGTGAGAATTTCACTTTCGATCGCCGCTAGGGTTTCTAAACGTTGCTCGATCACTGTCCGTTCAAAATAATCCGCTGCTAATAGCCAATAAATACCATAATGACGCGCTTCGGAAGCCATTAAACCGCGATAAAATTGAGCTAATTGAGGATCGGGACAATATTCTGCCAATAAACCTAATCTTTCGTGGGAACGCGCCTCAATTAAAGCTGATACTAACAGAGAATCCAAAAGGCGATCGGGTTCTTGGTGACGAATCTGGGCCTTCAATTTAGCACCATAGGGGGGAGAATTTAAGGGAGCGAGGGGAATTCCCCATTTATCTAACCATTGATTGACCTGTTCAAAATGTTCTAATTCCTCTTGTGCGATCGCTGTTAATTTCCGCACGAGGGAAGCGTAGGAAGGATAACGAAACATGAGATTTAAGGCCACTCCTGCCGCTTTTCGCTCACAATGGGAATGATCGAGCAGAATAATCCCTAAATTATTAATTGCCTGTTCTATCCAATCCTCAGAGGTGGCACTGACTAATAAATTAATCTTTCCCATCGTCGCTGATTCCAATTTGCTGCATCTTTCACCCTAACCCAAAAAGTCGAACAACACCAGTCAAAAACTAAGGACACGGCTTCTGTGATAGCCTAGATGATTGGTGAAGCATAAACACGGCCAATCAATCAGATGGATTTTTTACTTGAAGTCGGTACAGAAGAACTACCCGCAGATTTTGTCGATAGCGCGATCGCACAATTGCAGGAAAGAGTTAGCAAGAGTTTAGAGACGGAATCTCTGGACGCTACTGCTATTCAAGTTTACGGAACCCCGCGCCGTTTGGCCGTGTTAATCACAGGATTACCGAGGGAGCAAGAAGCTCGCAGCGAGGAGATCAAAGGACCGCCAGTTAGTGCAGCCTACAAAAATGGTCAAATTACCCCCGCTGGTGAGGGTTTTGCTCGAAAACAGGGAGTTAGCACCGACGCTTTCTCCATTCGTGCCACAGACAAAGGAGAATTTGTCTATATTGAAAAAACGATTCCGGGTCGTCAAACAGCCGAGATTTTAACTGAATTAATTCCCCAATGGATTACCCGTTTGGAAGGAAGACGTTTTATGCGTTGGGGAGATGGAGACTTAAGATTTCCCCGGCCAATTCGTTGGTTATTAACTTTAGTGGATGGGGAAGTTTTGCCCCTAGAATTAATTAATGGCTCTACCACTTTAACCAGCGATCGCTTAACTTTTGGTCATCGCATTCTACACCCGCAATCCTTAGCCATTAGTCACCCCCAAGCATATTTAACCAGTTTGCGATCAATTTTTGTGGAAGCGGATCCGCAAGTGCGTCAACAGATAATTACCGATCAGATTACCACCCTGGCCAAAACACTGGAGGGAGTGGCAGAAATTCCCGCCGATTTATTAGCAGAAGTGACTAACTTAGTCGAATATCCCACGGCAATTGTCGGCAAATTTGACGATGAATTTCTGGAATTACCCCCAGAAGTAATTATTACTGTGATGGTGACACATCAGCGTTATTTCCCGGTGAAAACTCCCCAGGGTTTGTCACCCTATTTCATCACTATTTCTAATGGCGATCCCCAGAAATCTGAGATTATCTCCGCAGGAAATGAAAGGGTTATCCGCGCACGGTTAGCCGATGCCAGATTTTTCTATACTGCCGATTGTGATGAACCCTTAGATAGTTTTCTTCCCCAACTGGAAACCGTCACTTTCCAAGAAGAATTGGGAACCATGCGCGATAAAGTCGATCGGATTATGGAAATTGCCCAGATGATCGTCGAACAGTTAAATCTCGATGAACAAAGTCGCAGTGATATAGAGTCCACTGCCATGCTTTGTAAAGCGGATTTAGTTACCCAAATGGTTTATGAATTCCCCGAATTACAGGGAATAATGGCCGAAAAATATGCTTTAATTAGTGGTGAATCGGCTGTAGTTGCCCGGGGCATTTTTGAACATTATCTGCCTCGCAATTCTGGGGATATACTCCCGGAAACAATCACCGGTCAAGTGGTGGGAATTGCCGATCGATTAGATACTTTAGTCGGTATTTTTGGACTGGGAATGCTGCCCACTGGTTCCTCAGATCCCTTCGCTCTCCGTCGGGCTGCCAATGCAATAATTAGTATTATCTGGTCAGCCGATTTTAATATCAATCTTTTGGCATTAATTGAGCAGATAGCTCAGGATTTTGTCACCAGTCATCCCGATAAACCCAACCCAGTCAATCTGATTAAAGATTTCTTTTTACAACGTCTGCAAACTCTCTTAATTGATGATTTGAGGATAGATTATGATCTCGTTAATGCAGTTTTAGGGGAAAACGATCCAGAGTATAAGTCTCGCGCTTTAGAAAATTTATTAGATACCCGTGAACGCGCTCGCTTTTTATCCCAAATTCGTCAGGATGGTCAGTTAGCCAACATCTATGAAACCGTCAATCGCTCGACCCGTTTAGCACAAAAAGGAGATTTAGATACAACTACCCTAGAAACCAAGGGAATCATCGATAGGGAGTTATTTGAACAATCCTCCGAACAAGCATTTTATGACGCTTTAATTGCCCTAATTCCCGAAACTATCAGCGCAAGAGAGCAAAGAGATTATCAGCGTCTCCTCACTGCTTTAACGGCAATTTCTCCCGTGGTGGCTGACTTTTTCGATGGCGAAAATAGTGTGTTAGTCATGGCCGAAAAAGAATCTGTCCGTCGCAATCGTTTAAATCTGTTGGGTTTACTGCGAAATCACGCCCGAGTCCTAGCAGATTTTGGCGCAATTGTCAAGGGATAATTCAGTTATCAGTTATCAGTTATCAGTTATCAGTTATCAGTTATCAGATTTGAGTTTTCAGTGGACAGTGGTAATCAGTGAGCAGTTGTCAATAGACTACCTTTATTGATTCTCCCCATCACCCCACACCCCACACCCCACACCCCACACCCCACACCCTACTTCCCCATCACCCCATTTCCCCATCACCCTACTTCCCCATCACCCCACACCCCACACCCCA
>NZ_JACJSV010000052.1 GCF_014698335.1 Microcystis viridis FACHB-1342 | reverse complement strand
ACGGAGGGACAGAGGTGGTTAGCTGAACGTTGGGAAAAACTGATAGTTTTATCGACGTAAGAAGCAGAAAAATTAGCTAAATTAACAGGATGTACTCTCGACAATTTCAAGAGAGATAGGCTTTTAGTGGCTTGGGAACAGGCTTTATCAATCTATTCATAATAAATATTGGCAGAAGATTAAAGATTAGTTATTATGACTAACTCTTTTGATTAGAAAAAGATAAACTTGAGAATCCTCGATCAAATTTATTGACTCAAAATCAGCTATACTTAATTTAAATGAATCAACCCTACCTTATCAAGGGGGGATTAAGGGGGGATCGAACCCAAAATCCATCTTCAATTTAATTATAACCAGCTACTTAACCGCTTCAGAAAAAATGACTAAATTAATCATTCACCGACAGCAACGAGAAGCACAATATTACAGCGAGAATTTAGGGGAAGACATTAATCTCGACATGATGCTTATCCCTAGCGGTTCCTTCCAGATGGGAACCCCAGATCAAGAAATAGAAAGACTCTGTAAAGAATACGATCTAGACTATTTCCAAAGAGAAAGTCCTCAACACACCGTTAATATTTCAGCTTTTTTCATGGGACGCTATCCCATCACCCAAGCACAGTGGCGAGCGATCGCCGCAACTGCTAAAATAGACATCGATCTAGAACTAGAGCCTTCCCACTTCAAAGAGCCATATCAAGAGCAGGATAGATGGACAAGACCCGTAGAACAAGTCAACTGGGAGCAAGCAACAGAATTCTGTAAACGACTATCAAGGGAAACAAAACGGGAGTATCGGCTACCGAGTGAGGCAGAATGGGAATATGCCTGTAGAGCGGGGACAACAACCGCCTTTCATTTTGGGGAGACGATTACCACAGATTTGGCTAATTACAGAGGAACTGATTGGGAAAGAGACAAAAAAGTTTATCCAGGGAATTATGGAAGGGGACTAAAAGGCATCGATCGAAAACAGACGACACCAGTAGGCTATTTTAAGGTAGCTAATGCCTTTGGACTGTACGATATGCACGGAAACGTTTGGGAATGGTGCGAGGACGATTATCACCCTAATTATCAAGGCGCACCCACTGATGGGAGTGCTTGGATTAGCAAGAACAAATCTACTACAAAAGTGCTGCGGGGCGGTTCTTGGTTCAACCCTCCGGATAGCTGCCGTTCCGCTTTCCGCATCGGCAGCCGCAGCCGCGACTTCATCAGCTACGGCTGCGGTTTTCGGGTGGTGTGCGTATTCGGGGGGACTCTGTAACCCTTTTCCTCTTTTTTCCCTTTTTACCCTTGTTCGATTTTTTTGGGCAAATGTACTATATGTGTACTACAAAGGGATTGAGAGAATGATCTCTCTTTTGTCAAAGTGGGTTGAAATCTTGATTTCTCCTAGCCTGAAACGACGTAAATTCGTTAAAATTTTCAAGACTGACAGAAGAGACCACAAACGCGAGGTATCCCTCCGCACCACCTAAAAGGAGAATCTAATGTTCAAAATCGATACTTGCTGTACCCTCGTACCCTACTTTGAAGTACCAGAAGGAAAAATTGCTGCGTTCAAGGAACTAAGCCCCAAGTTCATTGAGAGAACCCGCACCGAAGAGGGCTGTATCCATTATGCTTTTTCCTTTAGCGGCAATATTCTTCATTGCCGCGAGGGTTACGTCGATGCTTCCGCAGTTCTTGCCCACCTGCAAAACGTCGGGGAACTGCTAGACGAACTTCTCAAAATCGCCAAGATTATTCGCCTAGAAGTTCACGCTCCCGCTGCCGAAATCGAAAAGCTGCGGGAGCCGTTGGCTTCTCTTAACCCTCAGTTCTTCATTCTCGACGAAGGTATTCGCCGCACCAGCGAAGCCTAACCCCAGACTGACAGAAAAGAGAAAAAGTAAACTAGAGAGTATAAATAAAGGATCCTTGTCCCCCATTATCCCTAGATTCTGGTTTCTTCTCTGAAAGAAACAAAAAAGCACCCCCTCGCGGGAGTGCCTTTTCGTTCAGACTAGGAATTAACCATTGATAGCAGGAGCGGTCAGAGCTACAGGAGCCTGTTCGCCACTAGCTAAGTCTAAGGGGAAGTTGTGAGCATTACGCTCGTGCATTACTTCCATCCCGATACCAGCGCGGTTTAACACATCGGCCCAGGTACCGATTACACGACCTTGAGAATCGAGAATCGACTGGTTGAAGTTGAAACCGTTGAGGTTAAACGCCATGGTGCTAACACCCATTGCCGTAAACCAGATACCGATTACCGGCCAAGCACCTAAGAAGAAGTGCAGAGAGCGGCTGTTGTTGAAAGAAGCGTATTGGAAGATTAAACGTCCGACCGAGGTAGCAGAAGACACCTAGTAAGAAGTGGAAAATGACTAACTGGTAGGGACCACCGTTGTATAACCACTCACACGTCATCTCCATCAACCCAAAGAATCAACACAGGTCTTTTTTTTGATGATGTACCATCAGTAAATAGAATTTTGGCAACCCAGAACTCACCTCCTTTAATAATCGTCATATAAACCTTCGTCTTCTGAGGCATAACTATTCAGAAAAGAAGAATGAAGGCGATCGCTAACTAAGGTTTTGGGCTGAATAGTAATCACCCACTTCCCTTTACCAATTCCTTGCACAATAGAACTGGGAAGATTGAGTTGCTCCCCTTCTTCAATTTCTACTTCAAAAGCTAATTTTAATAACTGATTTTTCATAAAGCAAAAACACCTATAATATTGGAGATGTTAGCACAGCGCGTAGAAGCATCAGCGATCGCCATCATCAAAAGTGAAAATAACTCGGCCTTGCAATAAAGCATAAGCTAACTGTTCCTCATCAGAAACCCCCATTAGCTCTTTCTCTGAAGACATTGTAACATCAATCCCTCGCATCCTTAAACCTTTGGCGATCGCGTTAGAAACCCTTTTATCTAGTGCGATCGCTTTAGTCTTGTCAACTGCGATCGCTGGTGGGCATTGTTAAGTTTTCTTGAACGGGGGATTTTTGTAATCAAGAGTAGAACCATCAATATTTATGGTTCGGTTGGCTCTTGGTATGATACGAATGTCTATGGAGAAATGGGTGTTATACATTCCAGTCAAATTAAATTTGACAACTAGCGATCGCTTTTCTACGGGAACAGAGAATTAGATAAAAAATACTAATATTTTGTCGCCATCAGGTTCTAGCCGCAATTCAATTGAGTATAAAATGATCTCAGAAAAAGCCTCCAGAAAATGTCAAATCAACCATGAAAAAAATTATTTTGATTTCTAGTCTATCTTTGACAATGGTAGTCGGTACTTCCTGGGCAAAACCCAATATAGTTTTGGCTCAAACTTGTAATTACTTTGCCGGAACTGCTGTGACGGGAAAAAGCGTTAACATCGATTTATGTTCAATTGTTCCGGCTAGTTCGCGTAGTGTTGACTTTGTTTATTATTTAGGAAATCAACGACTGGTTAGCCAAGCTAATTGTGATAACGGAACTTGGACGACTTTTCCCGAAAGACAAATTCATCGTCCCCGCTCTCAGGCGACTCAAACAATGCTAGAGGTGGTGTGTAGTTACAGATTTAATAGTTCTCAATCCACATCAAGAATCGCTACAGCAATAGTGTTTTCTCCACCATCAAATGTGAGAACATCCCCCAATGGCAATATCATCTGTTCAGTCAGAGAACGTAGAACCATCAATATTTATGGTTCAGTTGGCTCTTGGTATTATACGAATGTCTGTGGGGAAATGGGTGTTATACATTCCAGTCAAATTAAATTTGACAACTAGAGATCGCTTTTCTACGGGAACACAGAAACGGGTAAAATCGATCAATGCAGTTGTTTTCTTTCGAGGTGTCGTCATTAATAAGAAAGCTACCCGTTCCTTAGCCGGTATTGCCGGAATTGTCGCCGTTGCCACCTTAATCAGTAAGGTTTTTGGTTTAGTCCGCGAACAGGTAATCGCCGCTGCCTACGGTGTCGGGCCGGTGGTGAACGCCTACGCTTTTGCCTACGTTATCCCCGGTTTTCTGTTAATTCTCCTCGGTGGCATTAACGGCCCCTTTCACAGTGCTTTGGTCAGTGTTTTGGCCAAAAGAGATAAATCCGAGTCCGCGCCGATTGTCGAGACTGTCACCACCCTAGTCAGTGCGATTTTATTAACTGTCACCGTCTTTTTAATCGTTTTTGCCAATATTTTTATCGATGTTCTCGCTCCCGGTTTAGATGCCGCCACCCGCAGCATGGCCATTCAACAACTGCAAATTATGGCCCCCATGGCGGTTTTAGCTGGTTTAATCGGCATCGGTTTCGGTACTCTCAACGCGGCGGACCAATACTGGCTACCGAGTCTCAGTCCGCTTTTTTCCAGTGTGGCGGTGATTATCGGGGTGGGTTTGCTGGCTTGGTTTCTTGGCGATCGCATTGATGAGCCGCAATATGTGCAACTGGGGGGTTTTGTCCTCGCCGGTGGTACTCTCGTCGGGGCGCTCTGGCAATGGTTAGCACAAGTGGGCGCACAAGTCAAGGCAGGTTTAGGAAAATTAATATTTCGTTGGGATTGGCGGATACCGGGGGTGTCGGAGGTGTTGCGGGTGATGATTCCGGCCACCTTATCTTCGGGAATGTTGCATATTAACGTTTATACTGACCTCTTTTTCGCTTCTTTTATCGAAAATGCCGCTGCTTCCATGCGTTACGCCAGTTTTATCGTTCTCACGCCCTTGGGCATCATGTCTAACATGATTCTCGTGCCGTTTATGCCGATATTTTCTCGACTGACGGAACCGGAAAATTGGGGAGAATTGAAGCAAAGAATCCGTCAGGGTTTATTATTGACGGCTTTAACCATGTTACCCTTCACCGCTATCTTTATCGCCCTCGCTTTCCCGGTAGTGCGGGTTATCTATCAACGGGGTGCCTTTAATCTGGCTGCCTCGGAACAGGTGGTTCCCGTATTAATGGCCTACGGTTTCGGGATGTTTTTCTATCTCGGTCGCGATGTTTTAGTACGAGTGTTCTATGCTTTGGGTGATGGCGAAACTCCTTTTAAGGTGAGTATGGTAAATATTTTTCTCAATGGTGCGCTGGATTTCCTCTTGTATAGACCTTTTGGTACTCCGGGGATTGTTTTAGCAACCGTGGGGGTTAATATCCTTTCTATGGGCATTTTTACGGTGATTTTAAATCGTCGTTTAGGAGGTTTACCTTTGGGAGAATGGGGTTTATCCTTATTGGGATTAACGGTAATTACAATGCTTTCTGGTGTTGCTAGTTGGGGAGCTAGTTGGGGATGGGAAAAGGTTTTCGGTGCTGGTAATATTTTCCTACAATTATTACAGTTAGGTTTTGCCTCAACGGTAGCGGTGGGTTTATTCCTCCTCGGTGCGATGTTATTGAAGTTACCTGAATTAGACCTGTTAATCTCGCGAGTTCGTCAGAAGTTCTTGAAAAAATCTTAGGTTTAAGTTGCTGCCTCACCTCATCATTACATACTATCAGGTTATTTATTTTTAGGAATTGGGGGCAGTTGCGGTGATTTTCGGCGAGAATTAGAACCGGATATTTTCGGGGGTAGGGGTGCAGAATTGCGATTAGATAAACTTTGAAGGCTCTTTTTCATATTAGCAGGTTCCGGCAGTTCTAGAGTTACCCCTTCCCCAGCAGTCATTGTTTCCTCTGGTAGGCATAAATCAAAAACAAACGCAGAATTATTAGTTAAATCGGCCAGTTCTAATTTTACCATTTCTCGAGAGGATTCTCGTGCTAAGAAAGGTTCAATTTCGGTTTTAATTAACTGTTCTAATTGAGCCAGATAATTGATCTTAACAGGAGTAACAATTAAAGTTAACATTTCTTGCCAACCTTGCCCCCCTAATTCGGCCAAAATATCCCCATAACAGCGAATTTTCCAGCTACCTATTCCTAAATCTCGATAGGAAAAAATTTCCAGCCACCTCCCAGCATCCGATCGATAATAATGGGTATATCGTTCACTACTTTCGGGAGATTCGTAATCGATACGCACTTCAATATGAGCAAAAGGAGAATCCAGACGGGCCAAAAGACGATAGTTTCCCGAGACAATTTCTAGGGAATTAGTAGAAATTGTGCGTCCGTGATTTTCCCCTTGTTTTTGCAGTATAAATTCCATAATCCTAGCCTAGGCCTAATGTTTGGCCATGACGCTAAAACTTAGGATTTGTGCCGGGAGATTTGCGCTTTTAATTCCCCTGCTTGTGTCAGTAAATCCGCTTGGGTTAGACTAATTTGTTCTTGGGTGGCCATCCATTTCAGTTGTACCGTGCCATTTTCAGCCTCAGCATCCCCCAAAATTATACAGCCCACGGCCTTAGCTCGATCGGCCCGTTTAAATTGTTTCCCGAAAGCGCTGCCGCTTAAGTCTAACTCAACGCTAAACCCCAATCCGCGTAATTGTTGCGCTAACACCACACTGCGGGCCTCAGCTTTTTCTCCTTTGGAGACGAGATAAAAATCGGGAACCAAAAAAGATAAAGATTGCTTTTGTTGTAATAATATAATCAGACGTTCTAAACCGATCGCCCAACCCACTGCCGGCGTGTCTGGACCGCCTAATTGAGCTATTAAACCATCATAACGACCACCACCGCAAACCGTAGCTTGAGCGCCTAAATCATCGGACTGAATTTCAAAGGCCGTATGGGTGTAATAGTCCAATCCGCGCACTAAAGAGGGATTAAGATTATAGATAACTCCCAAATCGGTTAGTAAAGATTGCACCCGTTCAAAATGCTTTTGAGAATCACTACCGAGATGTTCAAGAATACTGGGGGCATTCTTACAGATAATCTTGGTTTTCTCGTCCTTACTATCCAAAATTCGCAGGGGATTTTTTTCTAATCTCTGTTGAGAATCCGCGTCTAAATCAGCTTTGTAGGGAGTCAAATAATCTAGCAGGGCCTGACGATAATTTTGCCTATCTTGGGCATTTCCCAGGGAATTAATATCTAATTTTAGGTTTTCTAGCCCCACAGCTTTTAATATCTCGCTGGCAAGGGTAATTACTTCCACATCCGCCCTAGGGTCATCAGTTCCCAACAATTCGACCCCAATTTGATGAAACTGTCGCTGCCTACCCGCTTGCGGACGTTCATAACGAAACATCGGCCCCTTATACCAGAGTCTTTGTACTCCTCCGGCGGCCTGTAATTTGTGTTCAATATAGGCGCGAACGACCCCAGCCGTTCCCTCCGGTCGCAAAGTCAGGGAACGTTGACCGCGATCGAGGAAAGTGTACATTTCTTTACCCACCACGTCCGTCGCTTCCCCGATACCCCGTTCAAAAAGTTGCGTCTGTTCAAAAATGGGAGTTCGTATCTCTTGATACAGCGCAGTCCCTAAAATTCTGCTGGCAGTTTCCTCTAACCACTGCCAGTAACCGATCTCCGCCGGTAAAATATCTTTTGTGCCTCGGATTGCCTGGATTTCGCCCATAGTTCTCTGTATTTTTATCCCTATTTGAACAATCTTAAACCGCTTAGAGTCACTAATACCGTCGATCCTTCATGACCGATGACACCCAGAGGTAAAGTTATATCACCGGCAAAATTGGCTATCAGCAATATGCCGATAAACGCGAGGGCGAAGGTGATATTCTGTTTAACGATGCGATTGGCACGACGACCGAGGTTAATTGCGCTGGGAATTTTGGCTAAATTATCGGACATAAGGATAATATCGGCCGTTTCCAAGGCCACATCACTACCAGCTTTTCCCATGGCAATCCCCACATTAGCCATAGCTAAAGCGGGCGCGTCATTAATGCCATCCCCCACCATAGCGACAGTGTGATATTTTTCTTGCAGATTTTTGATCACGCTTAACTTATCTTCGGGCAGTAAATCAGCGTAAACCTCCTCAATGCCGAGTTTTTCAGCGACTTGATCGGCACTTTGTTGATTATCACCCGTAATTAAAACGATATGTTCGATACCGATCTTTTTTAGCTGCTTCACCAGATTAACTGCCGATTCCCGCAGGGTATCGGCCACGGCGATCGCCCCGATTATCTGATTCTCTTGTACTACCCAGACGAGGGTTCTGCCTTCTTTTTGTAAACGTTCGCGGATAGCTAAAATATTCTGGTCAAGATCAGTAATATGGTCACGAATATAGGTAAAATTGCCCACAGATACCGACTTATCGGCAATTTTTCCCGTGATACCCCGTCCCGATACCGCTTGCACCTGATTAGCACTGAAGAAATTTATACCACGTTCCCTGGCTGTGGCGGTAATAGCGGATCCGATGGGATGTTCCGAACAGGATTCTAGGGATGCAGCCACCGCTAACACCTCATTTTCGCTGACTGCATGGATAGGGATAATTTCCACCACTTGCAACTTACCAAGGGTGAGAGTGCCGGTTTTATCAAAAGCGATCGCTCGTATGCGGCCGATCATCTCCAATCTTGCGCCATTTTTGAATAAAATCCCCTGTTTTGCCCCGTTAGCGATACCCGATAACAAAGCTGGCATAATCGAGGCCATTAAAGCACAGGGAGAAGCCACCACGAGAAAAATTAAGGCCCGATAGATAGTAGTTTCCCAGGTCCAACCCCAGAAAAAAGGCGGTAAAATCCCGAAAATTAAGCCCAAAATCACGATAATTTTCGCATAACCTCGCTCGAAACCTTCGATAAACTCTTGGGAGGGAGGGGATTCATTTTGTGCCTTTTCTACCAAACGAATCACCCTCTCAATTAAGCGACTTTCGGGGGGAGTTTCCACCTTTAAACGTAGCACTCCCGCACCGTTGAGAGTTCCCGCAAAGACTTCTTCCCCGATGGTTTTATCCACCGGAAGGGATTCTCCGGTAATTGGCGCTTGATTGATGGGACTGTTTCCCTCCATAATAATGCCGTCAATGGGGATTAATTCACCCGGTTTGACCAAAACTGTATCACCGATCTGTAATTGCTTGATAGGAACCTCTTTTTCCCTGTCTCCCGTGATTAATCTAGCAGTATCGGGAGTCATGGCCATGAGAGAACGAATATTGCGATCGGTTTTTGCCATGGCAATCTGTTCTAAAGCGCCACTAATAGCGAAAATCAGGATTAAAACGGCTCCATCGATGATGAGATAGTAATTACTATCCCAGAGTCCCAAAATCGCCGCCCCCAAGGCCGCTACAATCATTAACAGGTCCACATCTAGTTCTTTTTCCTCCCATAAAGTCGTCAATCCTGCTTGGGTACTCTCGTATCCTCCCACCACATAGGCGATCGCTAGTAGGATGAAAGCTGGGCCGATCAGGTTAAAGTGTAGGCATAACCAACCAAAAAAGACTAAAATAGCGCAAATTCCTGCGGCAACTGCCGAGGAATACTCAGAAAACCAAGAGGACGAGATACTCTGAATCATGGATTGATGGCAATTACTTTTCTCCCCATTCTAGAAAAAATTAGATCGATGCAGAAAACCCCTAGGACGTTATCCCCTGCAGCCAACCTAGCTGATAATAATTGGAATTTTGCCGAGGTTTGGATCGATCCGCTGCTATCTCCTCCCTATATCTTGCTTTTACTGGCTGAATCTTCAGGAAACTATCGCGTGTACGATCCCTCTGAGGGTTATCAGGTGGTATTTACCGGTGCGAGTTACGAGGAAGCGGAAAATTGGCTACTAGAGGACGAATTTGAACCGGTAGAGGGACGACTTTCGCCAGTAGAGATATAATTTCCTTATCTTCCTTTCCGCTTTTCTTCGATGCTATCCTTACTAAAAAAGCGATGGAATTGGCTAAAATCGCTCTTTATTGGCAGTCTGAAGGCAATTAACCCCAAAAAAGTCAAAAATACTCCTCCAGAAGCCAGCGACGCACCAGAGGGATAGACCGAACTCATGAAAACCGACACGATTTTCTACCGACTTTTTCAAACCTTTCCCGATCTTCTGTTTGAGTTAATCGACTTTCCCAGGGAATTAGCCAATTTCTATCGATTTTCCTCCGTAGAGGTGAAACAACTATCTTTTCGCATCGATGGAGTCTTTCTACCAGAACGGCAAGATTTACCAATTTATTTTACCGAAGTTCAGTTTCAGAATGATCCGGAGTTTTATGCGCGTTTTTTCGCCGAAATTTTTCTCTATCTCAAACAGACGCAGTTAAAAAATAATTGGCGCGGGGTGGTGATCTATCCGAATCGAAGGGTGGAAAAGGAGAATATAGAGCGATATAGAGAGCTATTACAAGAAACAAGAGTACAAAGGATTTATCTCGAGGAATTAGCTGATATTCCACCAGATTCGCTCGGATTAGCGACGCTAGAGTTAGTAAGCTTACCCGAAGCGCAAGTGATCAACCGGGGAAGGGAGTTAATCGTGCGAGTGAGGGAAACGGGGGTAGAAAATCGCCCACAGGAACTTTTAGAATTGATAGAGACGATTTTGATTTACAAGTTGCCGCAGATTACTCGAAAGGAGATAGAAGCTATGTTTAGTTTAAGCGAGTTAAGACAGACGCGTGTGTTTCAGGAGGCCCTAGAGGAAGGTCGTCAAGAAGGTCGCCAAGAAGGTCGTCAAGAAGGTCGCCAAGAAGGTCGTCAAGAAGGTCGCCAAGAAGGGGAAATCATCGGAAAATTGGCTTCTGTTCCCTTATTATTGCGAGCGGGGGTTAATCCCAAGGAAATCGCCGCTTCTCTGGGATTATCTCTCGAACAGGTCTTAGAAGTGGCTCGCTCGCCGGGAGAGAGCGAGCGCTAGGGTATTTTCAGAACTAAAAAAGCGATGGAATTGGCTAAAATCGCTCTTTATTGGCAGTCTGAAGGCAATTAACCCCAAAAAAGTCAAAAATACTCCTCCAGAAGCCAGCGACGCACCAGAGGGATAGACCGAACTCATGAAAACCGACACGATTTTCTACCGACTTTTTCAAACCTTTCCCGATCTTCTGTTTGAGTTAATCGACTTTCCCAGGGAATTAGCCAATTTCTATCGATTTTCCTCCGTAGAGGTGAAACAACTATCTTTTCGCATCGATGGAGTCTTTCTACCAGAACGGGAAGATTTACCAATTTATTTTACCGAAGTTCAGTTTCAGAATGATCCGGAGTTTTATGCGCGTTTTTTCGCCGAAATTTTTCTCTATCTCAAACAGACGCAGTTAAAAAATAATTGGCGCGGGGTGGTGATCTATCCGAATCGAAGGGTGGAAAAGGAGAATATAGAGCGATATAGAGAGCTATTACAAGAAACAAGAGTACAAAGGATTTATCTCGAGGAATTAGCTGATATTCCACCAGATTCGCTCGGATTAGCGACGCTAGAGTTAGTAAGCTTACCCGAAGCGCAAGTGATCAACCGGGGAAGGGAGTTAATCGTGCGAGTGAGGGAAACGGGGGTAGAAAATCGCCCACAGGAACTTTTAGAATTGATAGAGACGATTTTGATTTACAAGTTGCCGCAGATTACTCGAAAGGAGATAGAAGCTATGTTTAGTTTAAGCGAGTTAAGACAGACGCGTGTGTTTCAGGAGGCCCTAGAGGAAGGTCGTCAAGAAGGTCGCCAAGAAGGTCGTCAAGAAGGTCGTCAAGAAGGTCGCCAAGAAGGTCGCCAAGAAGGTCGCCAAGAAGGTCGTCAAGAAGGTCGTCAAGAAGGTCGTCAAGAAGGGGAAATCATCGGAAAATTAGCTTCTATTCCCTTATTATTGCGAGCGGGGGTTAATCCCCAAGAAATCGCCGCTTCTCTGGGATTATCTCTTGAACAGGTCTTAGAAGTGGCTCGCTCGCTGGGAGAGAGCGATCGCTAGGGTATTTTCAGAAGTTTGATTGCTGATTTCCCCTTTTAGGACGAGTATGAACCCCGAAAGGGACGACTTTCGGCAGTAGAGATATAATTTCCTTATCTTCCTTTCCCCCTTTCTTCGATGCTATCCTTACTAAAAAAGCTCTGGAATTGGCTAAAATCGCTCTTTATTGGCAGTCCAAAGGCAATTAACCCCAAAGAAGTCAAAAATACTCCTCCAGAACCCAGCGATGGGGAATATGAAGGGATATTGATGGGGTTATTCGAGCAGGTGGCGGCGGGAACCACTACCGGCGGGTTACGGGGATGGCTATACAGTCGCCATTGTGACGATAAAAAGCTGGCGCGGTGGTTAGGGGTCAAAAGCGAGGAATGGCTACAGTATCCAGAAGATTATCAAACTTTAGGGCGAGATCTGGCGGCTTTAGGGAAGGTGATGACGGGAAATCTGGGGGAAGTGTCCCAACGGATTAGCCTCCAGTTACGCGACGCGGTGAGGGATGTTTCCAGTGTGGAGGAGGAAAATCTATGCCCAAAGGAGACGGATTTAACGGAAGTGGTTCAGGATGCCGCATTCTGGTTTGAGCAAGGATACCAGAAATACATGAATGGGGATTTTATTGGCGCGATCGCATCCTACGATCGAGCTTTAGAAATTAAACCCGATGACCATCAAGCTTGGTACAAACGAGGGGTTGCGTTAGGTAATTTAGGCAGATTTGAACAAGAGATCGCATCCTACGATCGAGCTTTAGAAATTAAACCCGATGACCATCAAGCTTGGTACAAACGAGGGGTTGCGTTAGGTAATTTAGGCAGATTTGAACAAGAGATCGCATCCTACGATCGAGCTTTAGAAATTAAACCCGATGACCATCAAGCTTGGTACAAACGAGGGGTTGCGTTAGGTAATTTAGGCAGATTTGAACAAGAGATCGCATCCTACGATCGAGCTTTAGAATTTAAACCCGATTACCATGAAGCTTGGAACAACCGAGGGGTTGCGTTAGCTGATTTAGGCAGATGGGCAGAAGCGATCGCATCCTATGATCGAGCTTTAGAATTTAAACCCGATTTCCATCTAGCTTGGAACAACCGAGGGGTTGCGTTAGCTGATTTAGGCAGATGGGCAGAAGCGATCGCATCCTATGATCGAGCTTTAGAATTTAAACCCGATTTCCATCTAGCTTGGGACAACCGAGGGATTGCGTTAGCTAATTTAGGCAGATTTGAACAAGCGATCGCATCCTACGATCGAGCTTTAGAAATTAAACCCGATTACTATTATGCTTGGAACAACCGAGGGAATGCGTTAGCTGATTTAGGCAGATTGGAAGAAGCGATCGCATCCTACGATCGAGCTTTAGAATTTAAACCCGATTTACATCAAGCTTGGAACAACCGAGGGATTGCGTTAAAGAATTTAGGCAGATTTGAAGAAGCGATCGCATCCTACGATCGAGCTTTAGAAATTAAACCCGATGACCATGAAGCTTGGTACAACCGAGGGGTTGCGTTAGCTGATTTAGGCAGATTTGAACAAGCGATCGCATCCTTTGATCGAGCTTTAGAAATTAAACCCGATTTACATGAAGCTTGGTACGGCCGAGGGTGGGCCGTTTGTTCTCTGAGTAAAAATCGTATTTCTACTCCTAGTCTAGAAGCTCTCATTTACCGTAAACCGATAGTAGCCCTTAATGACCGAGAACCCCATATTTTCGCCCTCCGGGAGGCACTTCCCCACCTCATTCAAGGATCGCCTCCGTGGGGGCAAATTTATCGCTATCTAGGGGAAGCTTATCTGGAACATTCCCAGTATAAAGAGAAAGCTAGTCCATATTGGCGCGAAGCGATCCGACATTATCAAATCGCTTTACCGATTCTCAGCGAAAAAGACTTCCCGGAAGATCATTTAGAAATTCTGCAAGGATTGATCCGCGCTCATCTTTCCCTACAGGAAATCCCTGAAGCGCGATTCTATCAACAACAGGGGCGCCACCTTTTCACCCGACTACGCGCCCAGAAACGGGATAAACCGGCTTTTGAGGCAAAATTCAGCAGTTTTAGTCACCTAGAAATCGATTTACTGATCGAGGAAAATCATCCCCTAGACGCAATTGAACAGGCAGAATTTTATAAAAATCGTTGTTTGACTTGGATTCTCGATAATTGGCAAGAAAACCCCACCAGTCCCGATTATGCCACTATCCAAAGCCTGACAGGTCCGAATAAGGCGATTATTTACTGGTATCTCAGCGAGGACAATCTCACCACCTTTATTATCACCCCAGAGGCTGATCCCGTCATTGTCGAGCCAGAACAACGCCGTCAACCAGCGCGACAGTTTCGGACTTGGTTAACTGAATGGGATAAACAATACCTTGACTATGCCAGTAAAAAAGAAACCGAGAATAAACAAAATCACCCCTGGAGATTGTCACTTAACAGCCGTTTTGCCCAATTAAAGCGGATTTTACAGATCGATAAAATTCTCGAACCTTTGCCGGTTTCCGTTGATTCCCTCATTCTCATCCCCCACCGGGATCTGCACCGCTTCCCCCTACATACCCTCTTCCCCGAAAAATACACCGCCACCTATCTCCCCTCTGCTCAGGTCGGTTTGCGTCCCCAGTCCGGCGATTCCTCCTATTCTCCCCTCCTCAGCGTCGAAGACCCCAAAACGGAACAAAAACCCATGGATTTCGCCCAACTGGAATCAGCAATTATTAGCCATATCCTGCAACCGAGCCAGAGAATTAGCCCGAAAAAGGCATCACGGGAAAACGTCCGCAAAGCCCTCGAAAATGCCCATAAAACCTTTCATTTCACTGGTCACGGCTTTTATGACTCTTTTCGTCCCCAGGAGTCTGCGATCGCCCTTAGTGATGGTTTATTGACTGTCCGGGATATCAACAAGCTCAACCTCTCTAGTTACCGTCTCGTCTGTCTGGCTGCCTGTGAAACCGCTCTCACCGGTAAGGATGGCATTACTACCGAATACGTCGGCCTCGTCAGTGCTTTCCGGGCAGCGGGTGCGACTAATGTGGTCAGTACCCTCTGGCCGGTGAAGGAGATTTCTAGTGCTTGGTTTATGATTAACTTCTATCAAAGATTATTAGCGGGTGAATCCCCGGCCCTAGCTCTGAAAAATACACAAAATTGGTTAAAAAATATCACTTGGCAGCAACTAGCTAACTGGATCGAGCAACTTGGACAACTTCCCGACCTAAGGGAAGGGGTCGATCGACTGGAGGTGAGGGCGGCGAATATTTTAAAGGAAGGCAGTACAATAGGGCTAGATCAGCTAACAGAATACAGTGATCCTTACTATTGGGCAGCCTATACCCTGACTGGACAGGACTAACTTATGGAAATCCCCAAAGCAATTATCGATCTTGAAGCGCTGCTAATCGCCCTCGCACAGCAGACTGAACCCTTGCCAGAATATCTACAGCGATCGCTCAAAGAAATTGAACGATTATTAAGGGAAGAACAACCCCAGGCAGCAACACAATTGCGGCAACTTGTCAAGGATTTTCCCCCCCTAGAAAAAGCTTATAAAAAAGCGATCGAAGAATTAGACGCAGCCTATGCTAACCAAGAATGCGCCAAAAGTTTAAGCGTCATTTTTCCCGATAGTTTAGATTTCGAGGCCCTATTTATTAATGATGTTATTCCTAGCCAAGATTGGGTAAAAACTGCCCAAAAATTAGCTGGATCCCCCCTTGATCACGAGGGTGCTGATTCCCCTCGATTTTGGGATAAAGCCGATCGCCTGATGGTGGTAACGGTGGGAGGTGCGGCCCTAGGGGGATCGATTGCGGGAGTTTACGGTGCGGTTATTGGTGCGATATTAGCGGCGGGCTGCGGATGGTATATTACCTTTAGGAAAGCAAAATCAGCATAAATTTTTGATGAAGATTGTTAACATTGAAAACTTTCTTTTGTTAATCGGAACCTTGGTCATTACCGCAAGCGTGGCACTGGTTACAAAAAAACAGCCAAGACGGGGAAACAATAAATCTTATCTAGAAATTCTTTTTGTTTCTGGGTTAACTTTGTGGACTGCATTTACCCTAGTTAAGGTCGTCTATAAAGTGTTAACCGATGAAAATTTTCAGAAATGCCTTGGTTCGGATAGTCAAATCCCTCTTTTGCTAGGTGCTGTTCTCGGTATCTATATTTCTATTAAAGAGATTTGTAAATTATTTGAAGCGAAGTAATAGAAATGCCAGCTTTATCCATATCCAAAAGTTATACTAAATCCTGTTGAGAAGGTGTAGAATAAGCGTTGGGTTTCATGCTTTAACTCAACCTAAGTTCTATAAACATTATCAGTAACCCCCAAAAAAAAGGAAGCTAAATCATGAAAATTACTATCGATATTCCCGATGAATTGCTTCAACATTACAACTACAATAATCTTACCCGTGAAATTTTAGAGGCTTTGGTGGTGCAGGCCTACCGAGCGGAAAAAATCACCAGTGCCGAGGTCGGAAGTATTTTAGGTCTATCTTCTCGTTGGGTGGTGGATGCTTTTTTGAAAAACCACGATGCCGATTTACATTACAATGAAGTCGATCTAGAGAGCGATCGCAAAACCCTTCAGCAACTTCGCAACAAACACGATCATAGTCTTTTATGATCGTCGTTTCAATTAAATTGAAGATAGATTTCGCCTTTGATATCCCCTTAATAAGGGGGGCGCTGATACCCCCTTGATCCTAGGGTTGATTCATGAGTCAACCCTACTACCCTTAATAAGGGGCGCTGATGGTTTTTAACACCTACCTACTTAGGGTCTGCTGAATAATGGTACGCCAATTCAACAACGCCGAATAATCTTATACTACTCCTAATCACTTCTTATCTCTTGACAATGACCTTAGAAACCGATCACGGTAAAAGCCATCCCGTCGGTGCGACTGTCTTGGCCGATGGTGTCAACTTCTCACTATTTTCTAAGTATGCCACTGCGATCGAATTATTATTATTTGATGATGCCAATTCCCCGCAACCTAGTCAAATTATTCGTCTCAATCCCCAAGAAAATCGCACTTTTTTCTATTGGCATATTTTCGTTCACGGGATTGGAGCCAGTCAAGTGTATGCTTATCGAGTCTATGGTCCAGATAATGCAGCCCAGGGTCATCGCTTCGATCCTGATAAAGTAGTTCTCGATCCCTATGCGAAAGCGATTGTCGGTGCAGAAATTTATGATCGACAAGCGGCCAGCGAAAAAGGCGATAATTGTCATCGAGCTTTGCGGGGTCTGGTAGTGGATACGGGCCGCTACGATTGGGAAGATGACAAACCGTTACGCACTCCCTACTCTGCCAGTTTTATCTACGAAATGCACGTCGGTGGCTTTACTCGCAACCCGAATTCCGGCGTTAGCGAGGAAAAAAGAGGTACTTTTGCGGGATTAATCGAAAAAATACCCTATTTGAAAAACCTAGGCATTACTGCCGTGGAATTGTTACCGATTCATTACTTTGATCCTGCTTCGGCCATGCCGGGGTTAACTAACTATTGGGGTTATAGCACGATCAGCTTTTTTGCGCCCCATGCCGGTTATAGTAGCGATCGCTCACCCCTGGGTCCTTTGAATGAATTTCGGGATCTGGTGAAAGCTTTACACAAAGCGGGGATCGAAGTGATTCTCGATGTGGTTTTCAATCATACCGCCGAGGGGGACGAAACCGGGCCGACTCTTTCCTTGAAAGGTATCGATAATCGCACCTACTACATCCTCGATGCGGTCGATAAAAGCCTCTATAGCAACTATACCGGCTGTGGTAACACCCTCAAGGGCAGTCATCCGATTGTTGGCAAAATGATTCTCGATTGTTTGCGCTATTGGGTGTCAGAAATGCACGTGGATGGTTTTCGCTTTGACCTAGCGGCCGTATTATCGCGCAATGTGGACGGGGAACCGATCCTGCAAAAAGGTTATAACATGATCTGGGCGATCGAATCGGATCCGGTCTTAGCCGGGACAAAATTAATCGCCGAAGCTTGGGATGCGGCAGGATTGTATAGTGTCGGTCAATTTGTTGAATTTGCCGATTGGTTTTCCGAGTGGAATGGTCCTTTTCGCGATGATGTGCGCGCTTTTGTCCGGGGAGATACCGGCATAGTCAGCAAATTAGCGGCGCGGATTTTAGGAAGCCCCGACATATACCACAGACCTGACAACAATGTCAAGAGAAGTATAAATTTTGTTACCTGTCACGACGGCTTTACCCTTAACGATCTAGTGTCCTACGACGAGAAACACAACGAGGCTAACGGTGAGGAGAATCGGGACGGTTGCAACGATAATTTTAGCTGGAATTGTGGGATAGAAGGGGAAACCAATAACGAGGCGATTAAAACCCTGCGACTGCAACAAATAAAAAATCTCTTAACGATCCTGTTCATTTCTCAAGGAACACCTATGCTGTTGATGGGGGACGAAGTGCGACGCACCCAAAAGGGCAACAATAACGCCTATTGTCAGGATAACCAGTTAAGTTGGTTCGATTGGAGTGCGGTAGAGCAAGAGTTCGATCTTTGGTGTTTCGTAAGGAGACTGATCGATTTTAATAAAAAATTAGCTCTTTTCCGTCAAGAAAAATTGCTAGAAGTCACCTATACCAGTCTTGAACCCCATCTCAGTTGGCATGGTGTACAGTTGAGTAAACCCGATTGGTCGGAAGATTCCCGCAGTTTAGCTTTTTCCCTGCGTCATCCTAAGGCAAACGAGTATTTACACATTATGCTCAACGCTTACTGGGAATCTCTCAACTTCCAGTTACCACCCTTGGGACAAGGGGAAAAATGGCATCGCGTCATTGATACTGCTGGGCAATTGTCCGAGGCAGCCTGTGATTTAGATGCCGCCGCCGCTATTGAATCGGAAAATTATCGGGTGCAAGCGCGTTCGGCGGTAGTTTTAATCGTTAAATCAGTATAACAAGGGGAGAGATATTGCTCGATCGACCGATGTTGAATGCTTTAACTAATGAACAATGGCATCAATTCAATCGTCAAGTGGAAAAACGTTATTTATTTGCGGAGCAATAGCTGAAATGATGCGGCTTTCATTAGCGAAACGGGTATCGATTCTCTCTTTGTGTTTAATTGGTTTTTCCCTGCCTTGGACTCCGTTCAGCGCTTCACCAGTACAGGCGAACCTAGAACCGACTGCGATCGCTCTTGGTGATCCCGTTCGAGAAGAAAAGCAAGCTCGGCAGATAGTGGAATGGTTGGGAACTAAACAATACGGTAAAGTTATTGCAGCTTTGTCACCCCAACTAAAACCCCTCTGGACTGCCGAAAAACTGCAAAAGGTCTGGGAAAGCCAAGTCACTGACCATACTGGACCGTTTAAGCGCATTGTCAAAAGCAAGCTACTCGATGCTATCAATGCCAATCTGGTGATTGTCACCGTTGAATTTGAGAAACTCACTGAAGATGTGGTAATTACCTTTAACCAGTCAGGTCAGATAGTTGCCGCCAATTTTCCCGAATTTCGTAGTATTTCTGAGATTGGCGATGCTTTTGTCAAGGCTTTGGCCAATAAAGACTACGGCCTGGCCAGAGGCTATCTACACCCTTTTCTCAAAGCTGAGGTTTTCCCCACCAGAGTGCAAGGCGCTTGGGAAAATTTACTTAAGCGTACCGGCCCCGTGCGTCGGGTCGTGGGAACTCAGGTCAGAAAAGGTGCGGATACGGACGGTGTGGATTTGGTGTTGGTGACGATTCAATTTGAAAAACTGACGGATACTTTAATCCTCGTTTTTGATGATCAAAAGCAGATTGTCAACGTGGATTTCCCTTTAGGCAATTAGTAATCAGCCGAAATTACCCCGTAAATTGAGTTGGAGACGATAAGTTATGTTAGATAAAATCGAAGTTCCCATCGAAGCGATCGCAGCTAGGGAGATTCTAGATTCCCGCGGCCGTCCCACCATCGAAGCGGAAGTGCTGTTAGAATCGGGGGCGCTCGGTTTGGCCCAGGTTCCCAGTGGCGCTTCTACGGGTAGTTTTGAGGCCCACGAATTACGCGATGATGATCCCCAGCGTTACGGTGGTAAGGGTGTCCTGAAAGCGGTTCGCAATGTCCACGAAAAAATTGTCCCAGTTTTGGAGGGGATGAATGCTTTCGACCAAGCTAGTATCGATTTAGCTATGATCCATCGCGATGGCACGGCCAATAAACGAGAATTAGGGGCTAATGCTATCCTAGCCGTCTCTCTGGCTACGGCCAAAGCAGCGGCGGCGGATCTGGGATTGCCTCTCTATCGTTATCTCGGTGGTCCGATGGCCAATGTACTACCCGTCCCGATGATGAACGTGATCAATGGTGGTTCTCACGCTGATAATAACGTCGATTTTCAGGAGTTTATGATCTTCCCCATCGGGGCCGATTCTTTTAAGGAGGGTTTGCGTTGGGGAGCGGAAGTATTCGCCGCTTTGGGTAAGGCCTTGCACGAACGCAAATTACTGACTGGTGTGGGCGATGAGGGCGGTTATGCTCCTAATTTGGCTTCAAATCAGGAAGCTTTGGATATTTTGATTGAATCGATCGAACGTGCTGGTTATAAACCGGGGTCGGAGGTGGCTTTAGCTATGGATGTGGCCGCCAGTGAATTCTATAAGGATGGTCAATACCTCTACGATGGTTCGGCCCATTCTCCGGCCGAAATGGTGGATTTTTTGGCCAGTTTAGTCGATCGCTATCCGATTATTTCTATTGAAGACGGTTTACACGAGGAGGATTGGGATAACTGGAAATTATTGACCGATAAACTGGGGGCGCGGATTCAGTTGGTGGGCGATGATTTGATGGTGACTAATCCCATCCGTCTGCAAAAAGCGATCGATCTGGGTATTGCTAACTCGATCCTGATTAAACTCAATCAGATCGGTTCTTTGACGGAAACCCTACAAACGATCGCCCTGGCCACTCGTCACGGTTATCGTTCTGTCATCAGTCATCGTTCCGGAGAAACGGAAGACACCACGATCGCAGATCTAGCGGTGGCCACTAATGCCGGACAGATTAAAACCGGTTCTCTCAGTCGCAGTGAACGGGTGGCTAAGTATAATCGCTTATTACGCATCGAAGAGGAATTGGGCGATCGGGCGGTGTACGCGCCGAAAGTCGGTTTAGGTCCAAAATTCTTGGCCTAAAATTTGCAAAAAGTCTTGCAGTGATCGAAAAAGGGTGTTATAGTAAAGGTACTGATAACTGATAACTGGTCACTGACTATTGTGGTACTTCGCTGAAACCTTTTTCGGCGAAGTATTTATTTGTGGCCTTTTTTTTGCACCAAGCTATGATTTTTGGATCAAAGGTGTTATAGTAAAGGTACTGATAACTGATAACTGGTCACTGACTATTGTGGTACTTCGCTGAAACCTTTTTCGGCGAAGTATTTATTTAACCACAGTTCGGGTTAAACAGAGGGGGATAAAGCCCATTCCATGGTCAAGCTGAACTTATCGGGCGTTGTCGCCGTCAGCGCTAGGGAGTTTTTGGGGAAGGGAAAGCATCCCGTCAGATTGCGACCTCCATTGATTTTTGTAAATAATAATTTCAAGGCACTCGCTACTAGCATAGGATAGAGACGTCGGATTTCTAGGATGGGGATGATGAAAGACAGTTCTATATTTCGACGTTTCCCACAGGTGTTCGCGGGTTTATCAGTGCTATCGATCGCTCTCGTCTTGAGTTCGTGGATAGCGGCACGCTCGTTCTTGGCGGTGAAACGGGCGAGCGATGTTTTTGTCGTCACTGGTTCGGCCAAAAGGGCGATTACATCCGATTATCTTCTCTGGCGTTTATCGGTTTCCAGTCAACAACCTACCGCCCAAGATGCCTACCGCGATCTGATCCGGCAAACCCAGCGGATACGAGCTTATCTCAAAGAAAAACAAGTTCCCGAAGACGCAATCACCACCAACGCGATCGAGACGATGGCGATTCCCGAAGTAACAGTTAACGGCCAGGAAACCGGGCAAATTCTCGCCTATCGTCTCACCCAACGCTTCGAGATCCGAGCGAGCGATGTGGCCCGTTACACGGAACTTTCTAGGCAGGTAACGGAATTGATTGAGGAGGGAATTAACCTCGTCTCTGAACCTCCCCAATATCTTTACACCCAACTGGATAAGCTGCGGGTGGAAATGGTGGCGGCGGCGACCAAAGATGCGAGAGCGAGGGCTGAGGCGATCGCTAGTAGTACCGGCAGTCGGGTGGGAAGGGTGCGCGATGCGAAAACGGGAGTTTTTCAGATCACCTCGCGCAATTCCACTGACGTGAGCGATTCGGGAATTTACGACACTTCCTCGATCGACAAAGATATTACCGCAGTGGTTTCGGTGACGTTCGGGATCGAGTGAATTATAGCCTTTACCTAGGGTTTGCTGAAAAAATCTAAAAACCTTGTTGGGTAAGACTTTTAGACTTTTTGTCAATCAAAAAGTACCAGGCATGGGAGTGATCAGGGGGAAAATCCCTGGACTTTTTCCCTGAAAATTAGGTAATTGGCCACCTCAAAACTGGTAAAACCCCACACCCCACACCCCACACCCTGCCACCAGGAAAAACTTTTTCAGTATACCCTACCTAGGGGTGCATCTGATTTTTGTCAATCTACCCAGTGGGGATTTTTCCAAGGAAACTATCTTCTAAAATTCGCGCTTAATGGCGATTTTTTCCTCAATCCCGCCGCAGATTAGCTTTTGCAGTGGGATGCTTAGATGCGGTTGTTCATACATTCGTACTAATTTAAGGATGACTGATCATTGTTGATTGTCGTTATTTCTGCACATCTGAGATGCTCCCAGAAAGTCTGGACAAGCTAAGAGAAGATTTAGTTTCAATCTGGTCATGACAAAACTACCTGAAACTTCAGGAACTGTCCTTGCTATTATCTTTTTGGTTGTCAATCTTTCCCAACTGCTTCGGCAGTTTTTTTGGGCTTTTTTTGTCTTTCTGGCTTTTTTGCGAACAAATGAACTAAGATAGTCCTTCTCTTTAATAAAAATCATGTTTAAATTTGTTTTGCCTAAGTAAAACTTATCAATTGGGCGACAAATCAGTGGCATTCAATAGCATGATTTCTGGAGTGAATTTTTCAGCAGACCCTATCTGCAAGGAGAGAGTGAAACGGCTCTCTCCTTAATTATGGCTATTCGTCGTCGTCGCTGGCGCCAACTTGCTTGAGATGAATATGTTTTCTCCCCAAAGTAATTTCAAATTCATCTCCGGGTTTGAGTCCCATTTTTTTGGTGTAGGCCGAACCGATCAGGAGATTATTATTAGATTGGACACTGATCCGGTAGCTGGCCGAGCGCCCACCTCGTCCGTGACCATTGGCACTGCTATCTAAGTCAATTCCCTCGGCATCGATTAGAGCATTGAGAAATTTCATCATATTAACGCGTTCAATACCATTTTTTGTCATGGTATAGTAGCCGCATTCCCGGGCTTTTTCCTCTTTGCTGAGGTTGCCTAGCTGTTTAACTTTCTCAATTAGTTCGAGGCCAGTCAGGGGTTCTGGATTGGTAGTTGTGTTCATTTAAGTTCGCAGTAGATAAGTAACGGTTAGGGTCATCAAGGCTAGTCGAGGAGAATTGCTCCCCCTGACCAGAAACAATCGGGTTACGATTGATCTCTACACTTATCTTACACGGTATAAACTAAAAATTATCACTTGCTTGGGGAAATTGATTGTAATGGATTACACTCTATCTCTCGATCGAAATCTTAAGAGAATTTATCAATGTTGATCGAGATGCCGGGGTAAGGGAGGTTAGCCTTTCTCTCATCAATGAGAGCCGGGGTAGGATAGAGATCAAGAGGTAAAAATGAGGGATAATGAAGCTAACAACTAGGGGTCACTATAGTGTTAAAGCCTTGCTGGATCTTAGTTTACAACCGAGGGGGACTCCCGTATCGGTAAAATCGATCGCCCTGCGTCAAGATATCCCGGCTGCTTATCTAGAGAAATTGCTGATAGAAATGCGACGAGCGGGGTTAGTTCGTTCCTTTCGGGGATCGCAAGGGGGTTATCAGTTAGCTAGGCCGGCAAATCGTATCTCGTTGGGGCAAATTTTGGAGGCAGTGGGAGAGACGATCGAGCCATTATCAGGTTATCATCCCAGGGACGAACAGGCAGAAGATTGGGTGACATTTACTATCTGGAAACACCTCCACGAGAAATTAAAAGAGGCCCTGGGGAAGATTACCTTAGCCGATTTATACTACGATGCGCGTAGCTGGATCGCCTCTAGGGGAGAGGAAACCAGCTTTATTGTTTAGTAGTTTAGAAGTTATGACAGCAACAACTCAAGGAAAGATTTATGGGGGAGGTTGTCACTGTGGAGCGATCCGTTTTCAAGTGGCGATCGAGCATGATCAAGCTCTAGACTGTAATTGTTCGATTTGTCAGAAAAAAGGCTTTCTGCATCTGATTGTTCCTTCAGCACAATTTACCCTCCTAAGCGGTGAAGATTTCTTAAGTACCTATACATTTAATACCCACACAGCCCAACATTATTTTTGTCGTGTTTGTGGTATTCATCCTTTCTATCGTCCCCGCTCCCATCCTGACGCTATAGATATAAACCTGCGCTGTTTGGATGGCAATGTCTTGGAAGATTTTCAGATCCAGTTCTTTGATGGGGCTAACTGGGAAGACAATATTGAGAAAATTCGGGCTATCGATGGGAAAAGGGAGTAATTGTGAAGGGAACGGCAACGGCGATCATTTTAGTATTAGGGGCAGTTTTAGATTATCTGGTGGGCGATCCTTGGGGATGGATTCATCCGGTGCAGGTGATGGGGGCGATTATTGCCGTGGCCACAAAAGTTATTCTTAATTGGACGCAGGAAAAAATTTGCCAACGTTTAGCGGGCATAATTCTGGGACTAGGTTTAATTATCTTGGCCGGGGTCTTAACTTGGCTAGGAATCCAATGGTTAGGTCAGGTCAATTTGCTGCTGAGTTGCCTAGTACAAATGATTCTCTTGGCCAGTTGTTTAGCCGGTAGAAGTTTACGCAGGGCTGCCGAAACCGTCATCGCACCTTTACAAGCGGAAAATATCACCTTAGCTCGTTGCCAACTAAGTTTATACGTTGGTCGCGACACAGATAATCTCGGCCAGGAAGAAATCCTTCGCGCCCTCTTAGAAACCGTCAGTGAAAATGGTGTGGATGGAGTTACCGCGCCGCTTTTTTATGCCCTTCTCGGTGCCTTTCTGGGGGTGGGACCAGTACCCCTCGCTTGCGCTTATAAAGCCGCTAGTACCCTCGATTCGATGATTGGCTATCGTCGGCCACCCTACACCCATATGGGTTGGTTTAGTGCCAAAAGCGAGGATGTTTTGACATGGCTACCCTGTCGTTTAACGGTCTTAACTCTCGCCCTAATTTCGGGCCGGCCGGGGCGAGTTTTAAGCATTTGTTGGCGCGATGCCCGTCGGGATCCTAGTCCTAATTCCGGTTGGAGTGAATGCGTCTATGGGGCGATTTTGGGGGTGCAATTGGGGGGAAAAAATCAATATCGAGGCCAGATTGTGGAAAAACCTTTATTGGGCGATAACCTCAACCCGATTACCGTCAAAACCGTCGAACAGGCTTTGAATTTAACTCGTACTTGTGTATTACTTTGGCTGGCGATCGCTGTCAGCTGCTTGATTGCTAGAGATTTTGCTCAATTTTAGCGACCAGAGGCGACGGCGTTGACGGGATTGACGCTGCCAGTAACGGATAATCAGGGAGAAGGTCAAGAATAGGGATTGCAGTATCTGTATCTGTCCGCAGATGCGTTGATAGTTTTGTCGGAGATAATAGGTTTTTGCCCCGGCGATGATAATATATTCTGGGGCGGGGTAAAAAATGTGGTGTAAACGTCGTTCCACCCGGTTTAAAATTTTGGTCACTCGCCCTAAAATCCGCCGCAATTGCCACAATTTCCAGACTAGAAAGCAATTAAATAAAGTTAAGCCTAGATTGAAGCCGAGGACAAAAAAGAACATGATCGAGGCGATGGTCGAGTTATGCCAATTTTAGCCTAGATTCCCGACTTGAAAGTGTCGGGGAAAGAAATCTAAGAAGCTGCCTGCGTATTTAAATTGCTTGTTGAGATCAGGCGGTCGGTAGGGGGCGGTCGGCGGTCGGCAGGAGTCAGTATTCAGGAGTCAGGAGATAGGACACAGGTTTTGGGGGTTGGGGTTTTGGGGTTTTGGGGTTTTATAGTCATTTCAATTAAGATTGAGAATATCAATGCCAGAGTTCATAAGGGTTTCACTGGTCTAGATTGTATCAGACTTATCTGAAATGGCTATAGTTCAATTTCCCCACTTCCCCACCTCCCCAATTCATAATTCATAATTCCCACTCCCCCTACACCCCGTGGCCGTGTTCGCCCTGAGTGGGAGGTAAGAGGCTAAAACTCGACCTTATCAGGATTAAGTACCTTTACTCAGAAGTTTTTAATGAGTCTGAAAATTGTTAAAAAGCGACTAACAAAACCACTTCAACCCAGCTAAAAGATAAATCCGTTCTAAGAAGTCTTACAGGGGGTTTCTTAGCGGCATCAAAAAGGTCAAGGGGGTAGACGGGAGTAACTTGGGCGTTGACAATGTTGACAGGTGTTGACGGGATGTCAACAAGGGAAAAGATATATATATCAATACTTTTATCTATTTGTTGACAATGTTGACGCTTTCCCCGATTGTCTTTTTTGTATAGCATTTTCCTATTTTTCTCTTTTTCTAGGGTTGCTGTCAACACTGTCAACAAAAACCCAAAACCCTTATTCAGTAAGGGTTTTAGTGTGTTGACGGGGTGTCAACATTTAAGAACCTAGTCAACAGGAGCATCCGTTAATCTTGAATCTGCTTAAGTCTCTCTAAAAAACCATACTAAAAATTGACACATAAAACAAAAATCAGGGAGAATAGGCTTTTACCCGAAATCATGAAAGCCGTTCTAATTTCCCTGATTTTTGTCTTGTCACCTACGGCGGCACTTTCCAACACCCTTAGACCTCTTGATACTCACACTCAAGAAATTCTCGAAAAAAGAACCTGTCAACACCTTAAGTCTGGATTGACGCTAGGGGAAACTGTAAATGCAATCAAATATGCCGTTGAGCAAAACAACAGCCGTGACCCGTCATCTACACTGCAACGGGAGGTAAATGACATTATTAACAAGGCCAGAACAGAGATGATCGTCAAAAACGCCCTTAAAAACAGGTGCCCAGAGTTCTTACCCCGTAATTAGCTCTATTCGGACTCTAACCCCCACACCCCACACCCCACACCCCACACCCCACACCCCACACCCCACACCCCACACCCTGTCCCCAAGAAAAACTTTTTGCCGCAGACCCTAGTTAGCGTCCGAGAGCGTGTAATCCGTTAATAATTTCGGCACAGCGCTCGGTAACTGCCTGTAAAGCTTCTCTTTTGCTAGAAATCGGTGGCGGCAGCACTTCTCCGATGCGAATAGTTAAGGGGATACTATGGGGAAAAGAAGAACCTTTTTGAAAAATCTTTTCTGTCCCCCACAAACTGACGGGTAGCAGGGGAACTCCCGCTTTAGCGGCAATCATCGCCGCGCCTAGTTTTGGTTGATGGATCAATCCGTCCTCGGTGCGGGTTCCCTCCAGAAACACTCCCACTGCCCAGCCCGCTGCTAATGCTCCCATCGCCGCCCGAATGGCTCCGCGATCACCACTGCTGCGTTTGACGGGATAGGCCCCGTAAAGAGCGATCGCCTGTTTTAAAATCGGGATGGTAAATAATTCTTCTTTAGCCATATAAGCTACGGGACGACGCACGGCACAGGATAATAGGGGTGGATCGAAGTAACTGGCGTGATTGCAGACGATAATCAGAGGATGACGACGGGGGACATTTTCCACTCCGTAAACGCGACCGCGAAAATAGCCGTGTAGGGTTGGGCTAACGATCGACCATTTAAAGAGATGATATAAAACTAAACTGGCAAAAGGTTCTCGCTCTTGAGGCTGGTTCATGACTGACAATTGTTCCCTAGACATGGAAAAGCCCTTGGGAGTCTTGCCGTGTTTCGACCCCAAGGACTTTGCTTTCTTCTCACTCCTCACACAATTAAAATATATAGCAATTTATAGGTTAGGGAAAGGTTAAGCGTGCCGCTTTCTTAACTGGCATAATTACCTACCTAGGGTTGAGAGCGGCAAAAGGATTAGCAAGATGTGTCATTGATTTTGCTTGGGTACTGAAAAAAGGGGTGGTGATTCGGTAGTAGTGATGGCGGCTTAATCCTTTGCTTTGCTGTGCATTGTAGTCATGGATAAAATACCAAAGGGTTCCCCAAGGTGATTCTCCATTTTTTTAGAGAAAGATAGACTCTCTCTCACCAGCCGAGAAATCCTTTGTTTAAAGGTATTATTTAATCTTTCAATAGATTAGTTTGACCAGTTTGTTGACCGACAGAAAGTCTGTTTGGTTTGGTCAATATCCCGACAGTAGAGCAGATGCGGAACATCCTTGATGGAATAGCCGCAAAGCATCTTTTTCCCCTGTTCAAATGGATTTATCAAGGTCTGGGAGACCAAGGCTATTTGAGGCTATTTGCCGCCTTGGATGGCAACTTACTCGTCACCCTACATGGGACTCAGTACTGATGAACGCTATCAACGGGCTCGGCTTCAACGAGGGACTCGCTGGGGCTTTTTTCAAGATGTTATTTGTCTGACCAAGTATCTGTTGTTTGAAGGCTGGCAACACCTTCTAGACTTTATGCTCGATGATGCCATCCCTAGGGCTCTCGTTAATTCTTCTTGATGTTGGATTGGGATGTGCCGGGCAAAAGCGTTTTATATTCCGTATTATTTGCTAGATTCTGAATTTGGAATTGCTGTGCACTGACTAATTACCTTGACAAAAAGTTGATCATCGGGTAGGGTGTACCCAATATACCTATTGAATTGGGTCTTGAACTGGTCGGTTAATTAAATTGTCCATTATTCGGTGACACACTGCCGTAGCAGTATTTTGTCAAGATTTAATAGGAGGCAACCAAATTAAAGCATTTTGATGAAGGATGCCAGTTCCCAGTTGGCTTTGACGACAAAACATGACGGTAAATATTAGTAGTATAAAGAAGGTTGACAATGTTGAAAAAATTACTTAACCGTATGCAAACCGAACAGGGTAGAAAAAATATTAAATTTGCCCTAGCCAAAAAAATATTCAATCCCCTCTTAAGAAATATTGGCTACACCCTAATTACTGACCATTTTTATCAGCCGATACCCAACCGTCAGGAAATTATGACATACGCGGGCAAGGAAAGGCCTCTTAGCTCAATTGAATGGCATCTAGACAAGCAAACTGAACTGGTTAGGTATTTACTAGAAAAATATGCGTTAGAATTTAACAATAAAGAAATTTTTTCAGCGTTTGGTTATTCCGAAGATAGTTCTGGTCTCATTAGTGGTGATGCGGAAGTCCTCTATGCTATGGTCAGAGAAAAAAAACCTAATCGGGTAATTGAAATTGGCTCAGGTGGTAGCACTAAGATTATCGCCGCAGCTTTAAAAATGAATTTTATAGAAAATTCCCAAAAATCACAACTGATCTCGATCGAGCCTTATCCTCAAGATTTTTTAAAAGACTTTGCTAATGTTAGTAAAGATTTTCTAGAATTTAGTTTGCTTATCCAGAAAGTAGAAGCCGTAGATTTGTCTGTTTTTGAATCCCTGCAAACCAATGATATTCTGTTCGTTGATTCCAGTCATGTATTTAAGTCTGGTAGTGATGTGGAGTTTGAATTTCTTCAAGTTTATCCCCGTTTACACACAGGAGTCTTAGTTCATATTCACGATATATTCTTTCCCTATGATTATCCCATCGAATGGAATCTGAGAGAATCACGATACTGGAACGAGCAATACTTTTTAGAAACTTTTTTACAATTTAACAAAAAGTTTAAAATTTTGGCATCCTTATCTATGGTATCTCATTATAAGAATTCTGTGTTTCTTGAGAATATCAATGCTTATAATGAAGATCGATTACCCGGTTCTTTCTGGATGATTGCTTGAAAACTACTCGCCCTAGAAAACCATGAAAATAATTAATCCTAATCATAACTTTTTCACAATTCATAAACTCATTCAAGGACTCCTATAAATAGAAAGTCACTCCGGTGTTCGCCCACAATATCCAATATTATCTCCAGTAAATCCAGAAGGCAAGGGAGAAGGGGGATTAAGAACAAAGGGATATTTCAAATCAAACAGTCTTACGATGAAGCTAGTGGTTTGTCTGACAATTCACCGCTTCCTTGAGTTACTATCATTACCGTAGTTTTCAACAGTGAGAATTATTTAGAGCAAACGATTCAGATTGTGATTAATCAAACCTATGATAATGTTGATTGTATTGTTATAGATGGTGGTTCTAGGGATGGTAAGATCGATCACTGCAAATCAAGATTGAATCTGTCCCTCTAGAGATTCAATCTTCCTTAGAAGAGTCAAGCGTAGAACAATTAGAAGAAGTAATGGCTGTGGAACTGGCTGCCAATTCAATTGACGAGTTTATTGATGAGTTTGTCAATCACCTCTCTTTACTACCCTTGACAGAGGTTTTGAAGCGAGTTACAATGCCTGAAACCTACTGCTAAATCACAATTATGACGCTTCCCCCAGTCAATCAAAACAAAAACGCGATCGCTCTAGACCCCAATTTTTCTACTACTCGCCTAGTGATGCGGGAGAAACCAGTCATAATTAACGATCCCTCCTCAAAAGTACAATCTGTTTTGTTTTTACCACCAAATCCAGAACGAAGAGGAGAAGGTGGATTGAGAACTAAGGGATATTTCAAAAAGTCTTATGATGAAGAGAGCGATTTGTCTGGCAATTTACCTCTTCCTTTAGTTACTATTATTACTGTAGTCTTCAACGGTGAGAAGTATTTAGAGCAGACAATTCAGAGTGTAATCAATCAAAATTATGATAATGTTGAGTATGTTATTATAGATGGCGGTTCTACGGATGGTACAGTTGATATTATTCGTAAGTATGAAGATAAGATTGATTATTGGGTGAGTGAGCCTGATGGTGGTTTATACTATGCGATGAACAAAGGAATCCAATTGGCAACAGGAGAGCTAATTGGATTAATTAATAGTGATGATATATACAATGATGGTACAGTATCGAAAGTAACCGATCAATATGTCAATCCTCAGAAACTGAGATTCGTTATTATAAGTGGGTCAATTTTTCGCACTGATAGCCAGGGAAATATCAAGATTAGACTTTACACATCACATAAGTCGTTAGAAGAAAAAATAGAGTGGAGAATGCCTCTGCATCATCCAGCTACTTTTGTATCTTGTGATGTATATAAAACAATTGGTGCATTTAACACTAAATATAAAATAGCAGGAGATTACGATTTTATTTATAGAGCCTTTCATTCTCGTAAAGTTAAATTTTTGATAATAGATGATTTCTTGACCTCTATGAGGTTAGGTGGTTTATCGGAGGAAGGCATTATGAGTATATGGATTAAAGCCAAGGAAAGTTTTCAAGTTAGAAAAGACAATATATCCTTGGCAAAAAACTTTTTGATTTTTGTATTTGTACTTCTAGTAAACGGTATAAAGCAAATTGTCAAGCCACTACTCAGTGAGCCACTGTTGTCAACTTATTACCGATATCGTCATAAAAGAGATTGATTAAGATTTGACTAGGTGGTTCAGTGATTAATTCGGGCTGAGAGCATCTCAAACGCTATTGACAATTGACCGATCTTGTGATTCGCTTGGGAATTTCAAGTGATCCCAGTCAGTTAGAATAGTTACGAACTCGACCCATTTGGCCGATTTTTGCTTGATAAGCGATTGAGATGGCAAATTCTACTCAAATATGCCTGAACCGTGGGTAAGCAACCCACATAAAGTTCATTTTTTCAAGGATTGTTAAGATGCGCTTATCTTGGTAGTTAATTTAGTGAAGGGAGTTTAGCATGAAACCTGTTTTGATATTGTCTCTTGGAGTCCGAGGTGGTACGGTAATATATGCACAAGAAGTTATTGATCGTCTTTCGATTGAAAAAACCGTTATCGTCCCTTTTGGCTCTTTGGTAAAAACTCCACGCCACAATTATAAATGGATTGCTCATAGAAATGTATATGAGTTCTTTATCTATTCTTTTACTTTATTACCTCTATATATGATCAGCTTGTTCTGTGATTTGACAGTTAACAAATATAGTTCTATTTATCTTCCTTATTTTCATTACTGGAATATTTTTTTTGTATTCATTTTTAAGCTGTTTAATAAAAAGGTAATAACTACCATACATGACGGATGTATAGGGGATAAAAATCAGAACAATTTCAAAGGCAAAATTGTAGATTATCTTAAAGAGAAATCTATTTACTCTTCGGATGAATTAATTTTTTTGTCGGAATATGTAAAAAACGAATTTCAAAAAAGATATGGGAGAAAAGATGATTGTCATGTTATTCCTCTCGGCTTAATAATACCAGAAGGTCTAAGGCAAGTATCCAGGAATCATAATCCATTGCCTAACATTCTCTTTTTTGGCCAGATAACCCGTTCCAAAGGAGTTGAGAATTTAATCCACGCCTGTTTGAAGATTGCAACAGAAAAATATAATAAATTAGTTATAGTTGGAAAGCATTTCTATCCCCTAGATATTGATAGAAATATTTACTCTAGTAGTAAAATTGTTTTTATAGATAATTATGTCCCAGAAAATGAAATCTCTAAGTTTTTCAATGAAGCTGATATTTTAGTTCTTCCCTATACTATTGCAACCCAGTCAGGGGTAGTCTCTATAGGTGTTTCTGCTTGTATTCCCATGGTTTGTACAAAAGTGGGTGGACTTAAAGATCAGCTAGTTCCAGATGCTGAAGCAATTTTCGTAAATTCCGATTCTGAATCGATTAAAGAGGGTATTTTGGCTCTAATTGACAATAAAGAGCTTTATGAGTCTATTTCCTTAAATCTTAAAAGGAAACATACAAGTCTCGACTGGAATAATATAGCTAAATCTATCGAAAACGTTATACTCTCTACTACTGAATGACGAGGAAAACATCTATGACTATTGGGATTTGTAATTTGTGCGGTTCTGTGGTGGTTCGGATACATCCAGGATATTTTGGTACTCGTTGTTTAAACTGTAGATCTACTAAAATTCATAGAGCAGTTGGTTTGACAATTGAATCTCTAAATTTTTCAACCAGTACCTCTGTTTATGAGTTGTCTTCTCGCGGAGCTTTCTATAAATTCTTAAAAGGTAAATTTAAGAATTTATACTTTTCTGAATACTTTGATGATGTACCTCTAGGGTTGATGAAGAACTCTGTTGTCTGTCAAGACGTTCAAAATCTTCTTCTCAACGACGAATCTTTTGATTTAGTGACTTCCACCGAAGTTTTCGAGCATGTTCCTGATGATAACAAGGGTTTTTCTGAAATTTACAGAGTCTTAAAAAAAGATGGATACTTTATCTTTACCGTGCCTTTATCGGATAACCCGAAGACAGTTGAAAGATGTTTCTTGCAGCCTGATGGGACTATCATACATAAACTTGAACCTGAGTATCATGGCGATCAGATCCGTGGACAGGGAAGAGTTCTTGCCTTCAGAAATTACGGATTGGATATAACTGAACGCTTAGAAAGTTGTGGTTTTCACGCTGAAATACGTCTAGTAAACTCGACGCGCAATGTAATTGAAGATCAGAAGGTTATCATAGCAAAAAAAATGTAGTTCTATGACTGTCACTACGCCAATTCAAAAATGAAACGCATCAACCTCAAGAGTTGACAAAGAAAGGCTCATCAGGTACTGTCTGATCATTAACAAAAACAAATCAGACCCAAAATGA
>NZ_JACJSV010000051.1 GCF_014698335.1 Microcystis viridis FACHB-1342 | reverse complement strand
CGGCGATTTGGTCTGAGATTGAATTTGATTGCTGGTATCTACAATTACGAACTTCGTTACCGACAAAAGGATATATCTTGATTACTTTTGCAAGAGATCTACTTAGGGTGCGGAATGTGGGTTCTAAGCGTGTTGTGGTGAAATGGGTCTGGCAGCAAGGGATTTTCTCAATTTTTTAGGAGCGTGTCAATCGTTATACTCCGGGAGGATGAGCAACTGTGACATAATTTGGGACTAGGTACGGTAAGAGTCGCTAGTGAACCCCGTTAGCCTTGGAGACTTCCATGCTAGACACCATTTCCACCCTATCCCCAAAACTAACAGCGATCGAAACCACGGGAAATCCTCTCCCGAAAGTTGCCACCTGTTCCTCTACCTGTCGTTACTGTCGGTTTTATAAGTTTCAGGGGAGAGGAAATGGCTATTGTCAACGCTTGGGAGTCCCTGTTCACAGTCATTGGCGTGCCTGTCCTTTGATTTGTCCACCTTTCGCCCCTTCTTGGGAAAGGTCGGAAAATGGGTAATTCTAAATAGTTATCTGGATTTTACAGCCTGTATCGAGCAATTTTTCCCCATCCCGCTCCCTGCGAGGATGGGGTTTTAATCGAAACCGATGCTTTCCACTCCACCGCTATCGGGACTGGTGGCGACAAAATAGAGAATTCCCGACCCGAGACAAGCGATCGCTATACTAAAGCAAATAATCCAGACTTGAGCGGGTTCGTAGCTATTACTATCGATCGCCCGCCGGATGAGAAAATATCGGCGCGTGGCGATGACAACGGTTAATAATCCCACCATAGCGAAGACAAAACCCAACAACCAACCTAGTCCTAGAGATGACAAAGATGCTGTCCGTAAACGCAAAATGACTAGACCAAAACCCATCAAAGCGATGGAAGCACGCATCCAAGACAGATAGGTACGTTCGTTGGCCGAATGATCTCGCCAGTAATCAGGGTTAAATTTCTGCTTTGTCTTTCGGGATTTAAACAGCATAGAGGAGTTCCTCGCAGTGAACTTCAATAAAATCAAGTATTCTTTCTTATGGTTTTAATAAATTGTTTTTATCATTTAGTTTTTCGCTTATCTTTAGCCAATTCAAGGGACTTAAGCAGATTATCATCCATAGGTGATCTTGCACCTGTCCAAAAACCATTAAAACCCCTCTAAATTTCGGCGGCTTTCTTCTTTGAGTTGGTGGCTCCAGGCATTGAACCGGCGAACACCGAATACCGTTGCGACTAGCGTACCGAGAAAAATCGCCAAACGTTCCCAAATCGAGAGAGAGTGATAGAGATAATTCGGCATCTGGAATTCGAGCGGTGCGGAGATGAGAGAGGACATACCTCTTCCTGGAGCATTGACGATAACTTTGGCTTGATGGATGGTGAGCCGATCGGCGGTTGGTTGTGGATAGCTGATCTCGTATTCTCGAAGCGCGGTCAGGAACTCTCGTAATCCTTGGCTCACTTCTTCAGCTGAACGCGGGAATCGGGCAATTCCGCCGGTCTCTTTAGCAATCGCTGTCAATCGAGATCGATCGACGATAAACTCGCGGATATCTTCTCCCCAAGGAAGCTGACAGTAGGTAAGGAGAGTATCCACCGTGAGAGGGCGGCCGCGTAACTCCTGGGCGCATTGGGCGCGGGCGCGGAGTCGGGTTAGGGATTCGCCGTATCCCATCGTGTGGACGGTGACGTGAGGGGAACGGGCCAGCAGAGCCAGAGTGGACTGAAAGCGTTGTTCTTCCTTGTTTCGATCGGGATCGGCATCGAATCCATCGGTAAATAGGATCACGCCGAGACGGGGAGGCAGACCCCAAGAATTTTGCTGAAAACGTTCGGAAGTGGTCAGAAAATTGACCGCTTCATCGAGGGGTTGATAGAGATTGGTGGAGGCGCAGACATCAATATTGGCTAACTGGGAAAGTCGAGTTTTGGTTGTTTTGTATGGATAGGCTTCTAGATACTTTTGAATCACTGTCTGATCGACCGGATAGCTATGGGCGCACCCTTCCCCAAAGGGAACTAGGGCAATTTCTACGGGAAGTTTTTTGGTTTTGATCGTGGTAATAAATTTTTGGATTCCCTCGATCGCTCCCTGGAGTTTGACTTGTTGGGATTCATCCCGATTATCCATACTGCCGCTCATATCTAGCAAAATCACTAAATAGGCGGGATCGGGTTTGACTTGATCGGGTGGGGTTATAGTAATTTTCGGGAGAGTTAGGGGAGTTAATCGATATTTAAATTCGGTTTGATTGGCCGCCGTGGTGAGGACGGTAAAGTTATTCGCTTGTAATCCGGGTACGAGCAGGTCACGATGGTCGCGAACTTGTACTTTTAAAGTCACTTGATCGTGGTCGGTAATGGCGCGGAGAATCTTGACGGAATTCGCTCGGACGGAAGCAGAATCGAAGAAAGTGAACGCGAGGATCGATAGGGGAAAAAGCAGAAGGTTTCTACCAGCTTTTTTAGTTGTCCGGATCGAGAAAGCGATCGCAAAAAATAAATCGGTAATAGCAGGTATTTGTTTTTTCATGGTAGAAAGTCAACATTTGATTGTGATATAAGGTTTCCGTGGCATTTTCCGATAACATTCTTCTTTGTATCTGTACTTTATTCTCGACGGGGGTGCTAAGTCTCCATTGTTTTCTCTCTAAACTGAGCTTGGCGGCTATTGCGGGTACATCGGGTAAAAATATATCGGAATCTTCCGCAGAACCAATCTGTAAAGATTGGGAAGTATCGCGAGGAAGTTGGATAGATAATCCTTCTTCAATTTGGGTTTGCTCGAAATTGACAATTCTTAAAGAGCGATCGTTAATTTTGGGATAGTTTCCCGATTGGTTATCTTTTCGGGCGCGTCCGAATCCTCTACCGGCTCTCAGTGCGACTTGATAGGTGGGGGTTGTGGAAATGGCGAGCGCCATCCCTAAACCAGCGCCGAAAAGGGTGAATCCTAAAAGATCTTCATAACCGCCAAGGGGGATTATTGTTCGGAGAAATTCAATCGCTAGGGCGGCAATTAAACCGGCAAGTAATCCGAAAAGGGCAGATTTTATCGGTCGCTCAAAGGTGTTACTTTTCGCGCCCTCGGTACTCAGCGATCGCCAAGATAATCCCTCGGCTACACCGGCCCCTAAACCGATTAAACTCCAGCCCACTATGCGAACACTTGCCGGGGGGAATTTTCCCTGGTAAATAATCACAGTTAGCACTGCGGCGATCGCTCCAGCGATTAAACCAGTTTTTAGGGCGATTTTGAGATAACTATTGCGGATTCTTCGATTCGCTTTATAGTGAATCGGATTACTCAGATAAATGGTCGTTAGGACAAGGGTAACACTTAAACAGATAGTGACGATCGGGAAGAGAATAAACTCGACGTAAAAAGGGAAAGTGCTTCCAGTAATTGTCTTCGATGCGAATTTAAAGAGGTCTAAGATCACTAAGCTCAAGTTCCAGCCGATCAGCGCTGAAATAATGCCCCCCAACAGATAAAAAACAAGTCTCATTTTTTCAATACTCCCTTCCTGATCCAGTTAAACGTTTAGAGACAAAGTATTCCTAGTATTGACTAGAAAGGTTTCCGCCATAGTCTAATGCTGCTAGTGCGTTCGTAGTTGGGGAATTTTCGGTTTGATCGTTGGGTTGCCCTAGCCTCCCCTCAGATTTCTAAATAATAGCATAAGATCCTGTGTCAGGTTCGCCCAAGCTAGGCCGATCAGTCCAGATGAGCGGTGGCTTTTTTGAAGATCGATGAGATGGATTTCGGCTTGGGTGTATATATCTGCGGGAACTTCTCCTTGGCTTACTTGATAAAACAGAGCCGCTAGGCTATAGGCGCGCACTTCGGCGAATAGTCGTGCGAGAAATTCGTATCGTTTTTTAGTAGCATCGGGTAATTTTTTTTGTTGATAGTTTTGTAAAATTTTGTTAAAAAAATGATTGTCTAGTTGACAATATTCTGGATAGTGGATTTGTATGAGTAGTGATTCAGTATAATATTTTGCGGAGTCATAAAAATAATCTGACCAGAAGCTTTTGGAGCGAATTAATAACCATTGTTTTTCCTTGGGTAGATCGGGAATTTTGCTATTTTTGTATTGCTCCGTTATTAATAGATCATCGATGAGAGCGTATAGTCGCTGTTCGAGGTGGGGATTTTGGTCGAGCGCTTGTTGTTGCATCTCGATGCCCGCGCGCCCAAACTGTTTATTTCCTCTTCGTTTCCGTAGCCAGTCTAGCCAGTTAGCGATTTCTGGAAATGGTTTTAAAATAGCCAGTAATGCTCGATATCTAGCCGCCGTGATATTATGATTTTTAAGCGCAGTTTTATCAACAATAATTTCCCAGTTCCAATGGTCACTGTCAAGACTATATAAATAACTAGAGAGGGCTTGTAAGTTTCGTTCTAGATCTTTATTTTTCGCTAGATTTAGTAAACATCGTTTGACTTGGATATCACTGGATATATATTCGGAAACCGTCGAGAAGGATTCGGGAACTCGATCGAACCGAATAATTAATTGTTCTCGCTCGCTATCCTGGGTGTAAACCAGAGAGAATTGTTCGGGAATCTCTAATTGAGACACTCGAAAAGCCCAATTTAGGGGACTAGAATCGTTTGCTTGTAGAGAAAGGGCTAGAGCATGAAATTCTCGACAATCCTCAAAAGTTATATTGTCTAAATATAATGGAGATCGAGAGTATTTTTTTTCTTGTTCTATTTTTTTGATAGAAATATTCACCGAATCGGTTGAATATTTTTTAAAAAAATCATGGCGATTTAGCCAAGAACTAGAAGCTTTTGGGGGTGTTTTGGGAGATGAAGAGGAGGGTTGTAGTTGAAAGGTGGGAGAACCTTGAGTGATCCACCATTCTAGCAGCGTTCCGATTCCGTCTATTTCGCCATCTTGCGAGGGTTTTTCTAACCAGAAATAGCGGTAGCCGATTAGAGGGCGATCGCTGTCATCTCTTAAGGCTGTCGCCACCGCTAATAGGGCATATTTGCCGATTTCTCTAGAGATTAGGGCGATAGTTTGGGGAGGATAACTATCATTAATTCGACAGGCATGATTATGGACGGCATTCGCAATTTCCGGGGGTACTTCCTGATTTTCTCCGCCGATTTCTCGATCAAATCCTGTACTCACATAGCACTCATGTCTTTTAGACCATTTTGGCTCTAGAAGTTTTCGAGAGAATTGATAAATTTCGCATCGATTCCACATCATTAAGCGTCTATTTATCGGGTTTGAATATTTGATCTAGGCAGGCAGAATAGGCGGTATTTGTCTGAGTTTTGCACTGCTGAAAGGCTTTGTATCGAGGGAGAGCGATCGAGTAATTTTCGCTCTCTTTTAGGATTCTTTCTAGGGTATTGATCGCTGTTTTTATCTGCCGATCTTGAATCATGGGAGCGAGAATCGACCAAGTGTTTTTATCTAAATCCCCTCCTGCTGGCTGAATCTGGTATTGTGTTTTGAACTTAGCGATCGCATCCGATACTTTCTGATCCCAAATCGGAGTGATTTCCCCCTCATACAATTGTAGCGAGTGGAGAAGACTTTTCCCTAGGGCAATTTCTGGGGCGTTGAGAGGAGGATTGGCTGTCACTTGGTTAGCGGTGTAAGTTTTATTTAATTCTACCGGAACTGCTGGTGTCAGTTGTTGAAGGAAGCGATATAAAGGATCTTTGATAATACTTGATCTTTCTCTTAGCCATGCTTCGCGTTGAGTGCTGGTTTTACACTGGGAAGCGTTGAAATCGGGCATCTTTTCCCGTAACTTCTTTAGGTTGTCTAGATTTTTCGCTTGCAGATCTTGTCGGCGATCGCCCGATTCTAGGAGATTAAAATATAAGTATAGTTCCCGAACGGGATCGGAGGGAATAATGACCGATTGATTTGCGGAAATCTTCGGAGAAAATACCCGTCCGATCGATTGAACTCCCCACAGGACTCCCACCCCCAACACCGTCCCGACTGCCACACTCAACCCTAGACATTGCCAAGGATATTTTTGCCAAAGAATTAGGGCGATTTTCTTGAGAGAATTGGGACTTTTCTCGGAGGATTGTGGAGGAATGGCGGGGGGTCTTTCTAGGGGAATAATTTCGGGGAGGTTCGTGCAGTTTTCCCAAATTTTATCGGGAACTTTACCCGTAGCGAGTTTATAGAAAAAAGCGGCGATCGGATAGGATTTATTCTTTTCTAGAATCCCTGCGATGCTCTCGTAGGACGAGGGATTTTCGGTGGTTTGTCCTTGCTCACGCTGTTTTAAGTCTTCGAGAATTTTCTCGATAAACTTATCCCTTTCTTGAGGGGGTAATTGTTCTTTTTTGAGATAGGCTCGATCGAGCTTTCTAAACAGATCGTTGGTGTAGATTTCTAGAGATTCTTTCCAGAGTGGGGAGTAGTCGATAAGTAGCCATTGAATTACTTCTTCTGATTTGGGGGAGAGGTTCGATCGCAGTAGGAGAAATAACCGAGCGATGAGTTGATGGAGTCTTGTTTTATTCTTGTCTAATATGACCGAATTTCTAGAATACAATTGTATCAACTGATGCTGTCGATCGAGTGCTTCTTTCGCTTCTTGAGTAACGGGTAATTCGGATGGCTGGAAATGAGTCAATAAGGCTGAGGGAAGAAAGCGAGAGAAATCCAGCAATTTTTGAGGTGCGGGAGATACTGGCGCTTGTAGGCTATTGAGCCAATCGGAGACGGTAATCGTTAAGTCAGTATGCTGTAAATTGGGATTTAATAGTAGAATCAATGATTTATAAATCTTTTCTTGTTGGGTGTGCTGTCGTTGCTCCAGCCAGGTGCTATCGATCAGCGTTGCCCAATCCCATCGAGTGCTATCGGTTTTTTCTAGTTCTTGAACTAAGATATTTAGGTTTTGATCAATTTCTTTGCCTTCTGAGAGTTCTTTTAATGCTCTTTTTAAACTTTGAATTGATTGAACCTGTACAGGGGAAGTATCTAGTATATCTTGCCCAGTTTTATGGGGAGTTAATGCGGTTGGGATTTTGTTGGCATCGGAATTGATCTGACAGTATTCTTGAGTAGTGCAAGCGATTAGGGTAAATTGATTAGGACTTTCTAAAACAGTGACCTTCCACGCCCAAGCGATCGGGCGATTATATTTTTGTTTGAGATATCGAGAAAAAAAATGCAAATGCCAATAACTAGGAATAAAGCTATTGCTAGGAGTAAAAATATGAGGAGTTTGTTGTACTTCTAAAGCAAGTTGCTCAAATTGACGAACTTTATCGAAATCATGAGGACTGTGAAGAATCGCTGAATAATATCCCTGTCCACGATTCTGTTGCTGAATATGTCTGATCTCTGAATAAAGCTTTAGCTCGAAACGGGGGGAATTTCGCTCGACCCACCATTCTAACAATGTTCCCACGGCATCTATTTCTCCATCTAGGGGCTTTTCTAGCCAGAAATAACGATAGCCTACCAGAGGTCGATCGCTATCATCTTTTAGGGGAGAGGCTACCGCTAAAACTGCGTATCTATCGATTTCTCGTGCGATGAGGGCAATCTTTCCTTCTGCCGGCGGATAACTATCATTAATCCGAAACCAGTGGTTATGGACTGCATTTTGAATGGGGGTGGGAGGATTCTCATGGGTTCTTAAACCGATTTCTTTGTCGAATCCGCTAGAAACCCACCGATCGCCCTGTCTTTTCGGTTCTAACAATTTCCGAGAAAATTCCTTGATCAAAATGGAATCGCTCATAGTTTTTCTAATCCTCTATGTCTCTGAGTTGGGGATGATCGGTACCCGTGTGTAACCAGTAAATTGGTGCCATTAATCCCAAGGGTCTCCACACTTTTGGGTTATCGATCACTCCAGAAGTCACACCACCTTCGCGGCTAGTAACTTGAACGTTGGCGAGGGGAGAGTCGGGAGAAGCACCTGGCTTCATGCCAAATGCCGAACAAAAAAAATACTTAACAGGACAGGGCCACTCTTTGCCCCAATTTTCTAGTAATTGATAGGTTTTATTAAATTTTAGCCTCATAAATCTGGGGATATCCTGTCGGTGGATTCGCATTTTAGATTGTTCGGCTTTGGTAAAGGCTAAGGCGATCCGATACTGGGAGAGGTTTTGATTTTTTTTTTCTAGTCGCCACTTTAATTGTTGTTTCAAGGTGGCCAATCCCTGGGCGTACTTTTGATCTTCTGTGAAGAAAGTACCATCGAGTAGGATGAGTAATCCTAGGGCAGAGGCACATTCTTCTAGATACTCTTCGATGTGGGAAGTTTTGCCTTGGGATAGTTTTTCAAATAATTCCCCAGCAAAGTCTTTACAAATTATATCGATCGCTTGTCCCCCTTGCCAAGTGGGCTTCATTTGAATCGAGAGGTTATAAGTGGGAATTTCGCTCGGATTGCTGGCTAGATAGGTAGCCATTAACATGGCATTATTTTCTAGGATATCTTTTGCCATAGCGATTAGTTTAGCCGTATCGTCGTCGCGGGGAATAACTTTCTCGATCGGACTATCGGGTTTCGCGTTCGGCCAGTAGGCCAACGCAGATAGATAGGTGGTTTTACCCGATCGCCTCGGTCCGATGATCCGAAATTCGGTAGGCTGAGAATCGGTGGTTTCTGGGGGTTGTTGACGACTCCACATAATTATTCTTCGAGTCGAATGCCTGTCGCTAACCAGTATAGCGGAGGAATTAATCCGTAGGGATACCAGCGATCGGGTTCTCGTAAATAGGCGTTTTTTTCTTCTGGGGAACCGTCGTCGGGTAAGTAGCAGTTTGGCCGGGGATCAAAATCTCGATCGCGGCGACTTCCCAAAACCCCGAATGCAGAACAGGCAAAGAATTGTAATCGATCGGGGGTTAAAGTTTTGGTGAGATGTTTATAGGTTTCGGGCAATCGTACCTCGAATAAATCCTCGTCGGGATCGAGACGACAGGGCCAGAGTTCTCCCCTTTCACATTTAGCCATGACGACGGCGATCCGGAGTTTTTCAATTTCTGGGTTGCGAATTTCCCGCTCGCGAATTTCCTCACATAGTTTGGTAAACGCCGGGAGATATAGCGATGTGTCGCGTTCGGGTTCCCAATCGGTCATCATCACCATCCAGCTTACGGTAGTGAATAGGTCATCAACCCAAGGGGTGATTTTTTTCCATTGATGAGGGATGGGAATATGTTCAAAAAATTCCCCTGGGAAATCTTTGGCAAGGAGTTCTAGTTCGATGCTCGATCGCTTTTTCCCCGGCGGGATTTTGATGAGAAAGTCATAGTCCTTGAGGTTATGAAGTTGATCAGCATCGAAGGCATCTCCCGCTATCTTTCCTTGATTTTTGAGCGTATCGAGCGCGCGTTTCCGTAGGGCCGTGGCTTCATCATTGCGAGGAATCACCTCTAAGTTGGGATATTTTTTTAGTAAACCCGATGGAAGAACGGCTAGGGTGGCAAGATAGGTGGTTTTTCCCGAACTTCTCGCCCCGATCACGCGAATTTCTGTAGAGGCTTTAGGCATTGGCGAAATAAGCTCCTAAATAGACCCAGGGTAATTCTAGTAGAGTGGGATGGTGAATGCTGGTGACGAAAAATTTTGGATTGAGGTAGGGAGGTTGGGAGTTATGTTCGCGGATTATATCATCGGCTAGGGAAAAATAGGTCTCTCGGATATGATCGTCGTGTTTCCCCCAGAGAAAGGAAGCGTTGGTGTTGTATTGCCAGGTGTTTTTTTCCTCCTCTAGGTTGTGAAATAGATCGGCTTTATGGATAGAGATTAAAATATGTTGTACGCTGGGACAGTGCGATCGCAAGAGGGTGAGACGTTCCTTGAGTTGTTTTTTCCAGGTCTCCGGGTCGAGAATTTCCTCAAATTCGGGAGTATCTTCTATTTCTTGAGTTCGAATTCGATATCGATAGGGAGGCAGCAGGAGTAAAACCGCTTGACTTTGACCGAGAGTGTGTACCAGATCTTGATATTTTTCTGGGTTGCTTTGTTGCCACGCGGGTTTAGACCAGGCTTCCCCAGGGGTATCAATCCACTGAACTCTCACCTCTCTTTCCAAACCGGAAGGAAGGTTAATTCTCAGCAGGAGAGGTTCTTCTTCTTTTTGAGAAGTTCCCGCTAGTTTTTCAATGCTATCATTGGACAGTGTAGCGATTTTACCTCCAGGGCCAGAAGGGATCACTTTAACATTTTCGGTTCCTTTCGATAGGGTAATGACCATACTGGTCTTACCAACACTTTTATTGCCAATAATGATTACGTTCATGGGGAAATTTTTCGTTGTTGATTGCTAAATAGTCAGATGAGCTAAAACCGTAAAACTCCTCGCTGTTGTAACTGCCAAGCTTGCCCACCCGCTAGGGGATAGACTACCGCAGGACGGATGACGGTATAGCTATCGGAATAATTCGGATCGTAGTTCTGGCACTCGAATAAATGTTCAACACTTTTATAGTTATTCTGGTTGATTTTAAAATTTTGGCTAGGTACCAAACAATGATAGTTACCGTTGAGGTACACCTCATAGTAACCCCGGCGCTTATTTTTTAGTACAATTGGATCGGTCCCTCCCATCTCGCGATTCGCTAGGCTTCCTTCTGTAGGAGATACTTCGATCGGGGAGTGGGAAGAGCTAGATACTGAAGGTGCTGTACTCTGGTAAGTCTGGCTCGCAGGTGGTTCAGAAGGTTTCAAAGTAGTTATACCAGTTGGTTCTTTTTGTTCCTGAACTTTCGTATCTTTGGTTTTCAGATTGTGTTTTTCTAATTCTAAATCAGCAATTCTATCATTAATTATACGGTTTTCTTGTCTAATTGTTCGCTCGACATCTTTAAACTTTCCAGGGAATTTTTTATCAATCTCTTGATAAGTTTGATCGTAAGCTTTGTCATAAAGTTGAGTTTCATTTGTACTCAAACTTAGAGAATTAACTTGAGAACCAGATGATGGGTTAGAAACCATTTTTCGATTGGCACGTTCGTTCGCTCGAATATTGGTTTCTAAATCTTCTAACTTAACTTGAATTTCGTCTAAGTTATCAAAGGCTTCGTCTAAGTTATCAAAGGCATTGTTTAGATATTCTTCTAAGGTATTTAGCTTGTGACTTTGTTCGATAAACTCATCTCTGGTGACTAAATCAGCGCGGATCTTTTGTAATGTATCGTAGGCTAATTCGGCTAGTTGAGCGTTTAATCGTTGATTTCTCCTTTTGCTCTCCTCTAACTCGGACTGAAGACGATCGATCTCCTGTTGCGCTTGCTTTTGTTGCGATCGCAATTCGTCTGCGGGATAGTTAGGATCAAAGTTGATTACTCCTTTTTTCTCTAGTCTCCACTCTGTCCCGTTTGGCATTCCCGACACCTGAGCGGCCTCTAGTAATACAAAATCCCCGTGTTCAGAAAGTTCGTATCCTTGACAGTCGAATAGAGATTTAACGGTGGCTAGATTAAATTGATTGATGCGTAGGCCGCTTTGGGGCAGTAGCCAGTAATTAGCCTCGACTAGGACTATCCAATAGTTCCCGTTTTTCTGTTCGGCTAGAGATGGCCTGTCCCTATTAGATTGAGAAGGATGAACCGCAACTTTGACCACTTTCGGGGCCAGAACTTTGGGTAGGAAATTATAAATATCCACGATTTCGGCGATCGCAAAATTTAGTTTCGTCATCTGGATAACTTCTCTCATCACTCCTCATCGTACTCTAGCGCACTAAAAACGTAAAACTCCTCGCTGTTGTAACTGCCAAGTTTGCCCACCCGCTAGGGGATAGACTACCGCAGGACGGATGACGGTATAGCTATCGGAATAATTCGGATCGTAGTTCTGGCACTCGAATAGATCCTCAACGCTTTTATAGTTATTCTGGTTGATTCTAAAATTCTGGCTAGGTACCAAACAATGATAGTTACCGTCGAGGTACACCTCATAGTAACCCCGGCGCTTATTTTCTAGTACAATTGGTTCGCTCCCTCCCATTCGACGATTCGCTAGGCTTTCTTCTGTAGGAGATACTTCGATCGGGGATGAGGAACGAGCATCTCGATAATAATTATCTCCTACTAGGGAGTGGGAAGAGCTAGATACTGAAGGTGCTGTACTCTGGTAAGTCTGGCTCGCGGGTGGTGCAGAAGGGTTCAAAGTGGTTATGCCAGTTGGTTCTTTTTGTTCCCGAACTTTTGTATCTTTGGTTTTCCGATTGTGTTTTTCTAATTCTAAATCGGCAATTCTATCATTAATTATACGGTTTTCTTGTGTAATTTTTCGCTCGATATCTTTTATCTCTTTAGAGAGTTTTTTGTAAATATCGTTGTAAACTCGTTCATAAATTTTATAATAAAGTTGAGTTTCATTTGTACTCAAATTTTGAGAAGCAACTGAAGCGGACGAGTTCTCTGGAGATTCCCCGTCTCCATCTCCTTTAGGGTTTGTTTCTTTACTCCAAAAATTGAATCTAGAAAAGCGCTTATTCGTAGGCTCATGTCTATTGGGTGATGGTTGTCCTATAGAAGAGCTTCTACTCGATCTTTTGCGGGATCTTAGCAAAGAAATTACGCTCGCTAATAATGCTAATATAGCAACGAGAAAAGTGGTATTAGAAGAGGTTTTTTCTTTTTCTAACTGTGCTATTCGATTAGATAATTTTTGTATTTCTGGATCGATGGGAGATTTTAATTGTTTAATATTATCTTCTAGTGACTTCTGTTTATCTTGGAGAAATTTTGTAATTTCCCCGACGGTAGTATCTCCAAAGTTACCATAATTATCTTGGGAGATATCTCTTCTTGTAAAAAAATCTAATTGTTTCTGAACATTTTCAATTGCATCTCTTGTCAATCCTGTCTTAAAAGGATTGATTACCTTTTGAGAGATTTCCTCTAAAGAGCTATCGATGTCACCCAAAATTTTCTCAATGGATGCTCTTTCTTCTTCTTTTAGCTTCGGTAGCTGATTTTTGCGATACTCTTTTATTTTTGTCTGTAAATTTTCTATCTTTGTACTAACCGCATCGCTCTTAATAATTTCCAGCTTTTTCTTGTCAGTAATCGTAATCGCTCCCTTGAGGGCATCGAGAAACTTTTGCTGTTCTTTTTTTAACTCATCGAAAGCTTTATCGATATCGCTCTGTAATTGAGGAGATTTCTCGACGGTTGCCGAGGAGGTTTGAGAGGTTTGCTCTTTTTGGGGATCAGTCCCCTTCCCGCATCCGACGAGGACAGTAGAAACGAGGAGCAGGGATAGAGCCAATTTAGCATAGCTGATTTTTTTCATAGGATTCACCGATTTTATATATCAGAATTGTAGGATGCCGCGTTCCTCTAACTGCCAGGTTTCCCCTCCGGGTAAAGCGGAAACTCTAGCGGGTTTGAGAAGTTCAAAGTTACCCTCTAGCTGAAGATTTTTACAGTCGAAAAAGTCTTCGATCGCTTTGTAGTTGTGTTGGTTCAGTCTGAGGTTGTTACTCGGTACTAAATATTCTGTGCCGTTTTCTTTGATGATCGAATAATTGCCGCGACGATTTTTCTCGAAGATTACCCGCGAGGAACTACCGATTCTTAGTTTTGTCAAGCTTTCTTCGGTGGCGGTGACGTTGATTGCCTGTTGGGAAAAAGCATCTCGATCGCGGTTATATCTTTTCGCTAGATTCGATTCTTCTAGGCTAATCGGGTTCTGAGTTTGTGGCGAAAGTTCTGGATAGGAAACGCTTGTTTCAGAAGGATATGAGGATTGGTTAGAAACCATTTTTCGATTGGCACGTTCGTTCACTCGAATATTGTTTTCTAAATCTCCTACTCTATTGCTAATTTTTTCAATTTCTTCTTGAGATCGAGAAAAGTTTTCTTGATTTTTTGTAGCTAACTGTTCTTGATTTTGCTCGATATTTTTAATATTACTATTGATTGATTCTAGTTGTTCTTTTAGAGTTCTATCTCGCTCTAAATGTATGGTTTGTAACTTTTCTTGTAAGGAGTTTTTCAAATCCATAAGCTCGGCTTGCAAAGGGTCGATCAAATCCCTTTTGATTTCATCCACTAAAGACTCTTCATCTTTTGTCTTGCGCTTGTTATATTTATCTTTAATACTACTTCTCTCTTCCCAAATACCTTTCGCCCAGATAATAATTTTTTGAGAGTCATTATTCAGAGGCCAGTTACATACCGTACAACTCTCTTGCCCTTCGTTATATATAGCATCACAAACTGGACAATTAGACATCATCGTTCTCCCTTAGACTTTTTGCTAAGGGGAGTAGAAAAGACCTCGCCGGTATTTTTCCTACTTCCCCTCTGGTTAGCCGTTATTTGCCAGCCCACTCCTTGCCTAAAACGCGGAGGAGTGCCTTTAATCCTAGGATAAAAGGTGGCTCGACGCGGATGTTTTCTGAATCTCCCCGAATGTGAACGAGATTCGTTCTCAGTTCTTTATGGACTTCACGCCAGAGACGATCTTTGTAACTAGACTCCAGTTCGCCATTTTTAAAAGCGGGCATGGGTTTAAGTCCCTGAATGTCGATCTCTTTCACTGCGGTGTTGAACTCGTTTAGAAAAGCGGGAACTTCCTGGAGTTGGGGCATATCGAAGCCGGTGATATTGCCTTCCAACTCCAGATAGTCTTTCCACGTAATTTTTTGACCGTTCACCTCGCAATCCTCCCCGGCGATTACCGGTTCCGGTTTTTTGCTGATAATTCCTCCTAGGGGAGTTCGGTCTAGTACCAGACCACAGGCGACTTCATCCTTGGGACGGGTGCTTAATCGGGTGATCTCGTTGGTGTCCGGGAAACCGGAGGCCTTACTCAGCATCCGACTGAAAAGTTCGTTAACTTCAGCGTGACGATCGAACCGTCCGCCAATCGCCAGCCAGTTCAACAGGCGCGAACCGTTGCCACCGATGTACACGGGGGTGATTTCCGGTCGGCTGTAGCGGTCTTTTTCGTAGAGAACCTGTAACAGAATCCCCACATAGTAGTATAGTCCCGCCGTACCGATCGCCATCAGTCGGAGTAAACCCTGGAATTGGGGATCTTCTTCGAGAAAGTCTCTTTTCTTGAGCCAGTTCTCGCTTTCGAGGCGGAGTAGGACATCTAGCTTGGCGTGGAAGTTTCCCTCTTTCAATCCCTGCCATTCGCTCGTGTTTACCCCAAACTTCTCGACGAGAAATCCGGGATTGAGTTCCAAGAATTGGGAGAACAGATGTCGCCCGGCTAATTGTACCGAGCATTGATGCACCAGTTGGAAGCGATCGGTGTCGGCCTCCCAGATGGAGATATCCGAGGTTCCTCCCCCCATGTCGATACAGGTGCTATTGACGAGGTTGTGACCCTCCTGATCGGCGAAATACTGGGCCGTTGCCACACTTTCCGTGCGGAAATAGGTGAGATTATCCTGTTGCGGGCAAATTTGGCTGATCCCGGTTTTTGCCTGCAACTCCTCGGTTAAATCCTGCCAGTTGCGTGCGTAGCGGATTCTATCGGCGCGGGAGAAAGCGGAAGGATAGGAGAGAGACCACTGGATTTGTTGGATGCCGTTTTTGGCTGCGAGGGCTGTGACATGAAGGGCTAAATGCTTGAGAAAAAGCCGATTGATGGTGATATTCGTCCATTTGAGATCGGTTTCGATCCAGCCCTCTTGGGGGTTAAATCTCGCGCGATCGGGAATATAGATCCGACCGTCGTAGATCGGGCGTTCTTTCGCTACGTTATTCGCCTTTCGGGTGGTTAACACGCTACTGAGGGGTAACGGTTTCTCTGGGGGAATGAAGTTTTCGGGAACGAAATACTCGAACAGGGTGGGCAGTCGAGTATCGGACAGTACCTCCGTCACTTTGAGATGCAGACTTTCTAAGGGAAGCGGTTCGGTTATTCCCCGGCGATTGACGTAGATATTGGTAAAAGATGTCCCAAAATCGACCCCCACTTTCCAGGAACCCTCCAGAGCGATCGATGCCGGCGTTTTCAGCAGGATTAGGCCGAGGAAGTTTTTCGATCGATCCCGACATTCGATACAGGAGGGATACTCCTCTAGTCGGGTGAGTTGATAGGAACCCTTGCCATCTTGGAAAATATGCGGTTCTTTGGCGCCGGGCAAATTCACCTGAAAAGTGCGATCAAGCGGATTCGAGGAACCGAGAAATTCCAGATCGTAGTAAAAGGCGTAATATTCCTTCCAACCCTGGGCCCGGAAGTTCGGCCAGATCTCTAAAACCGGAACTTGGGTCAGGGCGTTGTCTTCCTTGATGGGATAGTCTTTAAACACCCGATAATTCTGGGGATTTCTCTCGTCATTGTTCATGCCCGATAGGGGCAGGTCTAGGGATACCCGCAGAACTGGCCCCTCACTCCCGTTGAGCGTACTGAACTGGAGCTTCCGCAGTAACTCTTCGGGGGTAAAGTAGTCCAGGAGGATCGGGTTGAGGGGCAGGAGAGGGGTGATTTCCTGTCCTTTGAACACGATCGACGGAGTGTTATCCGGCAAAAACCCCCCTGGTAGGGCATCTTCCATATCGATAAAGTGAAATTCCGGGGTAAATAGATCCTTGGACTCGATCCACCGGATATCTTTCCAGAGGATTTTCCCAGTCTGTAAATCCTTGAGGATAGATGGAGAGGCGAGGGTTTGATCCTGATAGATCCAGATATCTTGGGGCGATCGATCCCACGAGCGAGCGATTTCTGGATCGATAATCAGGAGAGGGGGAACGAGGCCGCGCTTATTCTCGCTGGCCACGACCCGCACGCAGGATTCTTTCGGTTCGGCTTTGACGGGACGATTGAGGGCGTTTAAAAGGCCTCGATTGAGAGGAACGCCGAAAAATTGGGGATTATTACTTAAACTCAGCCGTTGTTCCGGTTGCCCCCCCAAGCTATTCTGAAATTCCGCTAACAGACCCCGCATGGTATTCTGGGCGATCGCGTCCCCAGTATAGCGATTTAACTCGTTATTGAGGTTCTCCAGCCAACGCCAGAGCAATGCTTTTTCACTGGCATTGAGATAACCTTGCGGCGCTTCCAAACAACGGGTCTGCCGATTCCACCAGGGCAGATTTTCCCACTTGCCGGCTTCGGAGGGAACGACGATCGTACTGGGGGAAGACATTCCCACCGATTTCCCATCCCATAAAAAGACGTAGACATCTTCCCACGGGTTTTTTGCCTCTAGAAGATAAAGGGCTTTACTGGGGGGATTGGGGCGCAGTTCGTAGAGGGCACGGGCGAAGGGATCTTGATGGCGGAGTTGGCCCAGTTCTAGCAGTTGTGCCGAGAGGGGAAAACGCCGCATTTCCGCAAGGGCCAAGGCCGCTAACATTCCTTGCCACTGGTCGAGCATCTGCCGATGGATGGGATAGGCCTTGTTGTGAAGAGCCATTTGCATCGACAGGGGACGGGCCCAGATGGTGGGGACGGAACTGACACTTTTTACCTGGCCGGGGGATTTGTAATCGAGACTGGAGGCCACATCGCCAAAGGTTTTAAAGTCTTGCGCGTCCCATTTTCCCGCTTGATCGGAGGGACGGACATCGCTATCGGATTTTAATTTCGGCAGTAATAAAAACATAGACTAAAGGCTATTGCTTACAAAAGGTGTATAGGGCTTTGGCTAATGCGGCGATCCCAGGCTCCGCGGAGTTGTCGGGTTTATAGCTCTGTAGGCTTTGCATCAGAGAGGTGATCGTGTCTCTCGATTTGGTTTTATTGTCGAGATGGCGATCGAGTACCAGTTCTGCTAACTGTTCTCGTCGGAGGGACTTTTCTGGATCACCCATCGCTTGGGTGTTAAAGAGTTGTATCTGTTCTCCCTCGATCTGGTGCAGGCGGTACAACCAAGTCAGATAATCCCGACACCAGGCGCTAATCGTCTTCAGTGCTTCCTGTTGTTGGGTGTCACCTAACCGCGTCATCCCGTCTGCCGAGCCTTTATGGGGAAAGAAAGGGCGCGACCAGGGTGTAAGTACCAGGCGATCATCTTTTCTTTTGAGGATGCCGTTGAGTTCGGGTTCAAACTCGGACAGCCAACTGTAGGCGAATCGAGTCCCGTTGACGAGCGCGGGTTGGATTTCCGCTCGATCCGGCAGATCGTCCCAAATCAGCCGACCGATTTGCTCCCGGCCTATTAAAACGACTTTTTCCCCTATTTCGGCGGTATGGAGGAAAAAATACCGCGCGGCGAGGGCGCTATAGAGTTCTAGGAAGTGGGGATCATTGCGCTGGCTATTTTTGCCGACGCTAAATTCCACTTTCGAGAAGTTTTCATTTCCCAGCAGAAAAACCGTATCGAAGGTCTCTCGCGCTTGGGTTACATAATAGCGTAGGGCGGCTTCGGTGTTCAGTAAAAATTGTTCGGAACGAGCGAAAATCCCGTCCGGATCTTCTCCAGGCGGCGGGGTGAACCCGAAATAGGGCAACAGGAACAGACAACCGATCTTGACTCGATCTTTGACCCCGATATTTTTCAGTTTATTGGCCAGTAAACGGGCGATCGTCGGTAGTCCAGAGGCTCCAGTTCCCCCAAACATCGACCCGCAGAGAAACACTTTCGGGGCTTTTCCTGCGCCTGTGTCTGCTTGTATTTGTTTGATCAGCGCTCCCCAGGGTTCTTGATCCAATCGTTCGAGATCCACTTGGCTCATCACCGCCGAACCGATCGCCGGACGACCGCGGAAACCCACGTCTAGCGAGACTTCCTGTTCGTCTTTCGTGTAGAGAACATCGAATAGATTACCGAGAGCGGGTTGATTTTGTTTGAGCGTGTTGTAGTTGAAAAAGGCTTTCAATTCTTTACTGGAATTAACCCCCCCAAAGGGCGACCAGAGATCGAAGGATTCGATCTTAGTTTTCATCCAGGGATGGAGTTGGCTATTATCTTGGTTCTCTTTGCCGACGATCAACTCCTGACATCGGCTGTAGATACTGAGCGCGTTTCTCGATCGCTCTAGATTCCCGTTGGTTTCGTCCGCATCGATAAAGAGAACTTTTAACGGTTGTTCGGTAAACAGTCCCACCGAGGCGAGTTTCGTGATTGCCTCGATACATTTCGCCCCCGTTCCCCCGATGCCGATCACATACATGGCCATACTGAATTGCCTCCTTTTTTTTCTTAAAATCGATCGATGATATCCCGCAGTTGATGGGATAGGGGTGGTGTGTAGATCAACAGGCCCGGGGTGCTACTGGCAGTCGGTAGCCAAAACAGGATGAGGATATCCAGTACAAAAAAGAGGGCGAGGAGTAAACGCAGTTCTTCGATCGGATTGAAAAACCCGATGGCGAGACCGATACTCAGAATAGGAACGATTCCGAGAAGCCACCACCACAAGCTCCAAGCTCTGAGTTCATCCGGTCGTCTAGCGGCCGATTTCGCCGTCATCACGCACCAGAGAATTGTGCAAGCGATCGACAATCCGAAAACCACCCCCGCCGCCACCATATACGCCCCACTCGCCCAACTCGCTAGGGCCGCTCCCGGATATTGAACGCTGGGCGACCAAATCGCTCCCGTTCTAAAGATAAAGGGTTGAATCAAGAACATAAGGATCGCGCCCACAACGATAATAGCGATCACACGAATTATTTCACCAGGTTTCATAGTTATCTCTATCTAATGGGATTATTTCGGTACATATTTACTACAGGTTTTAGCCACTTCTGACTCTGAGCGGCTAGGATTAGAATGGTAGTCATCGTGAACTGTGTCGCTAGATCGTGAATGAATTCCCAATAGAACTCTGTAGGAATGCTAGTTCTAAGTTTACCTTGCTGATTTCTGGACATCCGAAGACTTACGCACTTAACTCCATCATTTTCAAGACGCGAGCGCGTTCTTTCTAGTAAAAAACTTTTTCCAGTTTTTGGAGGACTTAAAACAAGACAATCATCTCCATGCGATAACCTATCATAGAGATCTCGATCTGCTGGCCGCTCTATATACATATCCGTTATCTTTCCCCTTCAACCAATCTATCTCGAAATTAACTGCACACCTATACTTGACATATTATAGTGCTATTATTACAACACGGGGGATTGTAAAAAAAGTTAACTCCTTCTCATCCTGCCAATTTCGTCGAATCCGTCCTAGTATAGGAGAGAAGGTAGCAGTAGTTCACGAGGAGATCGAATGGTGCGCGCTCGATGGTTAGTCATAACAATAGTCACTTGTTTAGGAATTGTATCTTGCAATACAGCAGAAAAGCCTTTTTCGTGCATACCTACCCCGATCGAACAGACGGATACTCGCTCAACCCCTCTAGGCATCTCGATTCAAGTGGATGGATCTAGCTCAATGTTGGGCTACGTTAGCGATGCTGGTAGCCTCTATGTGCAAACCCTAAAACTGCTCGACGAAACCCTATCTTTAGTCAGTAAAACTCCTGTTCAATACTATCGTTCGGGAAATGCGCTCACCCGTAGTGATTTTAGAAAAGCCCAACTTCCCACCTTTTATAATGGTACAGATTTTCCCGATGTTTCCGCTCCTATTCAAAATCTAATTGTCGAACCAGGGACAAAAAATTCCCTACAGGTTATCGTTACTGATCTCGATCAAGCATCGGGAGATGTGACACTTCTCACGAGAAAAATTCAAGAAACTTATTTAAACTCAAAGCATCCTGAATACGCCGTAGCGATTTGGGCGATTCAAAGCGAATTTGAAGGAACCGTCTATGTGCAAGAGCAAAACAGGATCAAAAAATTTCCCTTTCCCAACGAGAAATCTAGCAATAAATTTCGTCCATTTTATGTAGTTTTTATTGGTCGTCACAACGACATAACTCAATATTTTGCCAGCTTACAAGAACGCCAAGAGAACATTTTAGCCAATAGCAAAATTGCTATTTTTTCACCCAATCATCTTGTAAAGGAACCATTTTTGTTAGATCGAGAAATTGAAGAAAAACCCGCCGAAGAAAAAGCAGTTTTAGGAGAATGGAATCTATCATTAAATGGCTTTAGAGTTCAAGCTAAAGACCAGAATAATCAACTCTGGAAAATACCGCAAACTTCTACAGATGCGATTGAGATTTCCGATAGTGTTTCCCTTGATACGAGCGAGCATACGGTGGCGATCGATGTCCGTTCGATCGAACCCTTACAAAGCATCGAGGTTCCCAATAAATTCTCGAACACATTTCAAAACTCAAAAGAAGTTTTAAAAGATGATTCCAATTTACAAAAAGCGATCAAGATATCCAAATGGAATCTCGATTCCCCAGCAGGACAAGCTCCCCGAAAGCTAAATTTTGTCACCACGATCCACCCCGATAAGTTTCCCGAACCAGGAATTTACCTCTTCACGATCGATCTCGTCGCCAAGAATCTACAGGAACAACCTTGGTGGGAAGAGTGGAACTGGCAAATCGGCCGGGATAATCAACAAGATGGCTCGAAAACGAATAATTTACTCCCTTTTCTTCGAGGCCTAAAAACGATCACGGCCAACCTCATGGCCGAAAATCCCCCGAAAATCGGCCGATTCTGTTACGCGATCGAGAAAAATTAGGGTTTCATCACCAGGCCCTAGTAGTCGGTAAAGTTGAAATTGACGGATACAAGTGGGTTAATTTGCTTATTTTACTCCTCCCATTATCCATAATTATTGCTTTGACAGACCTCTAGGGCCGTAGAAGATGCCGTTCGTAAACGCAAAATGACCAGACCAAAACCCATCAAAGCGATCGAGGCACGCATCCAAGACAGATAGGTGCGTTCGTTGGCCGAATGATCTCGCCAGTAATCAGCGTTAAATTTCTGCTTTGTCTTTCGGGATTTAAACAGCATAGAGGAGTTCCTCGCAGGGAAGTTCAATAAAATCAAGTATTCTTTCTTCTGGTTTTAATAAATTGTTTTTATCATCTAGTTTTTCGCTTATCTTTAACCAATTCAAGGGACTTGAGCAGATTATCATCCATAAATAGGGGGAGTTTACCGTCCCATCTTTCGATCGCTTTGTTCTGTAAAACTTCTGGACTTAAGGAATCTTGGAGAATGCGATGAGCTTCCGCCTCTCCTTTAGCCAGATTGATTTTCACTTCCGATTCTTTCAGAGCTTTCAGCACCATAAAACCGGCTTTTTTGGCTTCCTGTTCGGCAATTTGTTTGGCTTCCACCGCCTCGGTAAAGCGATCGGAAAAGTTGACATGAACCAAAGAAATATCATCGACACCGATATGATAATTTTTCAGTCTTTCGCTCAAACGAATATCTACTTCCCCTTTCACCTCCTCCCGTTTAGTAATTAATTCTTCGGCGGTATATTTAGCCATAACTTCCTTGAGAATTTCCTCCACTGCTGGATCGATCACTCGTTCGATGACAGCCGCTTCATCGCCAATTTGTTGAAAAATAGTATTAACTTCTGATGCTAAAATATGCCAATTCAGGGCTACATCTGTAAATACTTCCTGTAGGTCTTTGGAGGAAGCTTCGGCCGCTATCTGTTGTTTTTGGATTCTCACACTTAGTTTTTTTACCGTGTTAACAACGGGAATAATCCCGTGAATACCCTCATTAAGTATTTTCTCCTGTACTTGACCAAAAACCATTAAAACCCCTCTTTCTCCCGCATTGACAATCACGAAAGGATTAAAAATAATCGCCAAAATTAATAACAAAAAAAAGAGATTACTTGGTCTAGCTAAAAGGCGAATTTTGAGCATTTTAATTGGTAATAGAGATAGTTTATGGGATGGGATTACAAATCAGGTAATTCTTGATAATTTTATCTATAAAATAAAAGTAAACTTGTCCTGTATTTTTTCGATAAAGTCAGATTTAGTCTCGTTATTTCTCTCCCTTCTGGCTGGCAAAATATCGGGAAATACTGGTCTATTTATAGTTATTATAGTCGTCAATTAAATGTTTTAGAAATTATGAATTAAAACGATTATCTCGTTAGTTTTAGTCAGAAAGTTGGACAAAAAAGCATTTATTTATCCAAGAAAGGAATCGGGGTTATCCAGAAGCAATTATAACAAAATTTCCTTTGGTCTAAATGGTACATTCTCATTCCACCAGTCTAGCTGGTACTTTCTTTTGTAAGTAGGTAGGTGTTAAAAATTGTCAGATGCCCCCCTTATTAAGGGGGGATTAAGGGGGGATCGGCACCCCCTGATCAAGGGGGGATTAAGGGGATTAGAACTACTTACTTAGCAATTACCCTAACACAATCCAGTTTCGGTATAAAAGATATTTTGTATAAAGGATATCTCAATAAATTGACTCGCAGAAGATGGCTATGATAGGAAAATACAGTAAACAGATAAGCCCACTGTACCCATTCCATCCCCTAATGAGGTAATTTAATCACCCTTTTTCCTCGATCGCACAAATCGAGGAATTTCCCCTTTATTTTCCTCCCCGATCGCCTATGTCTGACCGTTACCGTTTCGAGACGCTGCAAGTACACGCCGGCCAAGAACCTGCCCCCGGAACTAAGGCCCGCGCCGTTCCCATCTATCAAACCACCTCCTACGTTTTCAACGATGCCGACCACGGGGCCCGACTGTTTGCCCTAGAAGAGTTCGGTAACATCTACACCAGGATCATGAACCCGACCACCGATGTCTTCGAGAAGCGGATCGCCGCTTTAGAAGGGGGTGCGGCGGCCCTGGCCACCTCTAGCGGTCAGGCGGCGCAATACTAGCGATCGCTAATATTGCCGGTGCGGGGGATAATATCGTTTCCACTAGCTACCTCTACGGCGGAACCTATAATCAGTTCAAAGTCTCCCTACCGCGTTTAGGAATAAATGTCAAGTTCGTCGATGGCGATGAGGCCGAGGCTTTTCGAGCGGCGATCGATGATCGCACTAAAGCCTTATACGTCGAGACGATCGGCAATCCCCGATTTAATATTCCCGATTTTGCCGCCCTGGCCCATATCGCCCACGAGAACGGCATTCCCCTGATCGTCGATAATACCTTCGGCTGCGGCGGCTATCTCTGTCGCCCGATCGAACAGGGGGCCGATATCGTGGTGCAATCGGCCACCAAATGGATCGGCGGTCACGGCACTTCCATCGGCGGAGTAATCGTCGATTCGGGTAAATTCGACTGGGGAAACGGCAAATTTCCCCAGTTTACCGAACCCGCGCCGGGTTATCACGGGTTGAATTTCTATGAGGTATTCGGACCGTCGGGCCCTTTGGGCAATATCGCCTTTATTATCCGGGCCCGGGTGGAAGGATTGCGGGATTTCGGGCCGGCCTTGAGTCCGTTTAACGCATTTTTACTGCTACAGGGATTGGAAACCCTCTCCCTACGGGTCGATCGTCATGTATCCAATGCGTTGGCCTTGGCGAACTGGTTAAAAGAACAGCCGCAGGTGCAATGGGTGGACTATCCCGGATTACCGGAACATCCTTACCACGAACGGGCGAAGAAGTACCTAAAACACGGCTTCGGCGGGGTTTTAGCCTTCGGGATTCGGGGCGGTTTCGAGGCCGGGCGGAATTTTATCAACCGGGTGAAACTGGCCAGCCATCTCGCCAACGTGGGCGACGCAAAAACCCTCGTTATCCATCCCGCCTCGACGACTCACCAGCAGTTAAACGAGGAAGAACAGCGATCGGCGGGAGTAAAGCCCGAATTAATCCGCGTTTCCGTGGGTTTGGAACATATTGACGATATTATCGAGGATTTCCAGCAAACTTTCCAGAGTTTATAACCAACCACCCTGCCCATGGATCGCCTAGACTTGATCTCCCCGGAAACCCGTTTCTATTCCCCACCGCGTCCTTTTGTTCTCGAATCGGGGGCGGTTCTCGAAAGGGTGCGGATCGCCTATCGAACCTGGGGAATTTTGAATAACAAGCGGGATAACGGGGTTATTGTCTGTCATGCCTTCACGGGATCGGCCGACGTGGAAGCTTGGTGGGAACCTTTGTTAGGAACGGGACGCGTTCTCGATCCGACCCGCGATTTTATTGTCTGTAGCAATATTCTCGGCAGTTGCTACGGGACAACCGGCCCCACTTCGATCAATCCCCGTACCGGTAAACCCTACGGCCCGACTTTCCCAGAGATCACCATTCGGGATCTGGTTCACCTACAACGGCTGTTGGTGGACGCATTGGGGATCGAGTCTTTGCGGTTGGTGATCGGGGGTTCCTTGGGAGGGATGCAGGTTTTGGAGTGGGCGCTACTGTACCCAGAGAGGACGCGATCGATCGCTGTGATTGCGGCTTCGGGACGACATTCGGCCTGGTGTATCGCGCTGGGAGAGGCTCAAAGGGGAGCGATCTATGCCGATCCCCATTGGCAAGGGGGAAATTATGCGCTCGATCGCCCTCCGTCCCGGGGTTTATCGGCAGCCCAGATGATGGCGATGACTACCTACCGATCGCACGCCAGTTTTGAGGAACGTTTCGGCCGCGAGTACGGGGAGGGGGGAGAGTTCACGATCGCCCGCTATTTAGAATATCAGGGGAAAAAGTTAGTCGAACGTTTTGATGCCAATGCTTATATCACCTTAAGTAGGGCGATGGATCGTCATGATGTCACCCGGACGGGAAGGAGTTACGAATCGGTTTTACAGTCGATTCAACAACCGACGGCGATCGTGGCGATCGATTCGGATCTTCTTTATCCTCCCGTAGAACAAGAGGAATTGGCGAAATATATCCCCAATTCTGAATTATTTTGGTTGCGATCGCCGCACGGTCACGACGCATTTTTAATGGATGGTGATATGGATGCGTTGAATGATCTTCTCGTCACTTTCGGGAATGGATGAGCAACGGGAAATAGTCGCGGGTTGGGGATGGTGGGGTAGAGAGCGCTTGCGGTACTATGGTCTATAGCCGGATAGAGAGCGCACGCATCTATGCAAAAAATTGTCATTAAAAATTTCGGAGCGATCGAGTACGCTGAAATCGAGATTAGAAAAGTTCTGGTTTTAATCGGTGAACAGGCAAGCGGCAAGAGTACGATCGCTAAATTAATTTATTTTTTTAAATCATTAAAAGAAAATCTAAAATCTGAAAGTTTTTTATTCGCCCAAGAAAAAATACCGAAATATACAGATATTGACACTTATTTTAGAGAATTTATAAAAATAAAGTTTTATAATTTTTTTGGTTCTACGCTCAATTTTTTGAATTTTGAGGTTAGATTTTATTATAGTTTTCAAAAAAATAGATATATACAATTGAATCTTGATTTAAATAAAAATTTATGCTTAATATTTAGCGAAAATTTTTTAGATGAACAGTTCAAAAACGGTTTTGCAGATTATATTAATTTGTCCAAAAAAAATATTGATAACTCCGAAAAACCATATATCAAAATAGATAATTTGACCCAGTATAGTTTATCCTATCAATATCTATCAAAGTTATTGAATAATTTATTTGAAAACGAGCAAGAAGATTTACTATTTATAATTGCTGGAAGAAATGCAACGGTAACTTATTCTGACTTATTTGAGAAATATTTATTTGCAAGTATTGAAATTGATTTAAAAGAAAATAGTAAAAAATATTTTGCTAACAAACTGCAAATGATAGATGAATTTTTAATGCTACAATTTATAGAAAAAGTGGAACTTATTAAACAAGTTTTTAGAAAATTTTCTGGCTTTGATGGATTAATTAACTATCAGGCAAATAAAAAAGGAATTGAGTATTTAAGAGTGATAAAAAATAAAATAGATTTAATATTAAAAGGTGAATACTTAATTGGCAATTCTGAAGAAAAGATTATATTTAACAAAAACGAGCGATATTCTATTGATCTTCGTAATGCTTCATCTGGTCAGCAGGAATGTATTAGAATTTTACAGGACATCTTTTTAAATATTATTTATGATTCGATAATTTTGAGAATTATAGAGGAACCAGAAGCGCATTTATTTCCAGTTGCACAGAAGCATTTAATTGAATTATTAGCGATAATGGTTAATCGGAATGAAGATAATCAATTAATTATCACTACCCACAGTCCTTATATTTTATCAGTTTTTAATAATTTACTATTCGCCAAAAGAGTTGTTGAAAAAAATCCATCGGCACAGTCTGAAGTGTCGGAAATAATACCAGAAGATTACTGGTTGAATGCGGCTGAATTTTCCGCGTACTCTCTAGGAAATCAATCTTTAGATGAGGAGGCTAATTATTGTGAATCTATTTTTGATAGTAACACGGGATTGATCGCTCAGAATTATCTAGATACCGTATCCGAAATGATGGGAGGTGAATTTAACGCTCTATATAATATTCACGCTAGAACCTTCAAAAGAAAATGACAGAGTTTGACGAAATCAAAAGCTATCTATCCCAAAAAATAGACAAACTCGATCAATTTATACAAATCGAGGAGAGACATGAGTTTCTAATTATCGACTACAATGGTCAGTCTTTTATCATTATCGATATTCCCGTGAATTCGACTTGTACTATTAACTTGAACGATGAGGACATTTTAATTAACGATTTCGACGACACTAAAACATTCAAGGTTAGCGATAATACAATAATTGGCTTTATCCCTATTGATGGCAGAAAAGGTCTTTTAGGATTTGGAACTTCCCATTGTGATTGTGTATTTTTCGATAAAAGTGATTTCTGCTTTGTCGAATTCAAATTCAATGCAAACAGCCTCAAAAAAGTTACTAAAAATCGTTGTCAAGCGATCAATCAATTAAGCAACACGATCAGTTATTTCGACGCAAGGCTGGACAAAAACTATCTAGACTTGAATCTAGAGGCGTATGTCTGTACACCCGAATTTTATCCTAGAGATGATGCGACTTGGAAATCTCTAGCGATCGAGTTTCTAGAAAACTATGGAATCGAACTTTTCGAGAGTAATCATAAAATCTGTAAATAATAGCGCATCGGCTTTATATTTTCTGTTGTTTATTGCGACGATTTTTGGTCACGAGATCGGGAAAATGGCTTAAATCCTCGATCGAATGCGGTGCGGGATAAATTTCTCCCGGTTCGGACGTCACCCGATCAAGATAAATTTGAAAGGCCCTCTCGTCCTCTCTATGTTCGAGAATATAGGCTCGCAATTCTTCGCGACTCATCGATTCAAACTCGCGTTTTATCATACATACGTCCAATCGCCATTTTTTAAAATAATAATTTCTTGCTCTTCCCCAGCGAGAAAAAAGATATTGGCTCTCCCAGCTTTGGTGGGTAAAATGTATTCTAACATACATTTCTCAAGAGCGAGGGGGTGGAACGAACCACAAAGACACAAAGGACACAAAGATCGATCGATCATAATGTCAATTAAACTTATCACACAGAACCTAGAAGAGCCAGATATTTCCCGTTCTCTCGTCAATCCGAACAATATTAACGGGCAAATACATCTTCGTTGCCCAATAACTTAAAATAAAACAGGTTAGCTGTTGCGCGGCAGTAGGAATGGGCTTGTACTCCTCCAGTGTTTCGTTATCCAGTGTAGCGCAGGACCGACGGGGCGATCAAACGCTTGCCCGTTTATATCTGATAATCCATCACGAAAACCACCTTACCACCCCGTGCGTTGGCACTTAAGGCCGCCGTCATCTTCTTGGGATAGGGTAGATTGAGATTATTCATCAACTCCACAAAGTCCTCGCGATTGCGGCCGGCGAAACGGGGATTCCAGCGCTTTTCCTCACCGATCGAGGAGACCGTTCTTCCCAGATAATCGTGACAGGGGTAAACTAGCGTATCGTCCGGGAGAGTGAATAACTTCTCCGTTACCGTCTTGTATAGCACCTCCGGCGAACCGTTCTGAAAATCGGTACGACCGCAACCGCGAATTAAGAGTGCATCCCCCGTTAATAGGCGTTTTTCATCGATGAGATAGGCTATATGACTATCGGTGTGGCCCGGAGTAGCGATCGCTTTTAGCTGCTGACCTGCCACGATCCAGATGTCGCCATCGCGCACATAACCATCGATATCGCTCACTTCCGCGTTTTCGGGAACGAGGATCGAACAGTTGGTTAACTCGCGTAATCGGTGCGCTCCGGTGATATGGTCGGCGTGGACATGGGTTTCCATGGTTTGGCGTAGAGTTAACCCCAACTGCCAAAGAATCTGCCGATCACGATCGACCTGTTCGAGGACCGGATCGATTAAAATCGCCTCCCCCGTAGCCGAATCAGCGATCAGATAGGTGTAGGTACTCGATTCCCTATCAAAAAGCTGACGGAAAATCGGCGCCGCCGGCCGGAATGCGATCGAGTAGGCCGTGGGGAGAGAAATTCTCTCTTTCAGCGATCGCAACAAATCCCGGGCCAGTTCGGCCGCCTGTAAACGCAGTTCGGGAATGGCGGTGGTTTCCCAGAGATCGCCTTTGCGGGGATTTCCCAAGGTGTACAGCGTGTTCGACGCCGTACCGTCTGGCCTGAGAATCGCCCCGTTGTCCGCAGTTTCGATACCACAATTCAAAGGATGGGGACGGATTAACCCCCGTTGGCGAAGATGAACGACGAGGGGATCGGTTATGGTCCTGTAATCGTTACTCGCGCCGGTACAGTTAATGATTCGATCGACGGTTAGGTTTAAGAGGTTTCCCGTCCCCCGTTGACGGATAGTAACCTCTACACAGCCGTTTTTAACCTCAGCAGTTTCAATTCTTCCCCCATGATAGGTTAATTGTCCCGATTCTACAGCCTCGTCGAGGATACTGGCGATCTCGTCGGCGAGGCGATGGCGAAGAACCTCCCAATAGGCTTTCAGGTGGCGTAGAAATCTGGCGCGTTCCCCTATCGGCAGACAATGCCATAGACCTTGAGATATCGGACGTAAGGCGTTTAAAACGGCCCGCCAGTCGTGACCTTGACTCTCGGCGGTTTTTACCTCGGCGCGAATTCGCCCTAGGAGTCCCCGGGTGGTCTGGGGCGCGGTTTCGAGGGTGAGGAACGGGGGATAGGGATCGGTGGGTCGGTGCGATCGAGGGATCAGGCCATGACGGGAAACTGCGTGGATTTTGCCCGTGAATCCCCTTTGTGCCAGGGAAACCACCATATCCACCATCGTTAACCCCGTACCGACGAGCAGAATCGTCCCATCGGGTTTTAGCTCGGGGAGTGTGTCCGTCTCCCAAGCGTCGCGGAGATAGAGGGAATTTGAGAGACGCGAGGGGTTGGGGAACCGTTGCGGGAAAATTGCCCAGCGCCAGAACTACTTTAGCGGCGCTGATTTTCTTGCCTCCTTTGAGGGTAATCGTTGCCTTTTCCCCGTCGAGTACCAGATCGATCGCCGCATCGGTAAATGTCTCCAGACGGTGATCGGCAATGGCGTTGTTCCGCGCTTCTTCTAGGATCGATCGGATGTATTTGCAGTACACTAGACGCGGTACGAAGCTGGCCGGATCGATCGATCGATAGCCGTTATCCGCTAACCAGTGGAGGAAATGTTCGGGATCGTCCTCGAAGGCGCTCATTTTGCCCGCAGGAATATTGAGCAGGTGGCCGCTGTCTCGCGTTCCGTAGGCGATCCCCGTACCGAGGGGTTTTCGGCACTCGATCAGGGCGATCGATAATGGAGTCCCTGTGTCGCGTAACAGGTTCGCCGTCACGAGGGAACCACTAAATCCTCCCCCGATAATGGCGATGTCGAAAGTTGCAGAAAATTGATTCCGGTCAATGTAGCTCATAGATAACTTTTAAAGAGGATTTAGTATTAGTTAGTGTAGCTGAAAGATAATTTTTTAGGCATTCTTGGTTAATAGGTTAAAAATAAACGATAGAATTGGCTGTCAACTAATATATAAATCCCTAGAAAAATATAGATAAAAGGACTAATTTTATGTCCGTAGTTTGTAACCACTTTAGCTATCCTGGGATGGGTAATCAAAAAATAGGCTAGGACGCACCAAATCCCCATCATGAGATAAAAAATTATCATAATAATTAAGACGTGCATCGGGGAATTATTGGCAAAAAGAGAGGTATAGATACCAATATTATCACCGCCATTAGCCACGGTCACGGCAGCGATGTAATAGGTTTGGGAGGGAAAACGAGGAACAAAGGAGCGATTTTTAGAATAATTAACATCTTCTCTTACTTCTTGAATATAATCCTCATTTTCCCTTGACAAAAGTTGTTTAATGCCGATAATTAGAGGGATAAATCCTAATAGACCAATCCATTCTTTAGAAACCAGTAACCCAAATAGTAAACCGAGGGAACTAGCTAGGAGAATCAGGGTAAAACCGAGGTATTGACCAATAATCAGGTGTCGAGGTCGAAAATTAGCATTAAGTCGCGAGAAAAACAACATTAGCACCATCAGATCATCAAGATTTGTGGCTACAAAACTCGTCATGCTAGTAATTAAAAGGGCTACTAACCAATTCATAGATTGAAAAAAGAGATAATCCTTCCCATTCTAAATCTCGTAGTGCCAGATTTCCTCCTCTCGTAAAAGAAGACGATGGACGGGAAGACGTTCCACGGCCCCCTGTTGTTCAAGATGATTAAGTGCGCGGGTAATTGTGACTCTAGTAGTTCCTAATAAGTCAGCGATATCCTGATGAGTTAGACGCACATCAATTAATTGTCCAGTACCGGTTTGTTTACCAAATTGATTGCCTAACCATGACAGTAATTTCAAGACCATAACATCAGTACGTTTGTAGCTACGAATAATACTTAGTTCTTGTGCTTGCTGAAGATGAGACAGCAGAATTTCTGCCATTTGATAACTCTCAACTGTGGAAAAGGAAACTGCTTGTACAGGAGTGATGCACTCAACTTGATAGGGATTGACTCTCTCTAGGGTTTTGCCAACAAAATTGCCAGGTCCCCACAATCCCAAGACGATCAGGGTTCCATCTTCTAACCAGGTGGAGGTTTTCACGACTCCACTCTCGATTTTCCAGAAATTAGGGTTTCTAAGGGGCAAAATCGCCCGATTATCAAAGTGCCAGCGATGGGGGGTTGATGGTTGATAGGTAAGCGTCATGATTGGTAAGTAGTCGTGCAAAATTAATTTTGTAGTCGAGACTCCGAGACAGGAGACTCCGAGACAGGAGACGGGAGACAGCTATTAGGGATCGGATTTGATAATTTTGGGGTAAAAACGATAATTACCCCAAAAAAGACCGATTTTATGCCCTTGCAAGCCCTATTTATTTCGGGGTGCTAGTCTTCTCCAGTTCCGTGGTGGCCGAGGAGATCAGTTCTTGCCAAGCTCGATCGCTTTCTTGTAGAGTTTGTTTAACCGCGTCGATGGTCTTTTCTACGCGAGTTTTCAGGAAAGGGGAAGCATTGTCTTTGAGTCGTTCGGTGTCGTCGGCTAAGATATCGATCGTCTCGGAGGTATTAACGAGGCTATTTTCTAGGGTAATAAGGTTGTTTTGCAGGGTTTCACTGAGTTTAGCCCCGGATTTGGTCAATTTTTTCGTCAATTTACTCACTTTTTCCCCTAGATCGTCAATATTATCCGCTAAGTCCTCTAGGTTGTCCTGTTGAGCTTCGATAATCTTCTTGTCGAGAGAAGGAGCGGCTAGTTGAGCCTTTAGGTCATCGATAGCCGATTTTGCCGCTTGGATGGCTTTTTCATAGGCAATTTGGGCATCTTCGAGAATTTTTGGGCTAGAAACCTCATTTTTTTTCTTGACTGGTTCCACCACAGTGCCACCCGTTGCTGTTGCACGGTCGATGACGGCCAACGGTTCGGGGAGTAGCGGCAAGGCGATCGCATTTCCCCTTCCCCCTAGGAGCAAAGTGACAGTTAAGAGGAAAATCAGCAGCTGGAAAACTTGATTTTTGAGGCTTTTAAAGCTCTTATTTCGGTTGATCATAGTTGGATTTTCTCCTGTTTAGAAAAATTAGTTACTCTATCTAAATGCTATCATACAAAATACTTGTATGTTGTTTATATACAGAAAATTTTATAAAAAATTTATTATATTTTTTAAACGATAAATTTTAGATAAAATATAAACTTTTTGAGCCAAAAGCCATTACAGAAAAGCTTTTGCTCTTTTAATAAAAAATTAATTTTTATCGCTTTTTTTATTAATGAGATGCTGAACTATCCGATGAGTCTATTTCTTGATTAATCGGAGATATTTTCTTACGACCTTTAATATATTTGGCTAAGGGTTGTTTTTTCTTCAGTCGTTTAATGCCACTGAGGGTGGAGAGAGTGAAAAAAGTTCCCACCAGAACCATCTGCCATAAACCGCAACCAGAAGCCGCGCCTAATCCTGCCGCTAACCAGATAGTCGCCGCCGAAGTCAAGCCTTTCACTTGTACCTTATTTAGTTCCCGATGGGATTGTTGTAGGATGATTCCCGCCCCTAAAAAACCGACACCAGAAGCGACCCCTTGAATAGTACGACTGAGAGCATTAGAAGACGCATAACCCACATCTCCTTCCGCTTGTAGGGGAATCATCACGAACATGGCAGCCCCGAGACTAACGATGATAAAAGTTCTCAATCCAGCCGGACGACCGCCTCGCTGTCGGTTATAACCAATCAGACAGCCGACGGCCATAGCCATACTGAGCCGAAAAATAATCGTTTGCCAATCTTCCGAGTCAAAAAACATTGTTTAACCCATCAAATGAGATAAAAACTTCGCCTAACTAATCAAGGCCTTTTCCAGATGCCGCTTTAAATCGTTCCTATTCTCGATCCCAATCGATAATCGTAGTCAAGCTGGTGTTATGGGTGGAAGTGAGATCAATGGGAACCGTTACCGCCCCATGGCTAGAGTCTGGTTCTTGCCCCCCATGAATCGCCCTCGTTGCAAATTCCATCAATTTATTGTCCTATTAGTCGATATCTTCGAGGTCTTTAAACAGGGCCGTGCTGAGGTAACGTTCCCCAAAACTAGGCTGAATCATGACGATTAATTTATCTTCGTTTTCGGGTCTTTTGCCCACCTGAATCGCCGCCCATAAAGCAGCCCCAGCCGAAATGCCCGATAGTAGTCCCTCCTGACGAGCTAACCGTCGCGCGTAGGCGAAAGCGTCCGTATCATCGACGATAATCACCTCATCGATTAATTCCGGTCGGAAAATTGCCGGGATAAAACCAGCCCCGATGCCTTGGATTTTGTGCGGTCCGGGTGGTCCTCCCGATAAGACGGGACTATTAGAGGGTTCAACTGCGATCGCTTGAAATTGGGGACGACGGGGTTTAATGGTTTCGGCAATACCAGTAATGGTTCCCCCGGTTCCCACGCCACCAATAACGATATCTACCAGGCCATCGGTATCGGCCCAGATTTCCTCGGCGGTGGTTTCTCGGTGAATTTTCGGGTTGGCCGGGTTGCGGAACTGTTGCAAACTATAGGCGTTGGGGGTATTTTCGACTATTTCCTCGGCCCGGGCGATCGCTCCTTTCATGCCTTGGCTACCCGGGGTTAATTCTAATTGCGCCCCGTAAGCTTTTAACATTGCCCGTCGTTCTAAACTCATGGTTTCGGGCATAGTCAGGACTAAGCGATAGCCTTTGGCCGCCGCCACCATGGCCAGGGCGATGCCGGTATTGCCGGAAGTGGGTTCCACCAGAATTGTTTTATCGGGGTGAATTAGTCCGGCGGCTTCCGCGTCCTCCACCATACTGACACCGATGCGATCCTTAACCGAGGCGGCGGGGTTCATACTTTCCAGTTTGACGACGATGCGGGCTTTTACTCCCTCTGCCACTGGGATTCGATTCAGTTGAACTAGGGGTGTCCGTCCCACCAATTGGGTGATGTCTCTTGCGATCGGCATAATCCCACTTGCTTTATACTTGTTGGCTATTTTTGATTATATATGTATTTAAGATGTTTTACAATACTTTTTAAGTCGGAGTACACTGCAAAATGCTGGTGTTGGCACCTCTGATCACAACGTCGGCGGGGATTATCCCTGTCGATTTTTTTGCCTTGCCACTTTTTTTGTATATCGAAGCACAATCGGTAAAATCATCTTGGTAAATTTCTCTTAATTTAGTTAATTATTATTAGTATATAAAAGCACATTTCTTTAAATAACTTAAAGGAATTATTAGAGAGATGAAAAGAGCAATACTTTTTCTTAGTATAGGGTTACACATGGCCAATTCAAGTCTGAATTGCATCACTGTCTGATCTACCTTTATAGAATACCTCATTCGGGGTACGATAGTCAAGACATTTTCGAGGACGATTGTTAATCAAGTTTACGGCTCTTTCCACCTCCTCTGGCTTAACGATTTTAAAATTCGTTCCCTTGGGGAAAAATTGTCTTAACAGTCCATTGGTATGCTCGTTTAATCCCCTCTCCCACGAATGATAAGGAGTAGCAAAATAAAAATCTGCTCCTAGTTTC
>NZ_JACJSV010000050.1 GCF_014698335.1 Microcystis viridis FACHB-1342 | reverse complement strand
TATTCTCCCCACACCCCACACCCCACACCCCACACCCTACACCCTACACCCTACACCCCACACCCTACACCCCACTTTCCCACTTCCCCACCAGCAAACCCTAGATATTTCGACAAAATTGCCATGCAGAACAACGATAAGGAAAAATTCTGCTATATTATCTGCTAACTCTCTAGAAAACCCAATTAGTTTAATAATCTTTTCCGGGTATCTGAGAAAAAAAATAGTTCATCCCTTTAAAATATGGTTTTAGGGAGATATTTAGTGATTGTGTGAGGCAATTTGTGGTTAACAAGACAAAATCAAGGCTTAAAAGCGGAAAATCAAGCAAATTAGCGGCTAAACCTGTTAAAAAGCGGCGATTGTCCAGTAAATGGTTCCTGACAGCCCTAGGCTTAACTGGCTGCGCCCTAGTTTCCGCTACGGCCGGTGCTATGTTGGCTGTGTCTCTCTCCTCCACACCTTTGCGACAAGCTGCTCTTAGTCCTCAAGAAGCCGCCGCTTTTAACAATCAGCAGGCCATATCCTATGAAAATCTGCAACTTCCCGCCCTCAACCGCCCCGTTAATATTCTGGTAGTCGGCGCAAAAGTGTTGACATCCGATGTCAAGGAGGCAGAAACCCCAGATTTGGGTTATCATGCCCCGGTTAATTCCTTGGAGGGTTTAACCGATACCATGCTGTTACTGCGTTTTGACCCCCAAAGACAGAAGTTAACCATGCTTTCCATCCCCCGGGATACCCGCACCGATATCGAGGGTTACGGGGAGAAAAAAATCAATGAAGCTAACGCCCTCGGTGGACCTGCTTTAACGGCGGAAACGGTTAGTCATCTTTTAGAGGGAGTCGCTATCGATCGCTATGTTCGCATTAATGTGCAGGGTGTGGAAAAATTAATTGATGCTTTGGGGGGGGTGACGGTATATGTTCCCAAAGACATGAAGTACCAAGATTTTAGTCAACACCTCTACATTGACCTGAAAAAAGGGGAACAACACCTCAACGGCGAGAAATTCCTCCAGTTTGCCCGTTTTCGTTACGATGCTAAAGGCGATATCGGTCGTATCCAACGACAACAGCAATTAATGCGGTCTTTAGTGGAACAAACCCTAAAACCAGCAACTTTATTGAAAATTCCTGATATTATCGAGGTTATCCGCAATAGTATCGATACTAATCTCAGTTTAGAGGAGTTACTCGCCCTAGCCGGTTTTGCCTCCAAAACTGAGCGAGCTGATGTGCAAATGCTACTCCTACCAGGAGACTTTAATGGTGATGGTCGGCAAGGGATCAGTTATTGGTTGCCCAATCAAAGTAAAATTCAAGAGCTAGTGGCTCAACATTTCAACCACGGCTTTTTTATGGCTGACACTGAAGAAACTACGCAACCGACTCGCATCGCTGTGGAAGATAGCACCGATAATCCAGAAGCGGTGCAAACTCTAGTCAGATATCTGCGCTCATTGGGTTATGAAAATGTTTTTGTCTCTAAGTCTTCATCGCCAATTCTAGAAACTACCAAAATTATTGCTCAAAAAGGGGATAATTCCCTCGCTGCTGCCCTGCATAATAGCCTTGGTGTCGGGGAAGTTTTGGTGGAAAGTACAGGGAATCTCGCTTCTGATGTGACAATTAAAATTGGTCAAGATTGGCAAGAAAAATCAGCTAATCTTTCTGAGCTATCCCCTGGCAACTAAGAGAAAAATCAAGTTTATCTGAGTTAGTAGTTGCCCATTGACAAAAAACTCATCCATTATCAGTTATCATTGATTAGTGATTCTGTTTACTAATTACTGATTAGTGATTACTCTCCCATGATTCCTTTTTTTGAGAAACTAAAAACTCCTTTAACTAAGCAAAAAATCTCGGTTCTGCAAATTAATTTAGGGAAAAGATGTAACCTTGCTTGTAGCCATTGTCATGTGGAAGCTAGTCCAGTTCGCTCCGAAGAAATGACTCCAGAAGTATGCGAACAAATTATCGAACTGATCGCAAGATTTCCCCAAATTAAAACCGTCGATCTGACCGGCGGCGCTCCCGAAATGCTCTACGGTTTTAAACCAATTGTGGAAACCTCTAGAAAAGCGGGAAAAGAGGTAATTGTGCGCTCGAATTTAACTATTTATTTCGAGAAAGGATTTACTGATATTCCTGAATATTGCGCTGCCCATCAGCTGCGGGTGGTGGCTTCTTTACCCTGTTATCTTGCCGATAATGTGGATAAAATGCGCGGTCTGGGAGTCTATGATCGATCGATCAATGCTTTACAATGGTTAAACCGTCTTGGCTACGCTCAAGAGCCGAATTTGATTGTGGATTTAGTCTATAATCCCCAGATTCCTAAGTCAGAGAATTTTTCTCTCACACCGGATCAGGTATCCCTAACACAGGATTACAAAAAGTTCTTGCAAGAACATTTTAATATTTCTTTTAACAATCTGTTTACTATCACTAACTTACCCGTCGGCAGGACGCGCTTCCATCTGGAACACCGGCAACTCTATCAACCCTATCTTCAATTCCTTGAAAGTCATTTTAATGGGGATACTATCGAACATTTGATGTGTCGTAATCAGCTTTCGATCGATTATTTAGGTAATATCTATGACTGCGATTTTAATCAGATGGAGGCTCTGGCTGCTTGCACCAGTCAAGGCCAAAAATTAACCCTGCCAGATTTATTACAAGCGGATAGTTTAGATCTAATTGCAGAGGTACAAACCGCTTCCTATTGCTACGGTTGCACTGCCGGGAGCGGTTCCAGTTGTGGAGGAGCTTTGACTTCAAACTGAACAAGTGTACTGGATTGACAGCCTGTCTCGGGAAATTTAGTACAAATGCTTGGAATAGCTCTCCCTGCTGCCCACTCCGGCGCTGTCTTAACGGGGTAGGGTGTGGGGTGTAGGGTGTGGGGTGTGGGGTTTTACCGATTTTCAGGTGGTCAATTAGCCAATTTTCAGGGAAAAAGTCCCTGAATTCTCCCCCCGATCGCTCCAATCGCTGGCACTTTTTAGTCAAAAGTTGGACTATTGATTAGGGACCAGAAAAAACCGCCGATTCGATATCTTGACGACTAAGGGAGTATTTAAAAGCGCGATTGATGTCACTGCCATCATTGGCTGCCCGAAAGTAACGAACGGTGATTTCTTCGATATCGAGGCAGATTTCCGCTTTCCATGTCAGTTTTTCCACAGTCCAACAGTGGACATTCTCGGTATTTTTCCGACAACCTAACTTAACTAGCCATGCTTCGATCGCCGGTAAGGGATGATTATAGAGGGGAGTATCAGCAGTGGGAATCTTCATCGCATCTAAATCAAAAATAATTGGGCTACAGTGACAGCATTCTCTCCTCGAAGCATAGCAATAATCACCGCCAGTAACAAGCAGCCGAGCAGGGTGAGTGCCAAGATAAACAAAGCAAAAATTTCTCCCGAAGATAGGGGGCGATCGGTCGGATCGAGATAGGCGCTACGATTAGCTATGGGTTCATCGCTATCGGGGATAGTTTGGATGACATTCCAGCGCGAGTAACCTATCTGTAAATCATACAGGGAACGGCGATCGGGATTACTCAGGGTGGCATAAGCTTCGTTAAGACGCTGGAATTTAGCCGTTGCCACTTCGGGGCTGAGTTCGGTAGTATCGGGGTGGTATCGTTTGCTGAGTTCCCGATAGGCGCGTCGCACTTCGATCACCGAGGCACTCGGATGTAGTCCTAGAATGGCATAATAAGTATTGGCAAAGCGCGAGTTAGCGGCAATGACTCGCGAGGTGGTTTGGGAATTATCGCGCTCGAAGGTCACAATATTTTTTACCGAAAAATTGTCTTAATATTCTAACTCTGTTGATCATGAAATCTCGTTATCGCCTGCGTCTTCGGATCTGTCTTGTCTTTCTTATTATGGCCCTGACGAGTTTGTCTCCTTGGCTAACCCCTAGCGCCTACGCGGGGATCGATGACGATCGCCTCGATGGTAATATTTTTGTGGTCTACGCGGGTAATGGTTCCCTCGTACCACCGCGTCTAAATTTAGCGGAAACTTTTCAACGGAAAATTCCAGCTATAATCGTCTATTATCTGGATGATAGTAGTGATTGTAAGCGATTTGCGGCGATTGTCTCCCGTTTTCAAGAGTTTTACGGTCGCGCCGCCAGTATTATCCCCGTTACTGTCGATTCTATCCCCTTAAAGTCTTCCTATCGTCCCGATGAACCGGGTTACTATTATCGCGGTGGGGTTCCCCAAACGGTGGTTTTAGACCAACAAGGTAAAGTGGTTTATGATGGTTTGGGCAATGTTAAATATGAAGATGTGGATGATGTCTTAAGAAAGGTTTTTGATCTTTTGCCTCGATCAGAATCGGTAGAGTTAAAAAGACGCTCTTTTAACGAGTTTAACGCTGAATTGCGCTAGTTACCTCTTTTTTATCCTCAATTGAACCAAAAATAATCATTTAGAGATGCTGTCAGCAGCGTCTCTATCTTGTTTTTAGCAACAATAAAATTATTTACTTATTGCTTTTATTATCATTTAAGATTTATTTTAATCAATAAATGCTAGGCAATTCAGATTTTATCTAGAGTAACATTTGAAAAATATTTGCAACAGTGCCAGACTAGAAAAAGTTTGCTAACCTAATTATACTGAGAACAATAATCATTCTTGTAGGTGTGGGAACCAGCAATGAAAATCAAGCAAAATTTCCTAACAGCAGCGATATTACTGGGTTTTTCTAGTCCGGTACTGGCTAATAGTCTCGAAAACCTCTCTAGTAACCCCATGGCACAGGTAACAAGTGTCAATCAATTGCGGGATGTTTCTCCCACCGCCTGGGCGTTTGAGGCCTTAAGAAGTCTCGTGGAGAGGTATGGTTGTATAGTAGGTTATCCTGACCGCACTTTTCGCGGTGAACGCGCTTTAACTCGTTGGGAATTTGCCGCCGGGTTGAATGCCTGCTTAAATACCCTAGAAAGATTGATTCAAGAAGGAGTAGCGGTATTAAAAGAAGATCTAGACAAAATCAAGCGATTAGTCAAGGAATTCGAGACAGAATTAGCGGCATTGGGTGCTAGGGTTGATAACTTAGAAAATCGAGTCGCTTTTCTGGAAAATAATCAATTTTCCACCACTACTAAATTAACCGGGGAAGTGGTGATGGCATTATATGGGGTAGCCACAGGAGGAAAAAACGGTGGTGAAGGGATTCCCCAAGTGCCAGCTTTTGGTTATCGGGCCCGTTTAGAATTAAATACTAGCTTCACAGGCAAAGATTTACTCTATACCCGTCTAGCAACGGGAAATATTGCCGATTTAGCCGATACTACGGGAACTTTTGCCAGTACCTTAGCCTTTACCCAACCGGACGGCAACGATTTACTGCTAGAAGTTTTAAACTACAGTTTCCCCGTAACGGAAAATATCCACCTCTGGTTAGAAGCGACGGGAGGTGCTAAAGATGACTTTACCAATACCCTCAACTTTTTGGATGGAGATGGTGCTAGTGGGGCGCTTTCCGCTTTTGGTACCCGCAATCCCCTTTATTTTGCCCCCGGACAAACTGGACTCGGTTTACAGGGTAATTATGGGGCTTTGCAATTCAGCGCCGGTTATCTTGCCGGGGATGCTAACGATCCTAACCCAGGAGCGGGTTTATTTAACGGTTCCTATACTGCCCTAGGGCAGCTGGGTTATGTTCCTAACGAGAATTTTGGCATTGCTTTATCCTACTTTCATGGTTATAACCAATTAGATACGGGAACGGGAAGCCAGCGCTCGAATTTCCGATTTTTCACCAAAGAACTATTGGGGGAGGCTGTCCCGACAATTAATAATAGTTTGGGTTTACAATTTAGTTGGCGAATTGTCGATGGTTTTGTCCTCGGTGGTTGGGGTGGTTACACAAAAGCTATCACCCTTAGCACCTTAGATGGACAACTAGAACGCGGGGATTTAGATATCTGGAATTGGGCGGTAACTTTGGCTTTTCCTGATTTATTTAAGGAAGGAAATACGGCCGGTATTATTGTTGGTATGCAGCCCTGGGTATCTAGTTCTAGTATTAGATTAAATGATGGCAGTTCCACCAATGATCCCGATACTTCCTTTCATATCGAAGGATTTTATGAGTGGAAACTCACCGATAATATTGCCCTTACTCCGGGGGTAATCGTGATTACTTCTCCTAACTCAAATAACAACAATTCCACCTTAGTTATCGGCACTATCCGCACAACTTTTACTTTCTGATTTCTCTAGGCAGCCAGTCAGAAATAAAGATAAAGTATGACGGGATTTGACATCATTTCTCGACGGCTGGCTGCTGTTCCGACGTTTCCCACTCTCAACTAACTGAATTAAGGGGGCATTTATGGTATTTTTAGAGACAATTTACCCTACTTTTGTGGTTTCTTTTTCGGTGGATTTAGAGGGTTTTAGTTTACGCTTCAGGGTTGAAGTTGTGGCGAAGAGGTCGAGGACGATTTGAGGAACACTGTTAAATGTGATTAAATAGGGTACAATGAAAGTTGAAGATACACCTAGTTAAGCCATGAAACAAGTTCTCAAAAATATTAAGGTATCGGAGATTCCTGCACTAATCGCTCAGTTAGGTTTTTCTCCTGAACAAGAAGTTAATCTGACGATTGAGGAAAATTCAGAAAGTCTTATCTCAATTATGGATAAAGTCGGCAAAAAAGCTCAAGCTAAAGGTTTGACAGAAGATAAACTAACAGAACTATTAGTAGATGAATCCTAATCGAGTTGTTATAGATACCAATGTTTTTATTAGTGCTTTACTCAATCCCCTAGGAACACCCAAAAAAGTAATCAATATAGCAGTCAGTCAATTTACTATTCTCCAGAGCGAGGCAACTTATCAAGAATTGGCAACGAGAATAAGTAAAAAGAAATTTGACAAATATTTAGAAAAAGATGATAGGTTAGATTTCTTGTCGTCTCTTAGAAATAGGAGCTTATTTGTTGATATATCGCATGAAACGAGAGTTTGTTCCGATTTAGATGATAATAAATTCCTAGAATTAGCTGTATCTGGAATGGCACAATACATCATAACAGGCGATAAGGATCTTTTAATTCTCAATACTTATCAAGGGATTCCAATTATTACTCCAGCAGAGTTTTTAGTGATTTTCTAGTGTCCTTGAGAATTTTTTGAGGGAGGAATTCAAAAAAATAAACCCATCAACTGACTGAATGAGGAGGAATTTATGGTATTTTTAGAGGTAATTTAGCAGACTTTTGTGGTTGCTTTTTCGGTGGATTGGGAGGGTTTTAGTTGGCAACTGATAATAAAGCCTCTTCTATTGGCTTTGGTAACTCAATAGCATAAAACTGATTCTTAATGTGTAAAATGTGTAAGAGGAAGAGACGCAAAAAATAAACCCCCTCAACTGACTAAATGAAGGGGGTTATGATATTATTCCAATAGGAAGGGATAGATAGGGTTATAGCCATGAGTATTGATATCTCCGATGAAATTCTCAGTGCAACACGCATGACTGAAGCTGAGATGAGGCAGGAAATTGCGGTCATGCTCTTTCAAAAAGAGAAGCTCACCCTTGCTCAAGCGAGTCGATTTGCAGGAATGAATCGTATTGCTTTTCAACACCTACTTGCAAGTCGTCAAATTCCGGTACACTACGATGTCGAAGATTTTGAACAGGATATTAAGAACTTGCGGGAGATGGGAAGATTGTGATTGTTGTCAGTGATACATCCCCTATCAACAATCTTGCCGCCATTAATCAACTTCATCTGTTACAACAACTTTACGAAATAGTTTTTATTCCTGAAGCAGTTTATCGAGAATTAACTGAGCCTGATTTTCCAGTAGCAGGTTCAATAGAAGTCCAAACCTTAGATTGGATTCAAACTCGAACGGTAACTAACCACACAGTGATTAAAGCTCTTGCTGATGAACTAGATAAGGGAGAAGCTGAGGCTATTGCTTTAGCACTTGAGTTGGGAGCAGATCAAGTTTTGATTGATGAGCGTCGTGGTCGTAGGATTGCTGCTAGACTGAATCTTCGATACACAGGAATTCTGGGCATTTTGGTTGAGGCGAAGAATCGAGGGTTAATCTCTGAGGTGAAACCCCTACTAGACGCTTTGATCAATCAAGCAGGATTTTGGGTTGCTGCGCCTTTATACAGCAGTGTTTTACAGATGGTTGATGAAGGAAAAAACAAACCCCCTCAAGATTGAATGAAGGGGTATTTATAGTATTTTTAGAGGTAATTTAGCCTACTTTTGTGGTTTCTTTTTCAGTGGATTGAGAGGGTTTTAGTTGGCAACTGATAATAAAGCCTCTTCTATTGGCTTTGGTAACTCAATAGCATAAAACCGATTCACAGAAAAAGCGTAATCTTCACCACTTTCATCAATAACCCGAATTAGACTGTTTATTTCTGCTGTCTCATCAGGGATAACGCGGTATATTTTGCCCACCTCTAGTGAAGCTTCGTAGCCTTCATTATTGAGACAAACTGCGAACTTATTTGTTGGAGATGACTCTATTTTCATGGTCAATCTAGAAACGGTAACTTGAGCTTAAATTCTTTTTTGCCGATGCCATGAGCTTCATACCAATGGACTTCAGCTAACCCTACTATACCATTGGGAAGCTGAACTTGGGCTATGCCCTTTAATTTTCTCCATTTACCTTTGCCATACTGTTTTTGCAACCGTTCCCGATTACGAATTCCTGTTCCTGTGGCAATAATCTCGATATTCGTGATACCGCTGATAATCTCAAAGTCCACGATCGATCAAGCAATCTTAAAGAGTGGCCTTTCATTATAGCATCTATTGCCAAAAAAGAGATATAAAAAAACAAACCCTCCTCAAGATTGATTGAAGGGGTATTTATGGTATTTTTAGAAGCCATTTAGCCTACTTTTGTGGTTTCTTTTTCAGTGGATTTAGAGGGTTTTAGTTGGCGCTTAAGGGTTGCACCTGCGCTAGAGCCGAAGGTGATGATACTCAAACTGTTATTTTTTGTACTGTAGATTTTTTGGTTATTTCCTTAAGATGTCTGAACAATTGACCTTCATTTTGGTAGAAAACTTCATAATCCGGGGCCAGTTCAAGACATAACTGTTTCCATAAACTAATTCCTTCTTGTTTAAAATCCATTTCAGCTTGCTGATTAGGAAAATCTGATAAAGGTGGATAGTCTTGATCTAAAGTCTTATCGTAAGTATCCTGCCATGCGTTTAAACGCTGAATAGTTTCTTTACTTAATGGTAATTCTTCAGGAGCAATGTTATCAATTTCATCTACTCCCCAAAGTGGGTAACTTCCATAATCTGCCCAAAGTTTGATTCTGATTGCCATAACTATCATTCCTGAATAAGTTTATTAATTAATCGAGTTGGAGTTGGATTAGCACTCACTAAGTAACCATTATGACTAATTTCTAGAGAAACATACTGAATAATTCCATTGATTTCTACTTGATAAATTATGCGACTTTTTCCTTGTATGCCAATAATTTTTCCCTCACTAATAGCTGTTACAATTAAATCGGGAATTTGTTCTTCAGTAATACCTCTCTGGAGGAAATCTTCTCGATGATTTTCTAGAATATGCAGTAATCCAGAACCTCTCTCTCCTCCTTTTCCTGTTTCTAGAAAAACAATTTTCCCGCTAGGATCTTTAGTAATTCTGATAATATTTTCTGGGGTATGTTTGATTGCTGCTTTTCTAAGTTCAGCAATCAGCAGTTTTTTCTGATCGTTTTTCGGATTCGACCTCATTGCCGATTATAGCTCAAGATTGTGTAAGTTGTAAGTTGTGGTGTACATAGTTGTTGTTTCTCTCAATCAATAATAAGGTTCAGTATTCAGGAAAAATGGGTAGGGTGGGCAATGCCCACCCTACTGTTCCTATATTAAAGTGCGAGCGGGCGAAAAAAACCTGTAGGGGCGAATTGCGTTCGCCCCTACTTAATGCTGCTGCCACAGGAAAAATCTTCAGGTAGAACCTGAGAACGAGGTAATATATTACCTCCATTCAACCGAGAAATTAGAACCTACTAATCGCAGATAAACGATTCTTCCGGGCAAATTTCCTTTAAAGAGAATTTTTCCGTTAATGGGGACTCTAGAAGGCATATCCCTAAATAGTAGTGCCCCCCCTGGACCTATTGCTCCAATAATGCCCTGCGATCCCTTCAATTGCTTGCCAGTAGAATCAATGATGATAGAGTCTGTGGGAGAAAAATAAAGATCTCTGACTTCCCCTAAGTTTGCAACCATAAAAGTACAAACTACAGAATTATTGTCTTTATTACAATTCTGAATCTCGAAAGCAAAACCATTGCTTACAACTCTCGAATTACGGGCTTGAGCAATATCATCGTGATCCTGATAGAAGTTAGAACATAAAGCTGTAGTTAAGGCTAAAATTGGTAGCCATCTGAAAAATCCTTTTTTCATCACCATTCGCTACTCAGTACATAAGTGTTCGCCCCCTCGCAGCTAGGTGAAGCAACAACCCAACCCAACACCAAAGGCGGATAGTAGAACAGTACACACTCCCCCCCACAACTGTATCAAAAGCTACAATTTAATAAATCTTTATATTCCTCTCCCTTCAGATTTTGGGGTTTTTGGGGAGTTCAAGAGCTTGGAATTGTACAATAAGGTTGTACAAGTCTCCCCTAAAAATCATGTTAAGCAAAGAAACCACCTACTCTCAGGCGAGAATGAATTTAGCGAGTCTCTTAGATCAGGTGTGTGACGAATCCCAAATTATCGTCATTAAGCGTCGCAATCAGAAAAATGTGGCGTTAATTGCTGAAGATGAACTTTCCAGTTTATTAGAGTGTGTTTATTTACTGCGATCTCCAGAAAATGCCCAACGCTTATTTCGCTCTTTAGCATGGACCCAGACAGAAGATGCAACTCCTCAAACATTAGCTGAATTGAAAGAGGAGTTAGGAATTGACTCCTAAAAGAGAAAATAAGCCAGATAAACCTAAAAACAATCCTATTCATGGTTATTTGCCCGTTTTTAGTCCTGATTTCAAAGCAGATTTAGCTTGGTGGTATCGGAACGAACCGAAAAAAGGCGATAAAATCTTAGACTTATTGGCAGATATTTTGGATGGCGATCCGTTTACAGGATTGGGTAAACCCGAACCTCTTAAGTATATTGCTGCCGACACTTGGTCACGACGGATCGATTTAGAGCATCGTTTGGTTTATAAAGTCACGGGAAATAAGGTTTATTTTTTACAAGCTCGCTATCATTATCAATCAGGCTAAACTCAGACAAACCCATTAAGAACTGTTACAGGAGAAAGGGGACAAAGAACGTAGTACGTTCCCCCTCGCAGCTTGGGTTAAGCGATAGCCCAACCCAAGACAGAAGGAGGATAACAGCACAGCACACACCCCCCCACAACTGTATCAAAAGCTACAATTTAATAAATCTTTATATTTCTCTCCCTGGCAGCTATCCACCTTGGACAATAGCGACATTCCCTCCCACTCCCCACCATGAAACCCATCCTTAACGCCCAGATGATTTCGGAAGTTAGAGGACAACCAGAATAATGACCAATATCAACTGACGGGACTCAACTGCCCCAATTCGACGCTCACCGCATCAAAGCGATTGTCCCCAGGGCGATAGGAGAGAATTTCCAAGCCAATCGGCTCGCCACTGGTGGAATCCTTAATCAGAATCACCCCATCCCCCAGTTCAGTACAAATCTGCTCCTTTCTGGGTTGCTGCCAGAAGACAGTGAGTAATTCCGTTTCCGGTTCATAGAAAACTTTTACTTGAGCCATAGCATTTCCCCTTCTTTAATCCCATCGGTTTGGTAGGCAGTAATCAAGAACCCATCTCCATTTAAACGCCGAGCCACTGCCACAACCCAACGTTTTTCCTGTCGCTGGCGATAGAATAGCAGCACCCCAGCATCGTGGCTACTGCGTCGAATTTCATCTGGTAAAGCTAGGGTAAGGGTCACTAATTCCTCCAACTCCTCAAGGTCAGGATGTTTGCCCATTAGCCTCTGCCAATAACCTTCTGAAGTTCTAACTGTAAATCCCAAAGGGGTAACAACTTCAAATTTCATTGCCAATCATGGATAGGATTCTCGCTTCGGTGTTCGATAAATATAGTGGTCGTGTTGCCGATGCTCAATCTTCAATTCCTGAATCTACAAGACAATTGGCAATGAGTTGGTCAAATTGCTCCCAATCTTCACTATCCCATGATGAATCATCATTTGAGGGAGTATTTTGAGCAGATTCAATCAAGGTAATAATAACTGACTCTCCATACAACCACACACACTATCCCCCGTAACTGTATCAAAAGTTACAATTTAATAAATATTTACATTCTCCTCCCTTGAGATTTTGGGGTTTTTGGGGACTTCAAGAGCTTGGACTTGTACAATAAAGTTGTACAAGTCTCCAAAGACCAAGCAAATTAGCGCTAAAAGCTCAAGGATTACAACTTTTCTCCCGTCGATCGGCTCTTCTCGACTTTGTGTGATAATTTTTGCTTATGGAATCGTGAAATGTTGACGGAGAAAGACTTTTACGACTATTTTGCCGAAGAAACTATCAGTATAGGCTTCGTTTCCACACAGAAACCAGAAGAGCCGTCGATCCTAGACATCATTCTAAAAGTCGGCACTTAAAGGGGTGCGGGGGAAAGGAATCACATCGCGAATATTGGTCATTCCCGTCATGAATTGTACCAGACGCTCGAATCCTAAACCAAAACCGGCGTGGGGAACGGAACCGTAGCGACGCAGCTCTAAATACCACCACAAATCATCGGGATTCATTCCCTGTTCCTGCATTCTTTGGATTAATACATCTAATCGTTCTTCCCGTTGGGAACCGCCGATAATTTCGCCGATCTTGGGCGCTAAAATATCCATAGCGGAAACGGTTTTATTACTGTCATCTAGACGCATATAAAAAGCTTTGATTGTCTTGGGATAATTAGTGACAATCACGGGTTTTTTAAATAGTTCCTCCGCTAGATAACGTTCGTGTTCTGACTGTAGATCTACGCCCCATTCTACCGGAAACTCGAACTGACGATCAGCTTTTTCCAATAACTCGATCGCTTCGCTGTAGGTAATCCGGCCAAACTCACTATTAACGATATTTTCGGCCGTACTTAACACCGTTTTATCGATACGTTCGTTAAAAAACTGCAAATCTTCGGGACAATTTTCTAAGACGAATTTAAAGATATATTTGAGGAATGCCTCCGCTAAATCCTGATCTCCTTCCAAGTCACAAAAAGCCATTTCCGGTTCCACCATCCAAAACTCGGCCAGATGACGGGAAGTATTAGAATTTTCGGCACGAAAAGTCGGGCCAAAAGTGTAAACATTAGATAAAGCCATGGCCATTACTTCCGCTTGTAATTGTCCACTGACGGTTAAATAGGCCCGTTTACCGAAGAAATCCTCGGCAAAATTGGCGGGTTTTTTTAAATCTAAACTGGTGACAGTAAATAATTCTCCCGCACCTTCGCAGTCGTTGGCGGTAATAATGGGAGTATGTACCCAAATAAAGCCCTTTTCTTGGAAAAAAGTGTGTATAGCGGTAGCGCAAGCGTTTCTAACCCGCATTACTGCCCCTAGGGTGTTGGTTCTTGCTCGCAGATGGGCAATAGTTCTCAGAAATTCAAAGGAATGACGTTTCTTTTGTAGGGGATAATCCGCAGGACAGTCACCATAAAGGGTGATTTCGGCCGCTTTTAACTCGATATTTTGCCCTTTACCCGGGGAAAGAACCAAATTTCCCGAAACAGCGATCGCCGTTCCTGTACTAATTGTCTTTAGTACATTTTCATAATCGGGTAAAGTCGGTTCGAGGATAACTTGTAAGTTGGCCAGGGATGAGCCATCATTAACTTCCAGGAAAGTAAATTCTTTTAATTCTCGTTTTGTTCTCACCCAACCCTGCACGGTGACGGATTGATCCGGTTGTCCTGTTTGAAAGATTTCCTTGATTCTGCTAGTCATTGCTTATCCCTATGTTAAGTGGCTGAGTGGAATTAAATATAAGATGAACGTAGGTTGGGTTGAAGCATGAAACCCAACGCCAGATTATGTTACGCTACCGCTAACCCATCCTACAAATAATTGTGTCTCCCTACTTAGAACCAAAGAGTATTTTAGGATAGAAGGTTCAGATCAGGCTAAAATCAATCTCGAACAGGTGTCATGCTTCTGGTGGAAAAATTATTAAGTAAGCCCAAAAGCCGTAAATTAGCGATTTTTCTGGCTTTTATCGGTAGTATTCTCGCTTTACCCTTTCCTATCGCCGGTATTCATAAATTCTATCTCGGCCAACCTCTCTGGGGAATTATCTATCTTCTCCTCTGGCAAACTCCGATTCCCCGGGTGGCTTGCGCGATCGATGCAGTGTGGTATTTAATCCAAGATAACCAATTTTTGGCTAACTATTTTCCCACTGCCACCGCTGCTGCCACTGTCCCCAGTTTAGAGCCTAAACAAGTAGAGGCGATCGGGGCAGCTTTAAGGGAATTAGAGCGCCTCCGGCAAGAAGGATTAATTTCTGAGTACGAATTTGAAGAAAAACGGCGACAACTACTATAATGACACCGCAAAACTGGTTAGGACGCACTTTTAAGCCTTTAAAAGCCAAAATTAGCAATGATCCCTATTATCGCTTTCGTTCCCTTGATGAGATCGCTATGGCGGCACAATTGGGCATTAAAATTAATGTCAATCAAGCGGGTGTGGATGATTGGCTGCGATTGCCGGGGATATCCATCCATCAAGCGCGGATGTTGGTGGAATTGTTGGGTATGGGGGTAGAATTGCTTTGTCTTGAAGATCTAGCCGCTGCTTTGAGTGTTCCTGTGGCTAGATTGAAAGCTTGGGAACCGATTCTAGAATTTGCCTATTATAGTCCCGAAAGTCACCTCGCACCCCCTAAAATCAATCCTAACACTGCCTCGATCGAGCAGTTAACCACCCTGCCCCTGATCAGCGATAATTTAGCAGCTGCCATTATAAAAAGCAGAGAAGAACAGGGATTATTTAAGAATATTGTGGATTTTAAAGGGCGTTTATCCCTAGAAGCGCAGGAAATCTCCCAATTAATGCACTTTTTTCAGTTTTAATCCCAAATACTCAGGAAAGGAGACAGGAGATAGGAGTCAGGAGATAGGAGTCAGGAGTCAGGAGATAGGAGATTATTTCTATTTATTCTTCCGACACCCCACACCCCACACCCCACACCCCACTCCCCACTCCCCACTCCCCAATTCCCACTTCCCAGTAAATCTAAATGTCTTCAGATTCCTCCGCATCACTAGGGGGAACTAGGGCCACCGCAGCGATCGCATCGTCCTCATCGAGTTTTTGTACTCGGATACCTCCGGCCGATCGCGATTGAGGAGTAATAGCATCGACGGATTGACGGATGATAATACCCCGTTCGGTGATAATCATAAATTCCTCGTTGGGGTTAACAACGTGCAGAGCCGCTAATTTATCGTTCTTTTTGCGGAATTTAATCACTCTGACTCCTAATCCCGCCCGATTTTGCAGACGTAGGAGGGTAACGGGAACCCGTTTTCCTAGTCCTGCCATGGTAATCGCTAACACCCAGGGGCCATTATTAGCCACTTCGGGGTTAATTTCTTCGCTTTCGTCCTCGGTTTCTTCTTGGTTAGATTCAGCGATTTGGGCGACAATTTGACTAGGCAGGATGTCCATACTAATTAATTCGTCACCTGAGCGCAATTTCATCGATTTTACGCCCTTAGTTGCCCTTCCCAGGGAGCGCAATTGTTGACTATCGGCCTTAAAATGAATGGCCATCCCCTGACGAGAACCGATAATGACGCTATCTTCCTCTTTAGCCAAGCGAACCCAACGTAGTTGATCACCGTCTTCGAGAGAAATGGCGATTAAACCGTTCGATCGAATATTACTAAAGGCAGCGAGGGCGGTTTTCTTGATAAATCCCTTTTGTGTGAGCATAATCAGGTAATTATCCTCGCTGAACTCGCTGACTGCCACCACCGAGGTGATTTTCTCCCCTTTGGGAATCTCTAACAGTTGCACGATGGGAACCCCGCGAGCGGTACGGGAACCGGTGGGGATATGATAGGCATTGAGACTATAGACAACCCCGCGATCGGTGAAAAAGAGAACGCTATCGTGATCGCGGCAGGTGATAAAGTGATCGATGCCGTCGTCTTCTTTCATTTTCGCGCCAGCTTTGCCCCTTGTTGCCCGATTTTGGGACTCAAAGGTATTAACGGGCATTCTTTTGATGTAACCCTGTTCGGTGACGAGAATTAAGGCCTGTTCGTTGGCAATCAGGTCAGTTTCGGCGATTTCTCCTTCCCGTTGTTCAATATGACTGCGACGGGGGGTAGCGTGAATCGTTTTGATCTGTTGCAGTTCTTCCTCGATAATGCTGTCGATCCGTTCTTTTTTGGCTAAAATATCCTGAAGATCGCCGATTTTTGTCAGTAATTCCCCGTGTTCTTGCTGAATTTTCTCCGATTCTAGGGCGGTTAACCGTCGCAGCTGCATTTGTAGGATTGCGTCCGCTTGCACCTCTGAAAGACCAAAATTCTGCACTAATCCCTCTTTTGCACTAGCTGTGTCGGCAGCACTGCGAATCAGGGCAATGACTGCATCGAGACTAGCGAGGGCAATTAGTAAACCCTGAAGGATATGATCCCTTTCCTCGGCCTTGCGGAGTTCATAACGGGTACGACGGGTGATCACTTCTACCCGAAAATCGAGGAAAACGCGGAGAAACTCCCTTAAAGTCAGTAATCTCGGTTCGTTATCGACTAATGCCAACATATTCGCCCCAAAATTAGACTGGAGGGGCGTTTGTTTATATAGATTGTTGAGGACGACGCGGGGATAGGCATCCCGTTTCAGTTCGATCACTACCCGGATGCCGTCGCGATCGCTTTCGTCCCGCACATCGGAAATACCGTCTATTTTGCGATCATTGACCAAATCGGCGATTTTTTCGATTAATGCCGCTTTATTGGTTTGATAGGGCAGTTCGGTGATGATAATAGCATCTCGATCGGGTCTTCCCCTTTGTTCGATGGTTTCAATGGTGGCCACTCCCCGCAGGGTAATGGAACCCCGGCCGGTGGTGTAAGCTTCCTGAATGCCGTCTCTACCAAGGATATGCCCCCCGGTGGGAAAGTCCGGCCCCGGGATATAACGCTGTAATTCCGTATCGGTGAGATCGGGGTTATGGATGAGGGCAACGGTTCCATCGATAATCTCGGCCAGGTTGTGGGGGGGGATATTGGTGGCCATACCGACGGCGATACCCGATGAGCCATTAATTAGCAGTTGTGGGACTCTAGAGGGCAAAACCACGGGTTCCTGTTGGGAACCATCGAAGTTATCGGCGAAATCGACGGTTTCTGACTCGATATCCTGTAGTAGGGCGTTGGTGGCCAGGGTGTGCAGACGACACTCGGTATAACGCATGGCTGCCGGGGGATCGTTATCGATCGATCCGAAGTTACCATGACCGTTAATTAGGGGATCGCGCATGGAGAAATCCTGGGCCATGCGGACGAGAGCATCGTAAACAGCAGTATCCCCGTGGGGATGGTATTTTCCTAATACTTCCCCGACGACTCTAGCGCATTTCCGGAAGGGGCGATCGGGGGTTAATCCTAGTTCGTACATCGCATAAAGAATGCGCCGGTGTACGGGTTTCAGTCCGTCCCTAGCGTCGGGCAAGGCTCGCCCAACGATGACGCTCATGGCGTATTCTAGGTAGGAACGGGACATTTCATTGCTTAAGTCTGTGGGGACGACATGATCCTGGGCGGCGGTCATAGGGGGTTTAACTCCAATAACAAGGCAAAAAAAGCGTTTTTGTGAGTAAATTCGCTAAAAATCGGGCTTTTACCCTTTTGATGTGCAGAATATGCCCATTTGTAGGACTATTTTACCATAAAATCCCTCTTTTTTCTGGTTTAAAACAGTGCCAAGTCAGTAGCGATCACAAGAGGAAAAAGCAAATGGTAAAGACCACTTTTAGCAGTTTTTCCCCCGATAATTTAGGATAAAATAAAAATGCGATCGAGAGTTAATATCATAGCCATATTGGCAGATCAAGAATCGATGATAATTGAGATTAATGATCCCTTAACTCCAGCGAAGACTATTAACCTGATTTTCCCAGCGCAAAAATTACCCCAAAATGCTTACTCCTCTCCTCTGGCAAAGTGCCAATTCCAACCCCGATAATCTGGAGAATTTCCAAATTATTAGCCAATGGTGGCAAGATTTAAATCTTAAGGAAGTCTTCTGGCAACAGCGTTTAATTCCCGATACTGGCTCTCTGGAAGATATTAATTGGGAGCAGCAAGGTTTTGATGAAAAATTTAGCATCCAAATGCCCCAAATTCGCGGGATTACCCTCTATTGGCATAAATCTACTTTTGCTGACGAAAGAAGCATGACACCTAAACAATTAATTTTAGATCGGGAACGGGAGCAATTATATATTTATCCCCAATCCCAACCTAGTTTAGTTATTCGGGTGACGAAACCCCATCTAGTTTATCAAAAATTCGAGATGAAAAATCCTCTCCTAGTTGGCAAAAAATCGGAAAGTGAATATATTTTACTGTTCAGGGATAAAGAACAGCAAATAGAATTTAAAATTAATCTCAGTCCTGAAAATTATCGGCAATTTCTAGAAACCATGACTGAGGATCAATAAATAATGTGGCAGGGAAACCTAGAACTAATTTACAAGCAAAAAAATCTCGCAACTGAGATTAATCACGTCTATGCTACCGCCCCTTTAAAAGTACAAAGACCCTTTTATCCTGAAGGAAAAAATCTTTGTCATACGGTGATTTTACATACGGCGGGGGGAATAGTTGGCGGTGATATTCTTCAACAAAAAATTCATCTCCAAGCCGCTACTAATGCCCTGATTACCACTGCTTCTGCTGGAAAAGTTTACCATAGTAACGGTCAGATGGCCCAGCAATTAATCGAGATTAAAATCGATGACAATGCTGGTTTAGAATGGCTACCCCAAGAAACAATTATCTTTAATGGTGCGGTATTTCGCCAACATTTACGAGTGGATTTAGGGGAAAATAGCAGTTGGTTGGGATGGGAAATTACCCGTTTTGGTCGTAGTGCGCGAGGCGAGAAATTTTTAGCGGGAGAATGGCATTCTAATTGGGAAATTTGGCGATCGGGACAACCTTTATGGCTCGATCGCTCCTTCCTGTTGGGTGGTAAAATGATCGAGGGATTTTCTGGTTTAAATGATAGCGCCCTGATCGGTACTTTAGTTTATATCGGTCAACCGGTGGGCAGAAATTTAATTGAGAAAGTGAGAGATTTTTCCCTGGAAGGAGAGATGGGAGTTACTAGCACTTTAGGAGATGGTCTTTTATGTCGTTATCGGGGTAATTCTAGCGGTGAAGTGCGACAATGGTTTCAGCAGGTTTGGCAAATTTTAAGGCGAGAAATGAGCGATCGAGAGGCAATTATTCCGCGAGTTTGGTTATCTTGGTGAAGGCGGTTAATTAAACCTCTTGCATAATCAATTTTTGAGGGTTCAAAAACGTCAAAAATAGGGATTAAATCGCATAAAATATGTAAATAGACCATTTAACTGATTATCATTCATTCTTAATTCTCCTGACTGCTGACTACTGGCTACTGACTCCTAACCCTAACAACAATTTTTGATTTTTACAGGTCGTTAATTGTCATTTTCTCAAGTCACTTGAATGCCTGTATCGGTGATTGGAGCTATCCAAAATTGTAGATCGGGAGCGACGAGAATTTCCCGGGCCTCTTTAACGATAGTTTCCGCCACTTCCTGAGATGAACAGAGAGTAAAAACCGTTGGGCCAGAGCCTGACATCATCGTTCCCAAGCCGCCTAAATCCCCTAGAACCTGTCTTAACTCGGCTACGAGGGGAAATTCGGGTAAAACCACCTTTTCGAGGTCATTATGGATAAATTTGCCGATAGCGGCTGGTTTTTTCTGGGCGATCGCTTGTACCAAAGCCCCGGAACTCACCTGCTGACGACGGTGATGAAAGTCCTCTGGAGAAGACAGATAGGTATCCTGAAATTTTTGCCGATAGCTTTGGTAGGCCCAGGGTGTAGAAACGGATAAATGATCGTATTTAGCTAAAATCACCCATAATCCGGTTAAAGGAGCGATCGGATCGAGAATTTCTCCCCTTCCCGTACAGATAACCGTTCCTCCTGTCACACAAAAGGAAGTATCGGACCCCAATCTTGCCGCTAAAGTTTCTAATTCCGGACGGGTTAAGCCTAATTCCCAGATTAAATCGATACCGACTAACACCGCCGCTGCGTTGGTGGAACCCCCCGCTAAACCGGCAGCCACGGGAATATATTTCTCGATGGTGATATCGATGCCGCCGTAATTGGCAAAGAGGCGGGGGAATTCCTTCGCCATCAAAGTGGCGGCGCGATGGGCGAGATTACTGCTATCTTGGGGGACGAGGGGATGAGAGCAAAAGAGGCGGAATTCCTGCAATCCGTTCGGCCGGAGAGTGATGCGATCGCATAATGCCACCGTCTGCATCACCATGACTAACTCGTGGAAACCATCAGGGCGATCGCCAACGATTTCTAGATATAAATTAATTTTAGCGGGGGCTAGAAGGGTATAACTGTGCATTTGTCAAGAAAAAAAATCTAAAATTTTGGCAATTGACCTAATTTTTCCGCCAAGTCAATCCATTGCGATAAACTGAGATCTTCGGCGCGAGCGAGGGGATTAATCTCTAATTGTGTCAGGATTTGGCTTAATCGATCGCTATCTAGACAATTTTTTAGATTATTGCGTAACATTTTGCGCCGGTTGGCAAAACCCCAGCTAATTAAAGTGGATAAAAAGGCCGCATTACCGACATTTTTCGGGAAAACACGGGGTAAAATCTGAATTACCGCCGAATCCACCCGGGGAGGTGGGGAAAAGGCCCGCCGGGGGACATCACAAATCCATTGACAATCGGCAAGGTATTGAATGCGGACGCTCAAAGCACTGTAAGCTTTGGTGGAGGGGACAGCGACTAATCTTTCGGCGACTTCTTTCTGGAGCAAGAGGGTAATACTCTGGTAAGGGGGGGTGAAGGGATGGGCGATCGAACCGAGCAGCTTTTCCAGGATCGGACCGGTGATATTATAGGGAATATTAGCCACTACCTTATTAACTGGCGGCAGTTGCTCGGGTTTAAGGGTAAGAAAGTCCCCTGGGATGAGATGAAAGTTATCTTGTTGGCCAAATTTTTTATTTAAAATTGTCCATAGATCTCGATCGATTTCTACAGCGACAACCAATTGAGCGCCATCGAGAAGACGACGGGTTAAAATGCCTGTACCCGGACCGATTTCTAATACCCGATCCTCGGATTGTAAATTAGCAGCGCCGATGATGCGATCGAGTATCGATTCATCTTTTAACCAATGTTGTCCAAAACGTTTACGCGGTTGAATTTTCATACCTCTATTTTAAAATCAGAGGGTTGTCCTCGACAATAACACCCCTGAAAATATGGGCAATGCGATCGATAACCGCATCAATTATCATAGAGCCTAGGCAAAGATAGCAAAAAAATTAGAGACAATGTCAGATTTGAACGATGTTTTCGCAATTGTAGCCGGAGCGCTTCCGGGGGCGTTATCTCGTTATCATATTACCGAATGGACAAAAGCAAAATTCGGCTTGCGCTTTCCCTATGGAACCTTTATTATTAATTTAACTGGCTGTCTAGCTATCGGCTTTTTTTGGGCTATTTTACCCAGTGTTCCCTTTTATTCCCACCAACTAGATTTAATGGTTAGAACGGGATTTTTAGGAGCTTATACCACCTTTTCTACCTATAGTTTAGATATCCTGATACTCTGGCGCAATCAACAAAATTTTCTCAGTCTTTTTTTTGCCGTTGCTAGTATCATTTTCGGATTGATTGCCGTGAGAATCGGGGCAGCTATTGCCCAAGTTTTTCTAGGTTAAGTAGGTAGGCGTTAAAAACTATCAGATGCCCCCCTTATCAAGGGGGGATTAAGGGGGGATCGAACCTAAAATCCATTTTAAATTTAATTATAACCAGCTACTTAATTCTCCAATTTATTGACTATTAAAGGGCGGGAGAGATAGCATGAATTTTTTCAGGGGACGTTATAGTTTATTCGTGGCGATTGGGGCTATTTTTGGGGCTTTGAGTCGTTTTTATATCGGAGAATTAATTGACAGTATTTTCGGTCAAGAATGGGGATTTTTGGGGACATTTTTTGTCAATATTTCTGGTTGTTTAATTATTGCCTATATTTTTACTATGGTTAGAGAAAATATTCGCATAATTGCCCCAGAATTAGGATTGATGATTGCCACGGGTTTTTGTGGTTCCTATACAACTTTTTCCACCTATAGTTTGGAGGTCAACAAGTTTTTAGAGCAGGGAAACGTGACTTTCAGTTTAATTTACTGGTTGGGCAGTGTTCTTGGGGGGATGATTGCGCTTAAAATTGGAGTTATTTTAGCAAGAACAGGTTTTCCTAGATGAATTATTAAGGGCGCAAAAATAGATAAATATCTAAGCACAATTGAGACCATCTTTTTCCTTTCCTACTCAGTGTTAATAAGTAATGTCTCCATTGGTTTGAAACCAATCGATGGCATCGGCTAAAGCTTGTCTAATCGGCGATTGGGGTAAGCCTAGTTCTTGCACTGCCTTCGAGGAATCGTAGTACATAGACTGTTTTGACATTTTCACGCCATCAAGGGGTATAGAGGGCGATTTTCCGAGGACAGGAAGAACTTTTTCATCCAGCCAAGCTATTAGTAAAGGAATCCAAAAAGGTAAAACAATTTTCGGAGCATTTCTGCCAGTAATTTCGGCTAATTCTGTCAACAAAGTTTTTAAAGAAGTGTTTTGATGACCTAAAATATATCTTTCGCCAGTTCTACCCTTTTCTAAAGCTAATAAATGTCCCCAGACCACATCGCGCACATCAATTAGATTTAATCCCGTATTCACATAAGCGGGCATTTTTCGCCGCAAAAAACGGAGAATAATGTCGCCAGTGGGTGTAGGCTTAAAATCAAAGGCTCCTATCGGCGTACTAGGATTAACTATAACGATATCCTGTCCTCTTTGCGCTGCTTTGAATGCTTCCTGTTCTGCCCAATACTTGGATTTTTTATAATAACCCACTAATTGATGGGCGGGACTTTGATAAGTTTCATCGACACTTTCCCCATTTTTACCCACTCCAATAGCCGCCACAGAACTGGTATAAACTATTCTGGTAATTCTCGCTAAATGCGCCGATTCCAGCACATTTCTTGTGCCTAAAACATTGTTTTGGTAGAGTTGATGTCTATCCTTTTGCCAGAGAGAATAGTGCGCCGCTACATGAAAAAGAACTTCGCATCCGACCATTAATTTAAATAAGTTCTTATCATTTAAATTACCCCGGACAATTTCGAGATCCAAACCCCGCAAATTTCTGAGATTACTCTGGGGACGGACGAGGACGCGCACTTGGTAGCCTTCGACTAAAAGCAATCGCACTAAATTCGCCCCGATAAAACCTGTTCCACCCGTCACAAAAGCACGCATTGCTCAAACTTTCCCCTGTTTTCGCTTCCTATCGGTAACTGAAATTTAATCACCTTAACTTCATCATTACTATACCTTAATCTTAGTCAAGATTTAAGCTTTTCTTGATACAATTTCAGGGCGGGTTATCTTAGACTAAGAGGAGTCAATTTTTAGTCAAAACACTCCTATGGATCCATCTCCAGAGTCAACTTTTGTTTGTCCGATTATCATCGAAGACGACAGAACAGGATTAGACACAGAAACTATCCGACGGGCTTTAAGGGATAATTTACTCTATATTCAAGGTAAATTACCGGAATTAGCCAGCAAAAACGATCTTTACATGGCCTTAGCTTATACTATCCGCGATCGTTTATTGCAGCGTTGGTTAACCACCCAACAAACCTATCTAAAAAAAGATGTCAGAACCGTTTGTTATCTCTCAGCTGAATTTTTAGTCGGTCCCCATTTGGCCAATAATTTAATTAATCTCGGTATCTACGAACAGGTCCAGAAAGCTGTCAGCGAATCGGGATTAAAACTAGAAGAATTAATTGCCCAGGAAGAAGAACCGGGGTTAGGAAATGGTGGTTTAGGTCGTTTAGCTGCCTGTTATCTTGATTCCCTTTCTACCCTAGAAATTCCAGCTATTGGTTACGGTATTCGCTACGAATTTGGTATCTTTGATCAAGAAATTCACGACGGTTGGCAGGTGGAAATAACCGATAAGTGGTTACAGTATGGAAATCCTTGGGAAATTGCCCGACCGGAAGCGGGAGTAGAGGTAAAATTTGGCGGTTATACCGAATCCTATACCGATGAAAATGGTAATTATCGCAGTCGTTGGATTCCCGATTATGTAGTCAAAGGAATTCCCTACGATACCCCAATTCTCGGCTATCGAGTTAACACCGCTAATACCATGCGTCTATGGAAGTCAGAAGCTTGTGAATCTTTTGATTTTGGTCGCTTTAATCGCGGCGATTATTATGGTGCGGTGGATAATAAAGTTCACTCGGAAAATATCAGTAAAGTTCTCTATCCTAACGATGAACCAATTCAAGGCAAAGAACTACGTTTAGAACAGCAATATTTCTTTGTTTCCTGTTCCCTACAGGATATGATTCGTATTCACTTACATGAGAACCCCAGTCTCAATAGTTTTCATCAAAAATGGTCGGTACAATTGAATGATACTCACCCTTCCGTCGGGGTGGCTGAGTTAATGCGCTTGTTAATTGACGTGCATCATTTCGATTGGGATAAAGCTTGGTTTATCACTCAAAATACCTTCGCCTATACCAATCATACTCTTTTGCCAGAAGCTTTAGAAAAATGGCCTTTGAGTATTTTTGGTCGTCTTTTACCGCGATTAATGGAAATTATCTATGAAATTAACCATCGTTTCTTGGATAAAATTCGCATTATTTATCCCCATGATGATGGCAAAATTTCCCGTTTATCTATAATCGATGAAAGCGGCGAAAAATACGTCCGTATGGCTCACCTCGCCTGTGTAGGTTCCCAGGCAATTAATGGGGTGGCAGCTCTCCATACAGAATTACTGAAAAAAGATGTTCTACGCAATTTTTATGAACTCTTTCCTGAAAAGTTTAGCAACAAAACCAATGGAGTTACTCCCCGGCGCTGGATAGTTTCTAGTAATCCCCGCTTAACTTTTGCAATTACCGAAAAAATCGGCGAAAATTGGATTAAGCATCTGGAGGATTTACGCGGTTTAGAAAATTATGTGGATGATGGGGGATTTCGGGACTCTTGGCGACGAATTAAATACGATATTAAGGCAGATTTAGCCAATTATATCGACAAAAAAGTCGGCATTAAAGTTGATCCTAGTACCCTCTTTGATGTGCAGGTAAAACGCATTCACGAATATAAACGGCAACATCTCAACGTTTTACACATCGTCACTCTCTATCATCGCCTCAAAAATAATCCCAATCTCGATATTACCCCCCGTACCTTTATTTTTGGTGGTAAGGCAGCCCCAGGTTATTTTATGGCGAAATTAATCATTAAATTGATTAATTCTGTGGCAGAAGTGATCGATAATGATCCGACGATTGCAGGACGTTTAAAAGTGGTTTTCCTACCCGATTATAATGTCACCTTAGGTCAACGGGTTTATCCAGCTGCCGACTTGTCCGAACAAATTTCCACGGCTGGGAAAGAAGCTTCGGGAACTGGTAATATGAAATTCTCTATGAATGGTGCATTAACTATCGGCACTCTCGATGGGGCAAATATCGAAATTCGTGAAGAGGTGGGAGCGGAAAATTTCTTTCTTTTCGGCTTGACAACCGAGGAGGTTTATGCTAAGAAAGCCGCCGGTTATAATCCCCAAGAATACTATTACCATAACGAAGAATTGCGGGCAGTATTAGACCTCATTGGTTCGGGATTTTTTAGCCGGGGTGATAGTAGTTTATTCCGCCCGCTTGTGGATAATCTTATCTACAATGATCCCTATATGTTACTGGCTGATTATCAGTCCTATATCGATTGTCAGGAAGGAGTCGGTCGCGCTTATAAAGATCAAGAACATTGGAGTCGTTTAGCGATTCTTAATGTGGCCCGCATGGGTAAATTCTCTAGCGATCGATCGATTCGGCAATACTGCGAAGAAATCTGGCGGGTACAACCGGTAAAGATTGAATTACCCGATTATATTCAAGCTAATGCTGGTTTATCGGTAAATTAGAACCAATCTAGGCAGTAGGATTCTGTTTATTCATCCTACTGCCCACTGGTCAACTCGCCTTAAACGACTCTAATCTGGATTTTTACGGGATTGACGGGGCTCGAACCCGCAACTTCCGCCGTGACAGGGCGGTGCTCTAACCAATTGAACTACAATCCCATTTTTGCGACAATTCCAATTGTAACTTCATCATCAGGGTTATGTCAAGCACCTCTGGGAAAATTTTTTTTGAGGGAGTGGGGAAGTGGGAAGTGGGAAGTGGGGAGAGGGGGGAAACAATTCATAACTGGGTTGTTAAAGTTGGATTGGGAGTTAATCGTACTATCGATCAAAAACGGATTTGCTATACTTCAAACGGTCACAATGCGAGTTTTTGCGGCTCTTCTCGACTTTGTATGATAATCAGTGCTGATCATTCCTAGTAGTCTTGCTAGGCAAGGCTTTGAAGACTATAGTTCTGGAAAATTATCCCTATTCCTCTTCGTTGGGGCTTTGGCTATTGGTGGGCAGCCCAGTTCTGCTCAAACTCAGAAGTTTTTTTGCAGTATGAGCAGAGAAGGAGGACCCGCAACCTTTGTTGTCACTGAACTTGCGGGTAATGTTGAGCTAATTCGTTGGCAAGACGATTCTTTTCCTCCACCTCATACTCCTCAACAGCGTTGTGTAATTGTATCTCAAAGATTCCAAAGATTTTACTCCAATGGTACATTGAAGTTTATTAAAGCGGCAATACTCAGAGGAGAACCTATCTTGTGCGTTGCCACTTTTAAAGGCGGCCCTTGTCTTAAAGACGGAGTGCTAGTGACTTTCAAACGCGGGACAAATCCTGAGATTATTTTAGAACAGATCAAAGATAATGCCAGACTTGCTTCAGGTAAACCCGTCCTTCTAAGTGGGGATAGCGAAATTTCCAAAGTCAATGGCGAATTCTACCTAGATGTAAACAGTTTGTTGGGAGGGGTGAATCCTTCAAATTCTTCTTCTTCTTCCTCGCCATTTGATCAAAATTCAGACATTTGGGATCAGTGAGTGAATTACAAAACAAACTAATATGCGGTGGCGGACAGTAATAGTAGTTGCTTGTATGGGGAGTTCATCGATCTTCATTCCTTTTGGGTTGCTCAATGGTGGGGTGTCTATTCCAAGTAGAGACTCAAAGATTTCTCTTTTGGGTTTATCTTGGCAAGCGGCTGGGCTATCTTTAATATCGGAGCAATTGCCAAAACAGGCTCAGTCTATCACAGTCAGAATTCTCTCAAGAGAAGTCATAGGGGCGGGATTCCTAGCAAACCGTCAGGGAACAGTTTATACAGTTCTGACTAATGCCCATGTCCTGAGATCTGGTACTCCCCCATATCATATTCAGACTTCAGATGGCCATGTTTATTTAGCTAATTTATTCCAGTCTGTATCATTTAAGGGTAATGATTTGGCTTTGTTGCAGTTTCGTAGCTTTAAGGTTGTATATAAAGTAGCGTCTTTTGGTGATCCTGCGATAGTGGGAGAAGAGGTGTTTGCTGCAGGGTTTCCCTTGTCAGTAGAATCATCTACAAGGCCAATCTCACCGTCCATTACAGACTATAATACTGGCTTTGTTTTTACCAGCGGGAAAGTCACGCAGATACTAAGTAAGCCCTTAAAAGGTGGCTATCAAATTGGCTATACTAATGTAATTGAAAAAGGAATGAGCGGGGGGCCACTATTCAATCATCGGGGTGAAGTTATTGCTATTAATGGAATGCACGCAGAACCTCTCTGGGATATTCCCTATGAATTTACAGATAATTCTGAAGCAACACCAGATCAACATAAGAAAATGAGCCAATATAGTTGGGGAATCCCCATTGAAACCTTCAAACAGTTAGGACTTCCAGCACTCAGAACCCACAAGCAGTAGTAATTCTTCAAAAGAAATATGATAATGATGAAATTTTCCTATCAAATTCCAGTCGCACTAATTGGGGCAGTGGTTTGTCTAGTGCAACCTCAGCTTGCTATAGCGTTGACACTTCAAGAGATTCAAGTTATTGCTGAAGAAATTACGGTAAAAATTGACGGTGCAGGAACTGGCTCTGGGGTGATTTTTGACCGACAAGGTAACAAATATTTTGTCTTAACTTGTCGTCATGTTTTCTATAACGACAAAAGTAATGAATTTCAAGCAGGACAATATGAAATTCAAACCTCAGATGGAAATCGTTATCCTATTTATAATAGAAAAGAAATACCAGGGCTAGACTTAGCAGTAGTGGAGTTTGAGAGTAATAAAAATTATAGAATTGCTAAGTTAGGCGATTCTGACAAAATCATAGGTTCTGCAATAGTTTACGCTTCGGGTTGGACGGCTAAACAACCAAAAACCGAAAAACGTGAATACAGTTTTAATGTTGGCTCTTTTATAGAACGACGCTCTACGCCAGAAGGTGGAGGTTATGCTTTAGTTGTTAATAATACTATCTTTGTTGGGATGTCAGGGGGTCCGTTGTTAGATGAAAAGGGTTTTCTAATTGGTATTAATGGGCTACGTGAGTCACCAGATGATAGAGCTTTGAGGTTGGCAATTCCTATCAAAACTTTTTTGGCGGCTCGGAATAATCCAGTACTATCGCCACCTGCGGTAGCTCTTCAGCCTACTGCAGAAGACTTACTAACTCTAGGAATATCTAAGGCCAATAGCGGTAACTATGAAGAAGCGATTGCAGCTTACAATCGCGTTTTGCAAATTTCACCTAACAATGTTGATGCTTATTTACAAAGAGGCATCGCATATATCGAGCAAAACAAATATCAAGCAGCCATTGCGGATATGACTGAAGTTATCAAGCTGAACCCGAACAACTCCAGAGCTTATTTTTGGCGTGGTTTAGCTCGTGATTATAGTGAAGATAACCAAGGTGCGCTCGAAGATTATAGCCATGCGATCCGTCTCGATCCAGAATACAGCGGAGCTTATAACAACCGAGGAACTGTCTATGCAGAACTCGGGGAATATCAGAAAGCAATCTTGGATTACACTGAGGCAATTCGCCTCGACCCTGATGTTTTTCTGGCTTACGAAAATCGTGGCGATGCCCGCTATTCTTTAAAAGACTACCAAGGAGCGATCTCTGATTATACTCAAGCCCTTAACTTCTTAGAATACTCTGGCTTGGGTTTTCAATATCGGAGACATGAATCTGGTCAAGGGCTAATTATTACCAAGATTTTTGAAAACTCTCCTGCTTTCAAACAAGGCTTGATTCTAGATGATTTAATTATAGCTATTAATGGTAAATCAACACTGAACAAAAGTGCGGAAGATTTAGTTGAACTAACTGTTAATCAAATGAGCAGTGAGTCGGTTACTCAAGTCACCTTGAAGCTTAGACGCAAAGATAGAGGAGATTTTGATGTTACTCTAACTAAGGAGAATATTGCTGTCCCTAGATCTGCGAGTATCTATTTCGGCAGAGGAAACGCCCGCTATTACTTAAAAGATTATAAAGGGTCAATATCCGATTACAATGAAGCAATTAAGCGCAACCCAAAATATGCAGCTGCCTACAGAGAACGGGCAGATGCTAGAGATGAATTAGGGGAACACCAAGAAGCTATTAAAGATCTGAACCAAGCTATTAGCCTCAACCCCAAAGATGCTCGTGCCTATTTTCTTCGGGGTTGGATTCATTCTAATCGGTTTAAAGCTTATCAGGAAGCACTCAAGGATTATAATCAAGCAATTCTCAACGATCCTCAATATCACATTGCGTACTTTGAGCGAGGTTTGATTCATCGTGAGTTGGGAGATAATCGGGGAGCAATTAATGATCATACTCAGGTTATTCGTCTGGTTCCCGATTGGGCGAATGCTTACTACAACCGCGGGCTTTCATATAGAGATCTCGGAGAAAAACCAAAAGCCTTAGAAGATTTTAAAAAAGCAGCAGAACTTTATAAACAACAAAATAGAAAAGAAGATTACCAAGATGCGATTGACAGAATTAATGAGCTTCTAGGTGGAAGAGTATAAATTTCTCTCTCAATCTGTAGACCTGTTATCAAAATTGATTTTTCTCCTCATATTTTGCTAGAGATTTGGATTCAGTTCAACTTGGAATGAATTAATCATAACCTTTGTTACAAGCGGCAAAAACTCAGGAAATTCTTTATTTTCCGCCGTGTAGGTGATTCTGTAAATTTTTTCTCCTTTTATCATTAAGAACTGTAAAGATTTCAACTGAAAACCTAGATCATCTTGCCAAGTATACTCAATGAGATGAGCTTGATTATTCGCTAAGGTCGTCTGCTCAGACCTAAGAATAATGCTGGAGTTTTGTTGATTTATTATTTTAGAGATAGTGTCATTCACATAATCGTCTAACATAGGTGGACCAATCAAATATTCGTCTAGGCTAATAGTAAGGCGAGGAGGAAAAGAGGATAAATCGTTTTTATCTGGTGAAAATTTGACAAAAATTCCTGATCCTTCTAGGTCGCCTTTTCCCTCTTGTAATTGCCAGTTACGGGGATATTTTATTGAAATTCCGTACTTGTGGAATTGATAGGTTTCAATTTCTGGCGGTCGATTTGGAGGTGAATTTTCATTGTGATTTGACATTGAGATAATGCTAGGTATAATAAACACCAGTGCCATCGAAGCGGCAAAAACAAAGGGAAGTGCTATCCAAAAACGGATAGGCAGCCTCTTCTGAGTTTGCCAAATTATAGGAACGGCAGCAGGATTTTGACAAATAACGGGCAGCCCCATCACCCCCGGCAGTTCCGTATCTAATCCTTCTTCAGCTAGACGTTCTCTCGCCGTCCGCACCGACAAATACAAAGATTTACCCCTAGAAAATGCCTTGAGAAAATGCTTTAAAAACTCCTGTGCCACCTTATCGGGTACAGGTTCTCGCATGACGATCGCTTGAGGAATTTGCAAATTCTCCAATTCCTTGGCCAACCCCAACCCATCACAAGAGTTAAAAATGGCTAACTGTAACCCCCCTTCGATCGCTGTCCTCAAACCATGTTTTAACTCACCGATAGTCAAACTTTCCCTTTGATTAATATAAATGCGCCCCACTTCCCCTTCCGTATGGCTGTGTCCGGCAAAAAAAAGGATGTCCCAGTGTTGTTCCCAAAGTTGTTCGCTAATCTTTTGTCGAGGCGGTTCTACCAAAAAAACCGTCTCAGCCCCTGGCAAATTCTCCAAGAAGCGTCTATCTGCCGTCACGTCAATGCCCTCGCTATTGCCTAAAATTGCCAAGATTCTCAGCCTTTTGGTGGGGGAAGGTGGGCTAACAATTTTTTCAAAGACAGGAGCGGCGATCGCAACCTCTGACTTGGGATAATGGTCAAAGAACTCAATCAAATTCCAAGGTAGCCGCCGCAAATAGCCATCCCCAGCTTGAATGATGAAGCGAATGGGTTCGGAACGGTTCAAATTCTCTAACAGACGCTCTCTCACTGGACGAAACGACTCGGAGTTCAGCCAGCGTTTGAGGCTATCTTGCAAAGTTTGAAGGGTCTGGCGACAGTCGGCAGTAGTGGAAACATTGGTAATTTGGGTAGCAGGTGCTGTTAGCCTGACAACAACAGGCAAATGTCTATAACTAGACTGCCATTGGTCATAGTTTTGGGGAATTTCCGGAGCGCTTGGCAATTTACCTGTAACTTCGATCGAAGGAGGGGAGCCTTCCTCAGCAATTTGCAGGATAACAGGAAATCCCTGTTCCCAGTTGCCTTCTCCCAATTTAACAGTCACTAACTTAGCCATCGCTACCACCTGTCGTAATAAAGTTTGAGGCTCACTTGAGAATTCCTTGTGTTTTAAGTCTGGCCACAAAAGGCGACTCGATCGCTGAGTGCCGCATTTTTTGGGCATATTCCAGATCGGCAGCGATCGCCCCGTCCAATTCTTCTTTATGATCCCAATAGTAGGCGAAGGCTGAGTGAATCTGACTCATACTCAAATGGCGATGGTTGATTTGAATTTCTTCAGGAGTCCAACCGTAAGCCATCTGAGCCATCACCAGATCAATCACCTTCATTGTCGAGCTTGCAATCATTGGTATCCCGCGTTCGTCTATTTGAATATGCTTGTATTCGGTTAGTGCGGTTTTCATGATTAAACTTTCTCCGTTTACTTGTACTTTAGTTCCTAGCAATTTCTCAGGGGGAAAGTTCTGCTAGAGGGTAAAATCTTCGGTAATATTTGCCTCTCCCAGTCCCACCCTGACACTGAACTGTTCTCCCGGTGAACCACTAAACTTGAGTTGGATGTAATTGTCCAGTTCTCTTGCCTCAGTTTCCAAAAAGGTTTTCCCAGCCTCATCTAACACTACTAATTGTAAGTGGGCAGGCAAATATTTCTGGTTTCGCATCGGATAGACCCTGAGGAGAACCGCTATCATTTGGTCAGTTTTAGGCAAGACAGCCACCATTAGAGTCACTGGGTGTTCCCCGATCAGCATTCCTAAATCTTTAACTCTCCTCAACCCGGCTGCCAAGTTATGCGGAGCGAGCCGCCATAAACTCTCTGCCGCACTCCAACGGGTTTCTTCATCCTGAGTTGCCTCTAGCAAGTGAGTCAGAGCCGCCAATACCTCAGAAGATGCAGTTCCCATCTCTCCCAAGCGCAGTGCTGCTTGTCTGCGGCGATGCTCCTCCTGACTGGTATAAATCGTCTCAATTAAATCGCTAACCGTCTTGGAATCCATAAAATCAGCCCCGCGCTCGCGTAAGGCATAAGCATAGGCAAAACAGGGTTCTCCAGGTGCAAAAAGCTGTTCAATCGTCTGCCAGCTTTCCTCAAAAACATTTTGCAACCATTGGCTCAAATTGACTCGGCTTTTTAAGGAAACTGAACGAGATTGTTCCTTTTCAACAGCAAAGAGCTTTTCTAAACGATAGTCTTGACTGGATTTCTGCCGCTCTGGTAAGCGATTAAGTTTTCCCAGAACTACTTTTTGGTTATTTTGGGCTGTCTCAAAGTCCGGGGAAGCGGGAGAGATATTTTCATACCCTTCACTAGCTTCTTGGTATTCCTCCCTAGCTTCCTCATATCGCTGCAAGCGAGTTAGATAATCCCCGATTAATTGGGCAATTTGACCGTCTAGAAAGGAATTTCTTTCTTGATTTCCGCTAGTGCCTGACATAGTTCATTGTCCTCCTGTTGGTTGGCTTTTCCAAAAACTTCGATCCACTCCTCTTTCGCTCTCAGAGGACCATGCCAATAAGCATGATAGAGAGCTTCAGCCAGATTGCCCCTTTCTCGATAGTACCGCTCCAAGACTTGATGGGCAGCCTGGGTTCGCTCCCGCTTCTGCTCGTGGTTGAAACGACGGATGAAGGGATGAAGACGATACCACCCTTCACCTTGTTGCTCTGCCTGCCAGACGAAGGAAAAACTGAGGAGCGAGTCAAAGGCAGCATGGGAGGGATTGCATTTCAAGGATTCGCCCAGATGAAAGTAAAGGTCTTCATTAAAGGCTCGACAGGCACTCAAGACATAAACCGCATCTTCCAACACCCTGTCCGTGTATTTTAGGAGCCTTTCTACCAAAATCCCTAATTTCCGATTAAATCCCTCTCCTGTCTCGGAAACGGATTGAAAGTCGGCAGCGGTAAAGGCTTCTTTTTTTTCTGGCGCCATCCTGACTAAATCCGCGCATAGCCCCAGCAAGAGAGGATGAACGGAATCGCCATCAAAACTACTATAGGCAATCAAGCTCTGCTGCACTTGGGTATCCTCAATTCCGACTCTTTGTAGGTAGTCGAGGGCATCGGTTACTTGAAAGTTGAACACTTGCCTGCACTCTAACTTGTCCGCTGTAATTGAACAATAGCTGGCTCGATGCCACTGGGGAATTTCCCGTCCTGCCATGACGATGACAATTTGGGGCAACTCCAACAACTGCGACAACAGACACCGCAGCCACTCATCCTGCTTGAAAAATCTGGCACTTCCTTGATTGCGCCCTTCTCCCCAAAAGGCTTCGTGGGTGTCGAAAAACAGCACCAGTTTTTCAGGAGCGCCCTCTCTTTGCATGGCGACCTTGAGATCTTCCGCAAAAAAGTTAGGCAAAGCAACAATCAATTCCGTATCGGGGTCTAACTCGGTGATCCGTTGAAAATCTTTTTTCTGGAGTCCTCGACCTTGTAGATAAAGGGACAAATCCCCCCCTAAGTCTTGGGTGATTATATTCCAACTGCTAGATGTCAAACTCGCCAGAAAACCGGGTAAAATATGGGCGGCAAGTGCATTTGGTAACTCTTTAAGGGACTTCCAGAGAATAAAATACCCAACAAAAAAATAGAAAAGTGTTTTTTTGAAAAAGTAATTATTTTTGTCTAGGAAAACAAAGAGTCTCCCATTACAACCTATTTTTCCGAAAAAAAAATAGCAGCATAAACTTTTATACTTCCGAGCTTTTTCGAGTATAACAAGGACAAGTTAAAGAATCAAATACAGTTTTTAGCTAACCATCTTAGTTAACTACAAAGGCTCTTCGGTTTATGTTATGCAATGAACGGGGGTTATAAGGGATGGAACCCTTATATAGAAAGGCATTTAGCGATTTTTGTTAATTATTTTCGATCTAGAGCGAACTAATCAATTAAATCCCTTGCCAGATAAGGATTTAGTCGATTTATGCCCCCCTATCGAACCATACCAAGTAACGAAGAGCCACTACAAACTAGGTCTTATCATAATAAATATCAATAAACCATTGCCCCAAATCGGGAAAGTCTTGATTCGTTGATTCTGTGAGACGTTCGATTTTTTCTTCGATTTTTTCCATGGCTTTTTTAGTAAGCTTTACTCCTTTTTCGTAAGTTTCAGTAATCAACTTAACAATCGGGTGTTTTCCTTTCCAAGTCATAGTTTGGGCGAATTTCAAAGCTGTTTCGATTTCATCTAAAATACTCCCATTCCAATGGTTTTCTAACACAGCCCAGGTTCGTTCAATAGGATTATATTTACTATGGTAGGGGGGATAGTAAGCTAAACGTATATTAACTTGATATTTTTGGGAAAACTCAACTATACGTTTCATAAACTGAGTTCGTCTCGAATTATTTTCTGATCCATTATCTTGATTAATTATCAAA
>NZ_JACJSV010000005.1 GCF_014698335.1 Microcystis viridis FACHB-1342 | reverse complement strand
AATAAAGAGGTTTTGATAACCAAATTAAAGCAGCTCTAAAGAGTTTTGAGTTAAAAGTTAAACTTCAAGTTTTCATTCAGGACGAATGTACTGATTAACTAATTTTTTGGGGAAAATTAGTTAACCCGTGATTATAACATATAATTAATTTGCAAGAGTTCTATAGACTTAGCTCTCAAATGTCAAGCTAATTTTATAATCAGTTACAATCAAAGAGACCTACAACCTATTGAAAAATTCGGCATTTTTATTTTAACACCCAAACAATTTTTACGATTACTAGGAGAAATCAAACCATGAAACTAAGCACAAACATTCCAGATGTTTTATATCAACAAATTGAAACCTTAGCCAATAAACAAAACATACCAGTAGAGCAACTGGTAACAATGGCTTTATCTGCCCAAATATCCTCTTGGATGACTAAAGATTATCTAGAAGAAAAAGCACAACAGGGAAGTTGGAAGAAGTTTCAACAAGCATTAGCTAAAGTTTCAGATAGAGAGCCAGAAGATTATGACAAAATGTAACACAATTCTTTTTTGGTAAATCTATAGAAAAATCCCAAGTTAAAGCTGAAATTGTTGCTGAATACTTTTGGGCTAAGGAGAAATTTTTATTCGTGGTTCGCTTAATTTTTTAAGGAAAGGTTTTTAAATTTTTCTGTAACTTTTGTCCTGTATTGTTTCTAGCTAATAACTGTAGGATGGTACTCGAAGGTAGCTCGCTGTTCGGTCGTTCGTTAAGAAAAATGACTGGAAGGGTGATACTTAGTCATGCGTTTGGTAGCATGGCGGGAGAAGAAATGTAACTGTTATGGGCAAACCACAAATCGCCGTCCGAATTCCCCCACCTCTCCTCGCCGAACTCAACCAGTACGTCGAGCGGGTTGGCACGTCCAAGACGAATGTGATCATCAGCGCGATTGCTGCTTACTTGGGCTGTGCCGAGACTGTGCCGTTGAGTCAGAGGATGGCTGAGGTTGAGAGAAAGATAATGGAATTAGAAAGTTTGGCTAAAGGTAAGCGAGATAACATTTAGGGGAAATCAACACAATGACCGAAGATATCGCGACTCCCAGCAAAATATGGATTATTACGGGTGAATCTGATCTTCAAAAAACGCCCGCCGGCGCTAGAAGTAGCAGTGATATCGGGGGACGGCTCGGTGAACAGGAAAGATCGCCCGAAGTTGCGGCCACCGAAAGAAGTCAAGTGGATGTGTCCAAACTGAAGCTAGAAATGCAGGGCTTTCTCAAAGCGATGCGGGAAATGCTCGATGAAGCCGATCCTCCAAGCGCTAAAATCCGGCTCGATGAAGTGGAACTGTCTGTAGAAATTAATGGGGAAGGACAAGTTAGCCTGTTTGGGGTCGGGGGCAAAGCAGGAGGGAAAGGAGCGATGACGTTTAAGTTCAAGAGAAAAGATGGCTAAAAACTGGGTGATAGCGATCGGCATCAACGAGTATGACAACCTCAAGCCGCTGAAATACGCCAAGAAAGATGCGGAAGCGATCAAAGCTTGGTGTGAAGGGGAGGGAGGATTCGATCGCAGTGGGATATTTCTCTTTACCGAAGATTCTCCACCCATTCCTGCTAGTCCCCCCATTCCCACGCAGCCAACCTACGGTCGTCTCAAGCGGTTTCTTCAGAAGCAGTTCGAGACTCCCCTGCTTAAGTCTGGAGACAATCTCTGGTTTTTCTTTGCTGGTCATGGCAGGCGCTATCAAGACAAAGACTATCTGATGCTGCCGGATAGTGATCCGGGTAATGTAAGAGAAACGGCTGTATCGGTGGATTATGTCACCGAGCGGCTGCGGCGGTCTGGGGCCGATAACGTCGTACTATTATTAGATGCCTGTCGAGATGAAGACAGCCGAGGCGGTCTGGGCATTGGAGAAGAGGAGCATCAGGGAGTCATAACCTTTTATTCCTGTACTGCCAATCAGCAATCTTGGGAGATCGATGAGTTGCAACAAGGCTCATTTACTCATGGGCTGCTGGAAGGATTGCGGCGGCAAGGAGAAGCCAATTGTGCTACGGTCGAGCGTCTAGACGAATATCTGCGCCGTCAAGTCGAGCAAACTAACGCTAGATATGGGAAACCGAGACAGAATCCCTATCTAAAAGCAGAACCGCCCCACAAGCTCTATTTTATTTTGTTAGAACAAGTTGCCACGCTTAGGGACGTGCAACCCCTAAAATATCAGGCTTCCTTAGCAGAAAATAGGGGCGACCTTGACTTAGCTGAACAGTTATGGATTCGTGTCTTAGGAGCATCTCGTGGCGATTTAGAGGCGATCGAAGCTATCAAGCGCATCGCTCTAAGACAGTCTTCGATTCCTGCTACGGGTCGCGAATACGTCACGGGGTCCGAGGGAAATAGGTCATCGACCCCTAAACCTTCTCAAGAAACTGGACTCAAGGTATTTAACTTTGAGATCGTGGGAGTAAATGCGAAGGGTGAGCAAATCAAAAAAGAGTCGAAACAGTCCCAATATTTCAGCGAAGATTTGGGCAACGGCATCACCCTAGAAATGGTCGCCATCCCGGGGGGTACATTCACGATGGGAACAGAAGACGAGGAAATCGAAAGACTGGTTAAAAAATTTAATTGGGAAGGATTTAGAAAGGAAAGACCACAACATGAAGTAACTGTCCCACCCTTCTTTATGGGCAAATATCCCATCACCCAGGCTCAGTGGAGAGCGATCGCCTCTCGTACCGATTTAAAAGTTAAACAAGACCTTGATCTCAACCCGGCCCATTTTAAAGACCGTCCCGATAGCGATCGCCGGCCCGTGGAACAAGTCAACTGGTACGATGCCGTCGAATTCTGTGCGAGATTATCTAAATTAACGGGAGGGGAATACCGACTTCCCAGTGAGGCGGAATGGGAGTACGCCTGTCGTGCTGGAACCACCACCCCGTTTTACTTTGGGGAAACCATTACGGGGGAATTGGCTAACTACGATGCCAGCTATACCTATGCCGATGAACCCAAAGGAGAATGTCTGAACGAAACAACTCCCGTGGGACAATTTCCCCCAAACGCCTTCGGACTGTACGATATGCACGGCAATGTCTGGGAGTGGTGCGCCGATACCTGGCACGATAACTATGACAGTGCGCCCACCGATGGCAGTGTCTGGATAGAAAATGGGGATGATAATCGTTCTTCTCTGCGGGGCGGTTCTTGGTACAACAATCCAAATGTCTGCCGTTCTGCTTTCCGCAGCAGCTACAACCGCCGCGACTACAACTTCAGCAGCGGTTTTCGGGTGGTGTGCGGTGCTGGGAGGACTCTGTAACCCTTTTTCCCTTTTTTTCCCTTTTTACCCTCATTCCCTATTTTTTCTTTTTCCTTTTCTTTCCCGCCCTTAGGCGGGTCGATTTTTTTGAGAAAATGGCGTTAATGTTAAATTTTATTAAGGCAATCAAAGAATTAGCTGAAAATTCACCCGATCTCGCGTAGCGAGCGCGTTGCGACCAAAAGTCAACTTTTTGCCACTAAATACGGTGCTAGTTTCCTCGGTTTTCGTATTCTACCCGACCGAGTTCGCGTCAGGAATAGTAACCTTCATCGGGGTAGGAGAAGACTCAGACGATTGCAACAAGATTATGCGATCGGTACAATTGAATGGCAAGATGTAGAACGATCTCGCGTAGCGATGTTCGGTTGCTTTATCTTCAAAAAATTGAGGAAATAAATACAAGGCCCGGGAGACAAATCCCAATCCGTTCAGGATAATTGCTTTGACGACTTGCCCCGCTGTGACAATTTCTCCTCGCTCAATTGAGACTTGTTCGTTGATAATTTCAACGATTCCTATTTCATCGATAATTCCGGCTACTAATCCCAGATGGTCTAGATTTTTGACTTCAATTTCTGTTGATTGATTCCTGGTCGAACAGTCCACTCGCCTCAGTTTTCCAACAATTCCTATTTTTTCATAATTAGGGGTTTCAAGACCCCCCTAGCTGGTGCCGAGAAAACCTTCACCAGCTAAGTATTTTTACTCAAGTCTCTGGAGGGGGACAGCTTATGTGACAGTTGAAGGTGCGGAATGTGGGTTAAAAAACCTAGAAATCAGTTTTTAGGATGGTAAACAAGTTGAATATCGATTTTATTTTTCTTGAATTCCCACTCTTGATCTCTCAGCCTTCTGATCTTCCAGAAATTTTCCTTGTTGCCAGAGAACTATGATACAATGGCATCAAAAAATAGAGAAAAAATTTTTTTATCATGGACAAGGTGTCAACACCAAGCCTATCAATTGTTATTCCCACTAGAGAAGGATTCGCTGACCACTGGTTTAATGCGCTGACCGAGGTCAAGGGAGAAGTAGAATTTATCTTGGTTCATCCACCGGGAGCCCCTAAGTATCCCACTTCCGACCCTAGGGTACAGCAAATAGTCAGTCCCTTGCGGGGAGAAATTATTCAACGTGCCACAGGTTTGATCAATGCTACCGCTCCCTATACATTGACAATTAATTGTGATGAGTATATCAATCCCGACATTTCAGAAATTAGCCGTCAATACTTTTCCCGATTTCCTGATAGTTGGGTCATGAGACTTAGCCGGAAAGATGTTGAATTTGGTAAAAAAGAAATTCTAGAAGCTCCTTGGCTTTCACCAAAACTGATCGAAAAACTAGAAGTTTGTGGTAGGTCTCAAGGTAACTCTAAGCTATACGAACAAGGCAACTACCTATTGGAAATTCCCATTACTCCTATCGATAATAAATTTGACGTAATGTGTATTTTTAGAGGAAGAAGAGATCATCGAGGTCCGCATACAGAGAATTTTGACAAGAAGGTTTGGAAAACTTCTATAGCACAGGAAACCCTGAAGGATCTGGTGGGGTTAATGCCTTTTATGGGTCCGTTTAAGTATATTCCCTTTTGGTGTCTTGATCGAGTTTTGGGACTAGCTATACAAGCGAAGTTTTTTGAGCAAGGAAAAGGCAAAATTATTGGTCATCTCTTACCGATGCCAGAACAAATTCGTATTGAAAATAATCCACCTGAATACATACGATTTAATCGTTATGGTGTACTTTCTGAACTTTACTTAATCAGACGTTTTCCCCAGTACGGATATATGTGGAATCTCGTTATTCCCAACATCTTAAATGTGCCGCGAATCTTTATTCGTTCTCGCTTGGGTAAAGAGGTATGAAATATCAGTCTATCTGTAATCTGTCAAGGAAGTAAGTATTAAGACTTGCTTCCTATTTTTTAGCTGTTAACCTTAATTTAGCTTTTTAAATATTTGCCTAATTTTAATTTTCACACCGTTGTAAAATTCTTCAAAAAATAGATTCCAAAAGTAGCCATACTGGGGAAATTGTTTCACTAACAACATCTCTACCAACACTAACAATCGCACTGTTTTTAAGGAATAAGGCCTAACAATATATCTGATTTGACCAGGTTCGGGCATCCAATGACCAATACAAGCACCTGTTTGAAAAAATTTAGCTTGAATATATAGTCCGATTGCCCTATCTAATCCCCAAAGAGGCAACCAAGTTAAAAGTTCCGCCATTCTTGTCCCTTGAAACATTTCTGTGAGAGCTTCTTTAACTGCTGGACTTTTCCAAATGGTATTATTAAAAGGTTCCACATGACTTCCATGAATGTCTTTTCTCTTAGCGTAGGGCCAGAGAGCAACTTTTATATCAAAATGATTTTCTAGAGGAGCAATGGGAACCTCTATCAAATCCTGATAGGAATCTTCTCTTTTTCTGGCAATCCTAAGTTGCTCAAGAGATGGCAATTGCTGCCAAGGTCTTTTAATTTTTTCTTCATCTAAGTAGTTTATTTTTTCTTTAAACAAACGCAGCATCCAACTCTGAGGAAATTTCTCAAAGTATTCAAGAGTTAGAGATACAACATCCGGATGCACGAAGTCATCATCATCTAAAGCCAGTATATACTGACCGGTGGCGTTCATTAAACCGAAGGCTCTTTGAGGTGTTTCTCCTTTGTAGAGACTGTATAAAATTTTTACTCGTGGGTCAGCTATGAAGGCTGCAGTTGCGCCAGGAGGGTAAACTAAGATAAATTCTACGTTTCCCTGTACGGATAAAAGTTGTTGCAACCAATATCCGGAAAAATTTCCGATGGTCGGGCTAACAATAGATAATATCGGTTGATTGAAACTAGCAAGCATCTCTGGTGAATTTATTTAGAAATAATTTGACGATACAAACATAAATTTGCTGAACTTAGGTGACTACCAAGACTCTCTCAAAAAAATACTTTTCAGATGAGAGATGGTAATTCTTGTTGACTCTTATTGTAATCTTGGGGAATGCCTATGTCAATAAAATATTCGTCAGAAATCAAGGCATACAACCGAGTCGGAATTGAGGATCGACCAGCGATTGCTGAAGAAAAAACTGAGATTGGTCATTGGGAAGGAGATACAATCATCGGGGGCAACCATCTCGGGGCGATCGCTACCTATCTATGTAGATAAAACCTCCAAGTTTTTAGTGGCACGAGTCATGAAGACTCAGACTACCGCCGAACTCAATAGCACCACTGAAGTGGCTTTTGCGGGCCTACCAGCCTCTCATCTCAAGACTTTCACCTTCGATAATGGCCAGGAGTTTAGTGGGTACGAGCAGGCGGCTGGCTTAGGGGTTGAATAGACATCTCCAAAAATTATAACCCAGTCATAGCTTGCTTTTGGTCTGCGTACTAACCGAATGGTTCGATGGCTGGAATGTATATCTATCGTTGCTAATTCAATTTCACTGAAAAAATATGCGGCAATTAAAATAATTTTTATTCGGGTAGATTCCTTAACTAGAAAGACTTTGGGTCTTGAGATAATATTAGGTTGAGGTCTAATGTTATTTTGCCAATCTTTATCATTTTTGGGAGCGAGGACTGAAAAGACCTCTTGCAAAAGTCTTAAGTCGATCCTTGTACAGCAACATTTTTGAAGATTATCAACTACTAATAAATAATTAACTGAAAGTCCCTCCCATTATTGTTTCTATCGTTTGTTTTCGGATTTATGCAAGAGGTCTAAAGAACACACCAACGATCTCATGCGGCAGTTTTTCCCGAAAGGGACAAATTTCTCTCATCATCAAACAAACTCAGGTAGACCAAGCGACGGACTTAATCAACCATCGACTGCGAAAAGCCCTTGACTATAGCACTCCGTCTGAGGTATTCTTTAGTCAGACAGGTACTCGTACACTTCAAACTTGAGTTAGCCCTTGTTTGGCTCGTCGCTACGGGCAAATGCTCAAACAGTCACTGACTCACAAAGTTTTTTGGTATCATGTTTACAAAAACATCTAGAATTTTGCTTGAGTGAAGGAATCTATGTTTGACACAACAAAACCAATCAATCAAAAACAAATTATACACATTGGTCCAAGGTGTCATGAAGATTTTAACGTTACTTTAGCTGAAGCAATTAGGTCGGAAACTGGTATAGTAAGCCGCTTGATCGACTATCAATCTCTCAAGAATATGGACGCTTCCAGTGTTTTGTCTTCATTGATAACTCCAGATTGTTTAGGGGTTCTCTTACATTATAACTGTAGATACTACGATGTTCCCGATTGGCTCTTGAGAGTATTACAAAATCTCACAAGAACTAGAGACTTTAAATTAATTATCCTAGTCCATGAGTTCAACGCAACTTACACAAGAAAAGGGATAATTTTCCCCGCTTTCAGATTTTTAATAACTTCTTATCAAATCTTCAGATTAGCTGATTTAATCGTGACTACTACTTCCAGAATTAAAAATATAGTTTCACGATTGACTGGAAAAACCGAAGTTATTTGCTTACCAAATTTTTCTACTATGGGTGAACCTCAATGTATTCTTCCTCTCAAGGAACGCCCACCCTACTTTATTGTTTTCGGTTCCAAGTACACTCGTCCCCTAGTTTATACAAAATTCAGTAAAAACCTCCTAAAAGCCTGTCGAGCTTTAGGCATTGAACGCATTTATGATGTTGGTTATCCCTGTGATTTGAGTACCACAGAAGGTCAATTCAAAGGAATAGAGATAGTCCCTATGGGATTTCAGTCTAATCAGGTTGTTAGTGAATTGATGTTAACTTCACGGGGGGGGGTTCTGGATTATAGCCATTTTCCAAAAGATTTAGGCAAATCCACTGTCTTTGCCGCCTATGCCGCCCACGGTTTGGTTCCAGTTCTAACAGACTATAACCCTTCTGAAGCGGATGGAGTAGAAAATAATAAACATTATTTAGTAGCTGATGAAAATCTGTCTAGTCTCGATTTGAGTCAACTTCAGCAAATTGCTGACAACGCTCACAGATGGTATCAAGACCATAATTTGATCAAAGTCGCCAAGTTTTACGGTTCGTATTTTAATCCTGAGGTTAAACCTGATTTCGGAAATTAAAAAGTTCAGGTAATTCAATCTGACTTTTTTCGTAATCTTGGGGAATGCCTATGTCAATAAAATATTCGTCAGAAATCAAGCCATACATGGGAATTTTCTCGGTATAAACTTTGAGAAAGTCGTCCTCAAAAGAAAATTTTGATGGCAGATCAAAGCTGGATAATATGTTTTTCCCTGCACAATATATGCCGCCATTAATATAGCCCTTATCTTGATATTTTTTGGATTCAAACCCGATAATTTTTTGGTCATCGTCTAGCAGAACATTATTATAACGATCAAAGTCAGTTAGGGGCTTCAGAGCAACAGTTATCAGGGATTTCTTTTGACTATGTAAATTAATTAAGGCGGATAAATTGACATTAAACAAGGTATCTCCGTTAACAATTAATGCTTGTTCGGTTTCAATTTTATTGAGTGCCAACCGGATTGCTCCTCCAGTTCTCAAGGGTGTATCTTCTATCAAATAAGTTAGCTCGTATTCCTTGTATTTATAACCAAAATGATCGATAATTTTCTGATGTTCATAGCCCACAGAAACTAAAAATTTGTTGGTAATTTTTTGAGAGATTAGGTAATCTAATAGATATTCTAAAAAAGGCCTGTCGGCAACGGGAGCCATAGGTTTTGGTAAACTGTTGATGACTGATCGCAACCTAGTTCCTAACCCACCCGCCAGAATAATTACATCCATAGATACACCTCAAAAATTTGAATTATTGCCAATCTTTTAAAAACTATTTTTAGGGTTACAGGGATAATCCTTCCCCGTTGATGCTTGGTTTGCTATAATGTCCATGCTTGGGTTCCGTATTTGGTAAAATGAAAATTAATCACTTGGCCTCCTTCTGATTTCAAAGCTTTTATTACTTCGATTTTCTTGGTAGGATCGACCATAAAGATAATAAAACCACCGCCACCAGCTCCTGATATTTTGCCTGAATAGGCCCCGGTTTCCCTAGCTACCCGATAAATGCGATCAATCTGCGGATTACTAATTAATTTGGATAATTTCTTTTTCGCTTCCCAAGAAGTTCTCAGAATTTCTGCTATCCCCATAAAATCTGATTTAAGCAGTGCTTCTTTAAAGAGAATTGCCTCTTTTTTGAGTTGATGGGTAGCGGCGATCGCTTGTTCATTTTTTTCTTGGACATTCTGAATTTGATCCTCAATTACTTGAGATGAGTAGCGAGAAATGCCTGTATAGTAGAGGATCAGAGAGACTTCCAATTCATTGATCACCCAATTTTTAATCCGCAAAGGATTAACTATGACTCGATCTTGTTCATAAAATTCCATAAAATTAAAACCGCCAAAAGTGGCAGCGTACTGATCCTGTTTGCCCCCTAACCAGCTTAGATCAATTCGTTCGATCTCGTAGGCTAAATGGGCGATATCATACTCACCTAGGGGTAATTTTAACAGTTCCACAAAGGCTTTAACCATGGCTACCGCTAGGGTAGAAGAAGAACCTAATCCCGAACCAGCCGGCGCATCGGAAAAGGTAGTGATTTGCAGCGGCAAAGGTTGCCCTTGATTAAAGTCTTTAATCAAACGATTATAGACCGCTTTATGCAGATCGAGAACGCCGTTATAGGGGAGAGGAAACTGGAGGGTTTCTATTTGTTGTTCTCCTCGATCGGCGGCAACAAAAATGACTTGTTTGTCAGTAATTTCCGTGACTGTACAGTAGGCATAGAGATCGATAGTAGCGTTGAGAACGTAACCCCCATAAAGACTACAGTAGGGCTCCACATCGGTACCACCACCACCTAAACCTAATCTTAAAGGAGCTTTGGTTCTGATGATCATAGGTAGGCTGTTTAGGTTGATTTTTTGCTAGGAGATTTTAGTTAGGAAAGAGCGCTTCTTCGATCGCTAAACAAATAGTATGGAGAACAAAACCATGACCTTCTTGAATGCGCGGGGTACTGATACTAGGAATCATCAAACAATAATCGGTTTTTTGCTCTAGAGCTAATCCCTTCGCCCCAGTTAAACCGATGCTAGTGAGACCTTTTACTTGACAAACTTTGAGAGCTTGATGGATATTAGCGGAATTTCCCGAAGTGGAAATACCGATAAACACATCGCCAGGGTTTCCTTCCGCTTCTATCTGGCGGCTAAAAATATATTCGTAGCCATAATCGTTGGCAATCGCTGTTAAACTGGCGATATCGCTATTGAGGACGCGAACTGGCAAAGACTGTCTTTCTTTCAGAAATCGGCCGTGCAGCTCACCGCCAAAATGGATAGCATCGGCGGCACTGCCTCCATTACCAGCCACTAATACTTTGTGGTTATTGCGATAAGCATTGATACATACTTGGCAAATCTCTTGGATTTTTTCTAGATATTTTGTCTCGGTTAGTAGGTTTTTTTTCAGGACATAAGCTTCCTCCAATTCAGTCTTGATTAAAATTGACAGAGACGGATCACTCTGGAAACTATCCAATTTTTTGTTTGATTTTTCCACCATTGGCATAGGTTTGATTTTCCAATTTTTATTAGTTGAATAAATTTAACTCTCAATCATTCTGTCATTATATTGAATAGTATCAAAAGACGAGAATCGCTCTCCATTAATTGGGTATAAAACCCCTAGCACGGTAGAATTGATCACGGGACAGGAAAAACAGGCCAATGATAGTTCTAGAAAAACCTAGAGCGATCAAGTCAAAAGAGTGATTTTTTGCCAGTTATTCTGGGAATATACCACAAACGCCCCAACCCTAGCACAATTTGTTTTGTTTGTGAATAAACTTTTGATCTATTCTGGCCGAGACGAGGGATTTCTGAGCGGGGGTTCAACCTTTGCCAGTCTTGGCCTTTTGTTTGGCTGGACAAAAATGTTAACAATTCCTGACAATACCGCCGATATAATCAAAAGCCCAAAGGCCTGACAGCGTATAATATGCCCTGATTGCTATACCCTGACATCTAGATAGTAAAGAGAAGCAATTTAGCCGAGAAAACTAGCACAAATCGCGACAATCCCTCGAATTTTGTCTGTCCATCGGTTCAAGCTCTCGTTTCTGACAGAAGAACTGAGAATTCTAGTCCCCGACTCGAAAAAGTCCAACATCAATGAATCCTTTCCCCGCAATTTCCGTCAATGACGGCCACCAGAAATATCCGTCTCCGCCACATCTTGGCAATTCTGACCGCGAAAGCGAAGATAGAGCAAAAAAGAACAAAGCCTTATTTCTCGATCGAGATGGGGTAGTTATTGACTATATTCCCTATCTGAGTAAACCAGAACAGGTGAGCATTCCCGCCGGGGCAGCGGCTGCCTTAAAACAGTGGCAGGATGCGGGTTATCTGCTGATCATCATCACCAATCAATCGGGACTTGCTAGGGGCTATTTCACTTGGGACGATTTGGCGGCGATTCACGGGCGTATGATTGAGGAATACCGACAATTGGGCGTGCATTTTCACGATCTTGCCATCTGCCCGCACCATCCCGACGAAGGTTGTCCCTGCCGCAAACCCTCCCCCTATCTGCTGCTGACAGCCGCCCAGCAATACGGAATTGACTTAGCCGGCTCGTTGTTCATCGGCGATGCGCCCAGTGATCTAGAATGCGCCCTAGAAGCTGGTTGTCAGCCCGTATTACTCTTAACAGGGCGAGGAAAAGTCACTTTTGGGGAGATCGAGAAATACCCAGTTGAGATTCCCGTATATAGCCAACTAAAGGAAACGGTAGAATTATTGTCAAAAACCGCTGCCGAACCAGAATTATGAGAATATTAGTCCTTTTTTGCAATAACTTTCCCTATCCACCTAGTCGCGGGGCAACGGAGGGGAGAACTTTTAACCTGATCAAATGTCTTCACCAAAACCACGATGTCACCCTGTTTGCTCGTCGGGTAGAAAATGTCACGGAAACTCAGATCGAAGAATTAAAAACCTTTACCAATCATCTTGTCTTATTTCCGCCCCAGGAAATTCCCGAACCAGGCAAGGGACTGACAAAACTAATCGGTCAAACAGGGCGCTTTCTGGAGGCAATAGTACAGATGACCCCTGCTAGTGTTCTTAGTTATCGTTCGCCGCTAATTCAAGAGCGAATAGATGAATACGTCGAGCAGCAAAAATGTGATGTAATTATCTGCGCTCAGAGTATCAGCGAGATTTTTATCCGGCCAGAATACCGTCAGCGAGTCAAAACCGTAGTAGATATTCACAGTTCCGTGTATGGTTGGACACGCAATCATTTGGATAGAGGAGCCTCCACCTATCCCCTGCGGGATTTTCTCTATCTGCCCCTACTCTATCAGTACGAAAAACGTTACTGTGCCAAGTTTTCGCAATTGGTGGCCACTACCGATTATGATCGCGAACAATTATTAAAAATCCTCCCGGATGCACGGGTGGATATCGTGCCTAATGGCGTGGATTTAGCCCTGTTTCCCTATCGTCCTCGGGATCCCGGCGGTCATAAATTGGTCTTTGTCGGTGCCATGAGTTCCACCCATAATATCGATGCCGCCCGTTTTTTTGTTTTAGAAGTCCTGCCAGTCATTCAACAGCGATATCCCGACACCACTTTAACCCTAGTGGGGGCCAACCCAGCACCGGAAGTTCTCGAACTGGCCAAGTATCCCGGTGTGAGGGTGACGGGAACCGTTCCCTCGACAGTGGAATATTTACACCGAGGAACCGTTTGTGTGGTTCCCCTGCGGGTGGGATTGGGAATCAAGACTAAAACTCTAGAATCCATGGCCGCGGGGATTCCGATTGTCGCCAGCGATCGCGGTTTAGAGGGTTTAACGGTGGCAGCAGCGGGAATTCCCCCTAGGGCGCTGCGGGCTAATAGTGTTGCTGAGTACGTTGCAGCGATCTCTAGGTTGTTCGATGATCCTTCTGTGCGAGAACAACTGTCCCATAATGCCCGGGCGATGGTGGAATCGGAGTACACCTGGGAGCGAGCGGGACAAAGATACGAGGAAATTTTGCAGGACTAATATTATTTCTTAACCCCGAAATTTCCCTCGAGACTGTTAGAGGGTTTTACCGCTATAAAAATTGATTTTTTGGAGCCTAATCATGAAAGTTTTAATAGTAGGAAATTACGTCAACGATCGGCAGATTAGTATTAATCGTTTTGTCGGTTTAGTGGAGAAAGGACTCAGACAAAAAGGACACGAAATTCGGCGAGTGCAAGCACAGCCTATTTTCGGTCAACTGAAGCCTTCTCCCCAGGGAATCGGCAAGTGGTTAGGGTACATCGATAAGTTAATTATTTTCCCAGTGCAGTTACGTCAGCAGCTTGATTGGGCTGATATCGTCTGCATTTGTGATCAAGCTTTATCCTATTTAACTCCCTATCTAAAAGATCGCAAATATTTTATCATCTGTCATGATCTGCTGGCCATCCGTTCCGCCCTAGGAGAAATTCCTGAAAATCCCACCAGTTGGACGGGAAAACAGTATCAGGCGATGATTTTGCGAGGATTAAAACAGGCTAAATATGTTGTCTGTTCTTCCGAAGCTACTCGTGCCGATGTTCTCCGTTTAACTAAAATTGCTCCCGAACAAACGGAAGTAATTGAGGATTGCTTGAATCAGGGATACAGTCCGATGACAAAAGCAGCAGCAGTAGCTCTGGTGGGCAAATTTAATATCAACCGTGATTATCCTTGGCTAATTCATGTTGGAGGCCGCCAATGGTATAAAAATCGATTGGGATTGCTGAAAATATTCAAGAGGTTAATCACTTTCTCTGGTCTGGAAAATTGCCGATTGATCCTGATGGGAAAACTTTTGCTGCCAGATATGCGAGAATTTGTTAATCAGAATAACTTGTCCGCACAAGTAATCGAATTAGGAACCGTCTCTGATGATGACTTACGCGCCTTTTATTGCCTAGCAACTGCTTTAATTTTTCCCTCCTTTCAGGAAGGATTCGGTGTTCCCGTGATTGAAGCTCAATCCTGTGGTTGTCCCGTCTTTACCTCCAATCGTCTCCCCATGACTGTTATCGCTGACGATGCGGCAGTGTATTTCGATCCCACCGAACACGAGGCTGCCGCTACTATTATTGCAGAAAATCTTCTCGCTCCCGATCGCCTGGAAGATTTGAGGCAAAAAGGTTTTATCAATGCCACTCGCTTTACTTACGAAAGAATGATCCAATCCTACGACCAATTATTGCCAAAATTGTAGTCTAGAGCTTTTTGGCGACTCATTAAGTACCTAAGCAAAATTAATTACACATTTCGATAAAGCTTTTGCCTTTTGCCTATCCTAACCAAGAAATTAATTTTGCACGACTACTTATCATCATTCCTTACATCAAAACAGCACAATTACCTGTTATCTCCCGAAATAACAAACTACCATCGGTCAAATTGAGCAGCGGATCGGCAGCCCGTTCGGGATGGGGCATCATTCCTAGCACATTTCCTGCTTTATTGGTAATTCCTGCAATATTATTTAACGATCCGTTAGGATTTCCTGACTCATTTACCTCTCCTGTGGGAGTGCAGTAACGAAAGAGAATTTGACCGTTATCCTCCAGGGATTTTAACGTATCTTCTGCGGCATAATAACGCCCTTCCCCGTGAGCAATGGGCAAATTAAGCACCTGTTGTGGTTGATAGCCTCGCGTCCAGACAGATTGATTATTTTCCACTTTTACCGGCACTCGATCGCAAATAAAATGTAAATCGCGATTACGAATTAACGCACCGGGTAGCAGCCCAATTTCCGTTAATACCTGAAAACCATTACAGATGCCTAAAACTAATTTACCTTTTTCGGCTTCTTCTCGGACAGTTTTCATCGCTGGCGAAAATCGAGCGATCGCACCACAGCGCAAATAATCGCCGTAACTAAATCCCCCCGGCACCACAATCACATCCACATCCCCTAGATCCGTCTCTTGATGCCAAATATAGCGGGTGGGTTGCTGAAAAATACCCTCTGTCACCGTTGCCACATCTCGATCGCAATTCGATCCGGGGAAAACAATAATCCCAAACTTCATAATTTTTAACTTGGTTAAGTTTTTTAGCAGAAGGTGACAGATAAATTTTAATTATTTGCCCTACCTCCCGTCTTCTGACTTCTATCTACTGACAATGCAAATCAAAGCGATAATTTTCAATTACAGGATTAGCCAATAGTTGATCGCACATTTGATCCAATTGTTCGCGGGCGCTGGTTTCGTCTGCTGCTGTCACGGTAAGCTCAATATACTTACCAATTCGCACCCCGGCCACAGTATCATAACCTAATTGCTTTAATCCCGACTCTACCGCTGTACCCGCCGGATCGAGAACCGAAGGGCGCAGGGTAACATAAATAAAGCACTGATAATTTTTTGGCATAGAATTAACTTTGATCGCTGACCTTTTTGATATGAAATCCCAACGCACCCGATCGCAAGAGCGCATTATCCACTTACTCAAAACCTTAAATCGGGCAGTATCCGCTCAGGAATTGTTTGTGGAACTCCGTCAGCGTGACCAAAATATGGGGTTAGCCACTGTTTACCGCGCCCTAGAATCCCTAAAATTACAGGGTGCAGTGCAGGTGAGAACCCTAGCCACAGGAGAATCCCTCTACAGTTCCGTTCAGCAGGATCAACACCATCTTACCTGTATTCATTGCGGTCGGTCTATCGTCTTTAATGAGTGTCCCGTTCATGAATTGGAAGAAAAACTCGAAAAATCCCACCAATTCAAGGTTTATTACCATACTCTCGAATTTTTTGGACTTTGCGATCGCTGTCAACCCAGCTAAGTGTGGTGTGTACTACATTTAAACTGCTGATCGGGAAAATTTTAGTACAAATGCTCGGGCTGGCAACTCCAGAGCCGTCTTAGAACAGTTAAACTGTTGTTTGTCCCTGGGCTGTTTTCAGGGGGATTAACTCCGGTTGACTGTATTGATGATGACTGTTGAGGGGGGATAACAAGGGGAAAAAGAGCTGATGTAAACTAATTAATTGAGCGAGGGTTTTCTTGAGATGGGTACGGGGAACGATCGCATCGACAAACCCGTGTTTTAACAAGTATTCCGATGTTTGGAAACCTTCCGGTAATTTCTCGCGCAAAGTCTGTTCAATTACCCGTTTACCAGCAAAACCGATAGTAGCCTTTGGTTCAGCAATAATAATATCTCCCAACATGGCAAAACTGGCCGTGACTCCTCCCGTGGTGGGATTAGTCAAGACGGGAATATAAAGTAACTTTGCTTCCCGATGCCGGTTAAGAGCGCCAGAAATCTTGGCCATCTGCATTAAACTTAACATTCCTTCCTGCATTCTCGCCCCACCGGAAGCGCAGATGATCACCAGGGGCAAACTTTCATCGGTAGCTCGTTCCGTCAAACGACAGAGTTTTTCTCCCACCACCGATCCCATGCTACCCCCCATAAAACGGAAGTCCATCACCCCTAAAGCTAAGGGTAAACCATCGATCGTCCCCGTTCCCGTCTGGACAGCATCCGTCAGACCAGTTTTTTCTTGGGTTTCTCGCAGGCGATCGCTATAACTTTTCCGATCGCGAAATTTGAGCGGATCCGTCGGTCGAATCTGTTCATCAAGGGAATTCCAAGTATTAGCATCCACTAACTGGCGAATTCTTTCTTCACTTTCCACCCGATTATGATGACCGCAATCGAGACACACCAGTTGATTAGCTAATAAATCCTTCGTATAGGCCAAAACGCCGCAATTGGGGCATTTTGTCCATAAACCGTCGGCTATTTCCCGCTCCTGTTGTTGTTGAACCTTGGGTTCTGTTTTTTGGCGATTTGCAAACCAATCAAATAGAGACATAGTTTAAAATAAAGATAATTTATCGACTTTCTTCTAGAGGACTTAATAACAAAAGTGCTGTCCAGCGATCTTGGGGACGTACTTGTAGAGCGGACTGATGACCCTGGCCGCAATAAATACCAGGGCCAATAGCGATAACGCGACTGGGGATGTCGTGAGCTTTGAGCATTTCCTGCAGCCAATCGGCTTCCCAACTACTGGGGGTTGTTCTAATGGTGATCCAAGACACGGAAGACTATTGTATCAAGATTTAATTACAGGATAACTTTTTTACAACAAAGGGAAAAAAATGGTTTGATAGGCTGAGATGATCTTATCACTCCAAAAGACACTCATCAGAGCGCCGAGGGCAAGAAATGGCCCAAAGGGTATAGCTTGTTTTTTCCCCATTTTACCAAGAAAAATGCCCATAATACCGATCGCCGCCCCAATAGCGCAGGCCAGAAAAGCGGTGACTAATAATGCTTGCCATCCTAACCAAGCACCGATCATGGCCGCTAATTTCGCATCTCCTCCCCCCATGGCCTGTTGTCCGAGAGCAAAACTCCCCCCCCACCGGATTAGATCAAATAACCAGACTCCTAAAACCGCACTAGCGATCGCTGAAAAAAGATAGACAACACTTTGATTATTTTGCCAACCTAAAAGAGTCTGAAAAACTATCCCTAAAACTAATCCCGATTGGGTGAGGGAGTTAGGAAGCGTCATCGTGTCAAAATCAATCAAAGCTAAAGCTAATAACCAACTGAGGAGAATCCAATAGCCGAGGGTCTGCCAAGAAAAGCTAAAATCTCCTAAAACCAGACAAAATAACAAACCGGTAAAAGTTTCGACCGCTGGATAACGGACAGAAATCGGGGTTTTGCACCAGCGACAGCGACCCCCTAGCCATAACCAGCCGAAAACGGGTATATTCTCGCTTTTCCCCAACCTATGGTGACATTTCGGACAGTGGGAAGGGGGATAAACTAGAGATATCCCCTGAGGTAATCTATAGATGACCACGTTTAAAAAACTGCCCACCGAGGCACCCAAAGCGAAGACAAAGGCAAAAGTAACTAGATGAAAGAGGGTTTCCATCCTTAAACTGGCAGATAATTGATTAGTTTGTCATCGCCTATTATAGGTGATAAAGATGCCACTATCTCCCCTCTTAAGCATCCAGTAATAATATTTCAGGTTCATCCCTAAAGGTGAATTTTCTTCTGGGCTTTTTTAGTGGATAATTAGCGGGGATAACCCTACATAATGGGTGTAAAACCGCACTATCAGCCCCAAGGGGAACCTGACAAAATTAAACTATCGCAGTCAACGAGGACAAATTAATGAAACCGATTGTTGAATCTTTTTACAACTGGTACAGCAGCAAAATTACTCACCCTAAATATCGTTGGATTATCATTCTGGGAACTATGGTTTATCTTTTTAGCCCCCTCGATATTTCTCCTGACATTTTCCCGATTATTGGTTGGATCGATGATGGTATTGTCCTCACCCTTTTAACCACGGAATTATCGCGATTAGTTCTTGATTATCGCACTCGCCGTCCCGGGAGAGTAAATAATCAAACTGAAGTTTCTTCCCCAACCAATACCGTTGATACCGATGCTGTGGAAGTCAGAAGTTAGAATTCGGAAGTCTCAATTTTGACTTCTGAATTCAGGAGATTGCTGTTATTTACTCTCCCCCCGCAACGCCCACGAATTGGTCTCCTCACACCCCACAGCCCATCGGGAGCATCTCACCTTTGTAACCCCTAAATCAGGTTTTTATGTCAAGCTATTTTGAAAGCATTGCTAGAAACCAGTTTTATGGATAAGTATAATTACTCGCTTGCATAAATGAGATGCTCTCCCCTCGCCCCGCGTTCGGTCAGCTTTTTTTAGTTCGAGCAATGCCATACGCCAGTGTGGAAATTTTCTTACCCATCGCATCATACAGGTTCAATTCATCGCCAGCGTCATTCCAAATAGCCGTTTTACTGGCAAAAGAAAAACCACCAGTTTCAGAATGTACTTCGTTGGTATAAACCCGAAAAGTCTTGCCAGACGCTAAAACAGTATTTGCTGGGAAAGTAAATTGCTGCCTGGCACTGCCGACCGAAGTGATTTTCCAACCTGAAATATTGACGGGATGATTGCCGCGATTGCTAAGCTCAACATATTCGTCAGATTGTGTTTTCTTAACCAGTCCTTTATAAACCAAGTTAGACATAAACACGTCATCCTCTGCGGTGATGCTAAACTCTTCTGTTTCGATGGTCTTCGGTTTAGGTGGCTCAGAAGTTGCTGGCGAAGGCGTAGGTTCAGACCGTGCTGGTGCATTTGGATTAATATAGTCTGCGGTTGCAATCAGCCCTTGATTACTACCAGTCATTACAATGTTGGCAGTGGCATTTGGTAATAAACTGATTGAATTGCCGTTGTTTTGATAAAGGGTTTTCACATTGCTAAACAATGGATGGCTTGGGCTGGTAACCGCTAGGCTACCACTGATGTTGTTATAAACGCCGTCAAATTTCAAACCAAAAGCTGTCAAAAACGTATTCCATTGACGCGCCTCTGCTTGGCTGCCACCATGCCCTGTGCCTGCGCAAAGATAGACTTTACCGCCGTTTTTGACATAATCAATTAATACTTGATTATCAACTGGGTCGCCACCTACAAAAATGGCATCATATTGAGCCAATGCTACCGCATTAATGGCAATGTTCATGCCTTTTGTCCAAGTATGCCCAGCACCAGTCATGGTACGCTCAAGCGTTGCGCCGACCAATCCAAAGTTATTGGACAAAACATGAAATTTTCCCTGTGTCGTTCCTACAAAATATGTGGCAACATTCAACGCAAAAGTCGCGGTATCAGATACCGATTGAAAACCAGCATCGCTTAAAACCCACTCGTCATTATGAACAATAATTCGACCATTGGCTGGTTTTTCGATTGGTACAAACACGGGGGCATCATCGCCGCCCGTAATGGTTGATTTTGATTTTGTCATAATAATTTTCTCCAATGACTAACTGCATAATATACGGAAAAGTGGCTCTTCGGTAATTTTTATCCTACATTCCGCACCTAGTCATTGAAATCAACAGTTGCTCTAGCCCTTGTATAGTAAAACTTTTAGCGATTACTAAGAATTATGAAGTGTCACACTCTAGTCAGCGATCGCTGGTTTAATGAGAGTTTATCTAGCCCATCTCCCTAAACTGAAATCAAAGAACTATCGACGGTGGACAAAAGTGTTTGCACCTCCTCATCGCTGGTTTGGGAAAAGTCCTCGTACCAAAGAGAAATTGATCTCAATTCGTAGGGTTTATGTAGGCAAATTACTCGATCAACTAATTTTTCTAATTGATCACAGACTTCCGGCGGGGCAACAGGAACAGCAATAATAATAGCAGCGGGATTTTCAGCCTTAAGGGTCAGAATCGCCGCTTTAATCGTTGCTCCCGTAGCGATCCCATCATCTACTAGAATAATCGTTTTTCCCGTCACGTCCGGAAAGGGGCGTTCACCTCGATACAAACGATCACGTCGCTCTAATTCGATCATTTCTTCCTTTGCTACCCGTTCCATCATCGCCTCCGATAGGTGCAAGTCTTCAACAACACTTTCATTGATTACCCGCACCCCATTCTGACCGATCGCCCCAAAAGCTAACTCTTTGCGCTCCGGTACACCTAATTTTCGCACCAAACACAGATCTAGCGGTAAATGTAACCTTTGGGCAATTTCAAAGGCGATCGGAACCCCACCCCGGGGCAAAGCCAACACTAGCGCTCTAGCACTATTGGTATATTCTGTCAAGTAAATAGCTAACAGTCTCCCAGCCGACCGCCGATCTTTGAGCAGATAAGTCATAATGCCCTCCTAGGGGCTAATCCCCATGGGGATCCCTAGTTTCCCCTGCCTTTATTCTATATTTCTCCGCTCATCTCTAGGGGAAATGTTAAGAAATTTAGCGAAGGCTTGACATTTTTTCAGCTAACCGCAGTTTTTCCAGGCTGGAGATCGGCTAAAATCTTAGGCAAAAGGGTTTTGTAAAGTTAGGTAACAAACATGAATCAAAGTTTAAGTGATGCGCTAGAGCCGATCGCCGCTGCCTTTCGCAGTCTCGGAACTCCCGAACCGATCGTTCATTGGGGACATCCAGTCATGATGGGGATCGTGGTTTTAGTTATGGGTAGTTATACTGCCTATGCCGGTTGGCAAAGCCGTTTAAGCCAAGATGGGGAAGTAGTAGCCAAAAATCGGGCTGATCACCGCAAACTCGCCCCCTGGCTGTTTTTATTTATCACTCTCGGTTACACCGGCGGTATTTTATCCCTAGTCATGCAGAAACATCCCATCCTCGAAAGCAGCCATTTCTGGACAGGATCGATCGCCATCGGTTTATTAGCTTTTAATGGATTATTGTCCCTAACTGGCTTCGCTGGCGGGAAAAAAGAACTTTTCCGGACTGTTCACGCCTATATCGGCAGTATTGCCCTAATTTTACTGCTGGTTCACGGTGTTTTTGGTCTTCAGTTAGGATTATCTCTCTAGTTGGTTTATTTATGGCTGCGGGTGGGCCAATTCCCACCCAGAAATTTTTCACGGTGAAGACTGTGGCCAAGGCCAATAATTGAAGAAATCATGACTTTAAGCGCTATTGTCGGGATTCTGCGTTTAGAATTAACAGTTAATTCACCAAGAAGGTATCGTCACGCAACGAGGAGATAGATATTTTGAAGAAAGTAGAAGCGATTATCCGACCCTTTAAACTGGAAGAGGTGAAACTCGCCCTAGTTAACGCGGGCATTGTCGGCATGACTGTCTCCGAAGTTAGAGGTTTCGGTCGTCAGAAAGGTCAATCGGAACGTTATCGCGGTTCCGAGTACACCGTCGAATTTCTCCAAAAACTCAAGATCGAGATCGTCGTCGAAGATAAGCAAGTCGATATGGTCGTCGATAAGCTGATTTCGGCAGCCCGTACCGGTGAAATCGGAGACGGTAAAATCTTCATCTCCCCCGTGGAACAGATCGTCCGCATCCGTACCGGAGAAAAAGACCTGCAAGCGATTTAACGTCCAAACAAGGGATGATAGTACAATCCTGTCATCCCCCCCATTGAAACTAATCCCCATCAAGCAGTGTAACCTAATTTGATAGCGACCACCAACGACCGATTCCCCCAAACCAAAACTTTGTACCTCACCATTAAGATAAATACTATAATTGCAATCTGCTGAATATCAGTTTAAGCCTTGCTATAAAAGAGTTTTGCGAATTTTTTGGCTAAAAAAGTGCCAGAAACCTGAAGGGGTGACAAGCAGATTGAAAGTAAGACAGGGTGTGGGGGATAGGGAAAAACCTTGAGACTTTCCCCGCAATGAAGACGAGAGAATTAAGTTAATCAATTTCAAGGGTGACAGCGAGGAGATTTTCCCAAAAAACCACAGGCTAGACCCTGCACCCAGCCTAGACTTCAACCTCATTGTCCCCCCTTCCTTCAGCCAGACTAGATAGGATCATTGCCGGTGACTGAAAAAACCTCTTGCCTAAAAAGTCACAAATGTTATATAATGTTTGATCGTGGCCAAAATCGGTCTTAGGTGGTGCTAAAGGCACTACTGAGCAGAACCGCCTTGGTCGCTCGGTCTTCGCCGGGATACTGAAGATAAACCCTTTAAGTCCCCAAGAAACAAAGACCAGCAACAATCTAGGCAGAACCAGCAACCCTGTCTAGTCCTACTTACGAATTTAACGGGATGCCAGCTTAAATAACTCCAAAAAAGTCATTCAAGTTGGGCAGGCTGATAAAGCGGGAAAGATTTTTCTCGCTCCTATAGCCACGGCCACGTTATTTTTGATTGTCGTCTAGTAAAGATAAAGAGAACAATCCGTGTCTATCGGTATCCTCGGTACAAAACTGGGCATGACCCAAATCTTCGACAACAAAACGGGAGTCGCCATTCCCGTCACCGTCGTTCAAGCCGGTCCGTGTCCCGTCACCCAAGTCAAAACGAAAAAAACCGACGGTTATGAATCCATCCAAGTGGGATACAAAACCGTCAAAGAAAAAGCCCTCAACAAACCGCTACTCGGTCATTTAGCCAAAGCCGGTGTCTCCCCCCTGCGGCATTTAATCGAATACCGCCTCGAGGACGCATCCGCTTACACTTTAGGCCAAGAAATTACCGCCGCTATCTTCCAAGAGGGCGATTTAGTCGATGTGGCTGGAACCACCATCGGACGGGGTTTCTCCGGCTATCAAAAACGCCATAACTTCAAGCGCGGTAACATGACCCACGGTTCCAAAAACCACCGTCTCCCTGGTTCCACCGGTGCCGGTACTACCCCCGGCCGGGTTTTCCCGGGTAAGAGAATGGCCGGACAATACGGAGCCACCCAAGTGACCATCCGCAAACTGTCCGTGGTCAAAATCGATAGCGAACGCAACCTAATCCTGATCAAAGGAGCCGTCCCGGGTAAACCAGGAACCCTGTTAAACATCACCCCCGCCAAGAAATTTGGTAAATAGGGCAAGGAAAGATTAAAGCCATGGTTAACTACACAGTCAAAAATTGGCAAGGGGAAGAAGCGGGAACAGGCACCCTGGAACTGAAAACCGCTAAACCCGAAACCGCCAAACATCTAATTCACCGCGTCGTCGTCAGCCATCTAGCGGCGGCCCGCCAAGGTAATGCCTCCAGCAAAACCCGCTCGGAAGTGCGCGGCGGTGGTCGCAAACCCTGGCGGCAAAAAGGCACCGGTCGCGCCCGGGCCGGTTCGATCCGTTCTCCCCTCTGGCGTGGTGGCGGTGTCATATTCGGACCAAAACCGAGAGATTTTGAGGTTAAGGTGAATCGCAAAGAGAAAAGATTAGCCCTGAGAACCGCTTTGATCAGCCAGGCCGATAACTTTATCGTGGTGGAAAGCTTCGCCGAACAATTCTCCCAACCCAAAACCAAAGAACTCACCGCTGCCTTAAGTCGCTGGGGAGCCAGTCCAGAGGAAAAAATTCTGCTGATTTTGACGGAAATTCCCGAAAATGTCTATTTATCGGGACGTAATATCTGCAATCTCAAAATTATTCGCGCCGATAGTCTCAACGTCTATGATGTCATCCTAGCCGATCGAGTTATCGCCACCGCCGCAGCCCTAGCTAAAATTGAGGAGGTCTATGGTGCTTAGAACTGAAGCCAGACAACTCGCCGATCTGATCCTAAAACCGATCGTGACCGAGAAAGCCACCCTACTCCTAGAACAAAATAAATACGTTTTCGATGTCGCCTTGAAAGCGACCAAGCCGGAAATTCAAGCGGCGATCGAATTGCTGTTTGACGTGAAAGTAACGAAAGTGAACACCAGCCGCCCCTCTCGTCAGAAAAAACGCGTCGGCCGTTTCCTCGGTTACAAACCCCAATACAAACGTGCGATCGTGACCCTAGCAGCTGGCGACTCGATCGCCCTCTATCCCGACGTATAACCACCAAGAAACCCGATAACGGAAAACTAAACTATGGGTATTCGTTCTTTTAGACCTTTAACCCCCGGGACAAGGCAGGCGGCCATCTCCGACTTTAAGGAGATCACCAAAACCGAACCGGAAAAGTCCCTAACTCATCGCAAACACAGCAAACAAGGGCGTAATAATCGCGGTGTCGTCACCAGTCGTCACCGGGGCGGCGGCCATAAGCGCCTCTACCGGATTATCGATTTTCGTCGCGATAAACGGGATATTCCCGCCACAGTAGCGGCGATCGAGTACGATCCTAACCGTAACGCCCGCATTGCCCTACTTTTCTACAAAGACGGGGAAAAACGCTACATCATCGCCCCCGCCGGTTTAGGCGTTGGTGATACCGTCATCGCCGGAGAAAACGCTCCCTTCGAGGTCGGTAATGCCCTACCCTTAAGTCGCATCCCCCTAGGGACAGAAGTTCATAACATCGAACTCGTCCCCGGTCGCGGTGGTCAAATGGTGCGGGCTGCCGGTGGTTTCGCCCAAGTGGTAGCCAAAGAAGGCGATTACGTTACCATCCGCCTCCCCTCCAAAGAAGTACGCATGATCCGGCGTGAATGCTACGCCACCATCGGAAAAGTCGGTAACGCCGAAGCGAGAAACATCAGTCTCGGTAAAGCCGGCCGTACCCGTCACCGCGGTCAACGGCCTCATGTTCGGGGTAGCGTCATGAACCCAGTCGATCACCCGCATGGAGGTGGAGAGGGTCGCGCTCCGATCGGACGTTCCGGCCCGATGACTCCCTGGGGTAAACCCGCCCTCGGTCGCAAAACTCGCAACAAGAAAAAACGCAGTAGCGATCTGATCGTGCGCCGTCGTACCCAGGGTTAGAAATTATTACTTTACTTTTGACTGAAAATTATGGGTCGTTCACTGAAAAAGGGGCCATTTGTCGCCGGCCACCTGATGGAAAAAATCGAAAAACTCAACGCCCAGGGCAGTAAACAAGTGATTAAAACTTGGTCCCGGTCCTCGACAATCATTCCCGATATGGTCGGTCACACGATCGCCGTTCACAACGGCAAACAGCACGTTCCCGTCTATGTTTCCGAGCAGATGGTCGGTCATAAACTCGGTGAATTCGCTCCCACCCGCACCTTCCGTGGCCACGCCAAGAGCGACAAAAAAGCAGGACGGAAATAAATCAGCCGCTACTCCCTCAGTCGTCAGCTAGATAGTCGTGATCATAAACCACCAAGTTAGCTAATTTTCAAAAAATAAAAGCTGATAGCTGATGACTGATAACTGATAACTGATAACTGATAACTGAAATGACCATCGATACCTCTAACGAAGTCAAAGCGATCGCCCGCTATATTCGGATGTCACCCCTGAAAGTCAGACGGGTACTCGATCAGATCCGCGGTCGCTCCTATCGGGAAGCCCTAATTATTCTCGAATTTATGCCCTACCGGGCCTGTGATCCGATTCTGAAAGTCCTGCGTTCCGCCGTTGCCAACGCCGAAAATAACGAAGGACTCGATCCCGCCACTTTGGTGGTTAGCCAAGCCTTTGCCGATGGCGGACCGACCCTAAAACGTTTTCGACCCCGGGCCCAAGGCCGCGCCTACCAAATTCGCAAACCCACCTGTCATATCACCGTCGCCGTCGCTCCTAGCAACAAAGACTAATCACCTTAACTAAAAAAACCACAATGGGACAAAAAATCCATCCCCTCGGTTTTCGTCTCGGCGTTATCAAAGATCACAAATCTTGCTGGTATGCCGACGCGAAACGTTACCCCGAATTAGTGCAAGAAGATCGCCGCATTCGTGAATACGTCGAAAAAAACCTCGCTAATGCCGGTATCGCCGATATTCGCATCGAACGCAAGGCCGATCAAGTAGATATTTCCATCCACACCGCTCGCCCTGGAGTCGTCGTCGGTCGTGGTGGCACGGGAATCGAACAGCTGCGCCTAGGGTTGCAAAAAGCCCTCGGTGGCCAGCGTCAAATTCGCATTAACGTCATCGAAGTGGCTCGCGTTGATGCCGATGCCAACCTGATCGCCGAATACATCGCCCAACAACTAGAAAGACGGGTTTCCTTCCGTCGTGTAGTCCGGCAAGCTATCCAACGGGCGCAAAGGGCCGAAGTCAAAGGGATCAAAATTCAAGTTAGCGGTCGTCTCAACGGGGCAGAAATCGCTCGGACTGAATGGGTGCGGGAAGGACGAGTTCCCCTCCATACCCTGCGGGCCGATATCGATTACTCCTATAAAACCGCCAGCACCATCTACGGGATTCTAGGGGTGAAAGTTTGGATCTTTAAGGGCGAAATTATCCCCGGCCAAGAAGAAATTGCCGCCGCCGTTCCCGCTCAAGCACCGCGCCGTCAACAGCGTCGTCGTCAACAGTTTGAAGATCGCTCTAGCGAAGGCTGATCCCTAATATTTATCAGTGGTAAATAGCTCATGTTAAGTCCCAAAAGAACAAAATTCCGCAAACAACAGCGCGGACGGATGCGCGGGCTGGCCACCGGCGGAAATACGATTAATTTCGGCGATTTCGCCCTGCAAGCCACCGAACCCTGTTGGATTACTTCCCGTCAAATCGAAGCCGCCAGACGGGCAATGACTCGTTATATTCGTCGGGGTGGCAAAATCTGGATTCGCGTTTTTCCCGATAAACCCGTCACCCAACGGGCTGCAGAAACCCGGATGGGTTCCGGGAAAGGTTCCCCCGAATTCTGGGTAGCCGTGGTTAAACCGGGGTTCATTATGTTTGAAATTGCCGGGGTAGCCGAACCGGTAGCCCGGGAAGCAATGCGTCTAGCCGCCCAAAAATTACCGATTAAGACCAAATTTATCACTCGCGAGGAGGATTTTGTCTAATGGCTCTACCGAAAATCGCCGAAGTGAGGAAGATGAGCGATGACGACATCGCCGACGCTATCCTCGATGCCAAAAAGAAACTGTTTGAATTGCGTTTGCAACAGGCCACCCGCCGCTTGGAAAAAACCCACGAATTCAAACACACCCGCCACCGTCTTGGCCAATTATTGACCGTAGAACGAGAGCGCCAACTAGCCCAGTCCACCCCGGAGGCATAACCCGCTATGGCAGTTAAAGAAAGAGTTGGGGTAGTGGTCAGCGACAAAATGGATAAAACCGTAGTGGTAGCCATTGAAAACCGCTCTCCTCACCCTAAATACGGCAAAATCGTCGTAAAAACCCAGAAATTTAAGGCTCACGACGCAGAAAATCAAGCCAAACAAGGCGATCGAGTTCGCATTCGTGAAACCCGCCCCCTCAGTAAAACCAAACGTTGGGAAGTGGCGGAAATATTAACCGATAGTTAAATTTCACCTAGGTAAAAACCGTGATTCAACAACAAACCTACTTAAATGTCGCTGACAATAGCGGGGCGCGGAAACTAATGTGTCTGCGGGTGCTGGGAACAGGTAACTGTACCTACGGTGGCATCGGTGACAAAATTATCGCCGTGGTTAAGGACGCTATCCCCAATATGCCCGTGAAAAAATCCGATGTGGTCACTGCGGTGATTGTGCGGACCCGTCAAACCGTCCGTCGCGATAGTGGCATGAGCATCCGTTTTGATGATAACGCCGCCGTGATTATTAATAATGACGGTAATCCCAAAGGTACGCGGGTTTTTGGTCCGGTCGCTCGGGAATTGCGCGATAAAAACTACACCAAAATTGTTTCCTTAGCCCCAGAAGTTCTCTGATCAAAGTGAAAAGTATCAAGGCAATTGGCTGATGGCTAGTCTAAAACTTTTCACACTTTGAGGTCAAAAAAAATGAGTAAGAAAAACATTCAAACCCCGCCCCAAAGGCAAAAAATGCACGTTAAAAAAGGGGATGTCGTTCAAGTAATCGCCGGTTCCGATAAGGGCAAGGTGGGCGAAATTTTACGCGCTCTACCCCAAGAAAGTACCGTGGTGGTCAAGGGAGTTAATATCCGCACCAAACATACTAAACCCCAACAGGAAGGGGAATCGGGTCAAATCGTTACCTACGAAGCACCGATTCACAGTTCCAAAGTGATGCTTTATTCCGAGAAGAAAAAAATCGCCAGTCGGGTGGGTTATACCTTTACCGAAGACGGTCGGAAAGTGCGGATACTGAAGAAAACTGGCGAAATTATCGATTAGTTTCCCATCAATTCTAGTTCCTGACCAAGCCCAGGAAAAGCAAGCAGCAAAACTATGAGCCAAAAACTAAAAACCACCTATCAAGAAACCATTGTTCCTAAACTGAAAGAACAATTTGGTTATACCAATATCCACCAAGTACCTAAAGTTATCAAAATTACTGTTAACCGCGGTCTTGGGGAAGCTTCACAAAACGCCAAAGCTTTGGAGTCTTCCAAGGAGGAACTGTCCACCATCACCGGACAACAACCGGTAGTGACTAGAGCTAAAAAAGCGATCGCTGGCTTTAAAATTCGCGAAGGAATGCCCGTGGGTGTCATGGTGACATTGCGCGGCGATCGAATGTACGCTTTTTTAGACCGTCTCATTAATCTGGCCTTACCACGCATTCGCGACTTTCGCGGTATCAGCGGTAACAGTTTTGATGGTCGTGGTAACTACAGTTTAGGCATTCGTGAACAGTTGATCTTCCCTGAAATTGAATACGACAAAATCGATCAAATTCGCGGGATGGACATCTCAATCATCACCACCGCTAAAAACGACGAAGAAGGACGCGCCCTCCTCAAAGAGATGGGAATGCCCTTTAGATAAATCAATCAAGAGAAAAGTAAACAGTGACCAGTAAATAAGTGAACAGCAAACAGTAAACAGTAAACAGTCAACAGTGAACAGTCAACAGTGATTGAGTGAAAAGACAGCAGGAACCTGCTATTTAATACTACTCACTTAATACTCAAATCTGATAACTGACCTACTGATAACTGATAACTGATAACTGATAACTGACCACTGATGTTGATCCCAATTTAGGAGAAAAACAGGTAATTCATGTCTGCTAACGATACCATCTCGGATATGCTGACCCGCATCCGTAACGCTTGCGCGGTTCGGCAGACCACTACTCAAATCCCCACCACGCGGATGACGCGCAGTATTGCCCAAGTTCTCAAGGACGAAGGCTTTATTGCTGACTTTGAGGAAGTGGGTGAGGGGATTAAATCTCAATTAGTTCTTTCCCTCAAATATAAAGGCAAAAACCGTCAACCGATCATTACTACCCTCACCAGAGTCAGTAAACCGGGCCTGCGAGTTTATTCCAACAGTAAAGACTTACCTCGCGTCCTCGGTGGCATTGGCATCGCCATTGTTTCCACCTCTAAAGGCATTATGACCGATCGCGAAGCGCGTAAACAAAACGTTGGCGGCGAAGTCCTTTGCTACATCTGGTAAACAAGGATAAGCTATCAGCCGTCAGCCTTTCCCAGTTTAAACCCGATAGCTGACCCACTGATAACTCTTCCCTGATAACTGATAACTGATAACTGATAACTGTTATGTCTCGTATTGGCAAACGCCCGATCCCTATTCCCAATAAAGTCACCGTCGATATCGATGGTGCTACCGTGACGGTGAAAGGACCTAAAGGAACTCTCCAGAGAACCCTACCCACCGCCGTCGCCATCAATAAAGATGGCGAAACTCTGCTCGTTACCCGTCAAGACGATTCCCGTACCGCCAGAGAACGCCACGGACTCTGTAGAACTCTAGTAGCCAACATGGTGGAAGGAGTCGCTACCGGCTTTCAAAAACGCCTAGATATCCAAGGGGTGGGCTACCGCGCCCAGGCGCAGGGTAGTAAATTAGTTCTTAACGTCGGTTACAGTAAACCCGTGGAAATGGAGATGCCCGATGGTGTTTCCGTCGCCGTAGAAAACAACACCCAAGTTATCGTCAGTGGCATCGACAAAGAAGCCGTCGGTAACATTGCCGCTAAAATCCGCGAAGTTCGTCCCCCCGAACCTTATAAAGGTAAAGGGATTCGCTATCTTGGTGAAGTCGTCCGTCGCAAAGTTGGTAAAGCTGGCGGTAAAGGCGCTAAAGGCGGTAAAGGAGGTAAAAAATAAACCATGAAACTTAGTCGCAAAGAATCAGTCCGTCGTCGTCACCAGCGTGTGCGTCGCAAAATTAATGGCACTGCTGAACGGCCGCGTTTATCCGTATTTCGTTCTAATAACCACATCTACGCCCAAATTATCGACGACGTAGCCCAACATACCCTCGCGGCCGCTTCTACCCTAGAGGCCACCTTGCGCGGGGAATTGGCATCCACCGCTACCCAAGAAGCCTCGGCTGCCGTGGGTAAACTGGTGGCCCAACGGGCCCTAGACAAAGGCATTGAACAAGTGGTTTTTGATCGCGGTGGCAATCTCTATCACGGTCGCGTCAAAGCCTTAGCAGAAGCGGCTCGGTCAGCCGGCTTAAACTTCTAAAATATCCTTTCAACACTGATAAAACTATGGCAAAACGTCGCAAAGGCAACCGCGAAAAAGAAAAAGAAACCACTTGGCAAGAGCGGGTTATCCAGATCCGCCGGGTTAGTAAAGTGGTTAAGGGTGGTAAAAAACTCAGCTTCCGGGCTATCGTCGTGGTCGGTAATGAAAACGGCCAGGTGGGAGTGGGAGTCGGCAAAGCAGGGGACGTTATCGGGGCCGTCCGTAAAGGCGTGGCCGATGGCAAAAAACAACTAATTGAAGTCTCCTTAACTAAGGCTAGTTCTATCACTCACCTCACCCGGGGTGCTTCCGGAGGCGCTCAAGTGATTATGCGTCCGGCTGCTCCGGGGACTGGGGTTATTGCCGGGGGTGCTGTCCGTACCGTTTTAGAATTGGCTGGGGTAAAAAATATCCTCGCTAAACAACTCGGTAGCGATAACCCCCTCAATAACGCTAGAGCCGCCGTTAACGCCCTGGAAACTCTCCGCACTTTCTCGGAAGTTGCTAAGGATCGAGGCGTATCTATAGAACATTTGTACACATAGAGAAATCACCATGAAACTCCACGAAATCGCCCCCCAACCGGGGTCAACTAAACGCCGTCGTCGTGTGGGACGGGGTGTCTCGGCCGGCCAGGGCGCTAGTTGCGGTCTGGGAATGCGCGGACAAAAATCTCGCTCTGGGACGGGGACTCGTCCCGGTTTTGAGGGGGGACAAATGCCCCTCTATCGTCGGGTACCCAAATTAAAGCATTTTCCTTTGGTTAACCCCCGTCAATACACGATCGTTAATCTGAGAAAATTAGCTTCTTTACCCGCTAATACGGAAGTTACCTTGGAAAGTCTCCTAAAAGCTAACATTCTCACCAGCAACGACGGCCCTTTAAAAGTTCTGGGTGATGGTGAAATTACCGTTCCCCTCAAGGTGAAGGCCGCCGCTTTTAGCAATAGTGCTAAAGAGAAAATTACCGCCGCTCAAGGTACTTGGGAAGAGATATAAATTTCCCAGCAGATTAGGAGGCAGGAGACAGGAGACAGGAGACAGGAGGCAAAAGGCAAAAGGTAAAAGGTAAAGGGCAGCTTTGTTCTCCCCACACCCCACACCCCACACCCTAACACCCAATCCCCACACCCTAACACCCAATCCCCAAGACCAGATTGCTATATCATAAGAAACACAGGGGAAATCTTAAAAAAATCGAGAAAGTTTTCCCCCTCGATTACTTTTTCCCATAAAAAAAACTGCACTAGAGGTAACTGTTAATGGTCGTCAGTCGTGATAAGGCTCCCACGGCACAGGAAACGTTTATGCAAATGGCACAAGCGGCCGGTTTACGCGGTCGCTTGTTGATTACATTGGGTTTACTGGTTCTGCTCCGTTTTGGGATGTTTGTACCGATCCCCGGTTTGGATCGGGCAAGATTAGCAGAAATTATTCAAAGTAACGCCGCTTTGGGAATCCTTGACCTGTTTACTGGGGGAGGATTATCGACGTTAGGGATTTTTGCCCTCGGCATTCTTCCCTATATCAACGCCTCAATTATCGTGCAACTACTCACCGCGGCCCTTCCTTCTTTGGAAGATTTACAGAAAAATGAAGGAGAGGCAGGACGGCGAAAAATTGCCCAAATTACCCGTTATATTGCCTTTGCTTGGTCAATTATTCAAAGTATCGGTATTACTCTCGGTTTATTGGTGGCTAACGGCGTTGTGGCTGGAACTTTACCCTCGATCGCCGCTACGGTTCTCGCTTTAGTGGCCGGTTCTATGTTCGTGATGTGGATTTCGGAACTGATTACGGAACGCGGTCTGGGAAATGGAGCATCTTTGCTGATTTTTGTCAACATTGTCGCTGTTTTACCAAAAACCCTCGGTGATACGATTACTTTTGCTCAACAGGGTGGCCGACAAGCGATCGCTCAAGTGGTGATTCTCTTGCTGGTTTTCTTGGTGATGATTATCGGCATTGTTTTTGTTCAGGAGGGAACCCGTCGGATTCCGATTGTTTCTGCCCGTCGTCAAGTGGGTCGTCGTCTCTATCGGGAAAGAACCAGTTATCTACCCCTACGACTCAATCAAGGGGGCGTGATGCCGATTATTTTCGCCTCCGCAGTGTTGGTCTTACCTTTTCAATTGGTGCAAGCTTTACCCACGGATAACCCGGTCGGTCAGGTTTTAGTCCAGCTGGTTAATGCCCTGCGTCCCGATAGTTGGGGTTATGTGGCTTTTTATAGCTTACTAATTCTCGGTTTTAGTTTCTTCTACGCTTCCCTGATCGTTAACCCTAAGGATATGTCCCAAAACCTGAAAAAAATGGGGACCAGTATTCCGGGGATTCGTCCGGGGACCGCTACTACTAATTATCTGGAAGGGGTGCTGAATCGTCTCACCCTTTTGGGCGCTCTCTTTTTAAGTTTGGTGGCTACTGTGCCGACTGTAGTAGAAAGCGCCACCGGTGTCACCACTTTTCGCGGTTTGGGGGCAACTTCCCTGTTAATTCTGGTGGGGGTGGCGATCGATACGGCGAAACAAATTCAAACCTATGTCATCTCTCAACGCTATGAGGGCATGATTAAACAGTAGTTAGATATTCAGCCAGTGACCTTTTAGCGGTTACTGGTTGTTTTTTCCCTTAAAACCCTATATTTAATCCATGAGCAAACGGATCGGTGTGATATTTTTGGGACCGCCCGGATCGGGAAAAGGGACCCAAGCGGCAAAATTAGCGGAATCTCTGACGATTCCCCATATTTCTACCGGTGAAATTTTACGTCAAGCAATTACAGAGAAGACAGAACTTGGTCAGCAAGCACAAGCTTATGTGGAAAAGGGCGAATTAGTCCCCGATGAGTTGTTATTGGGTTTAATTCAGGAACGTTTAAAACAGCCTGACAGTGCTAAGGGTTGGATTCTTGATGGGTTTCCCCGCACGGTGGCACAGGCGAGCTTTTTAGACGCATTACTGGAAGAATTGGCCGATAGTTACACATTTGTGGTTAATTTGGCTGTACCGGATACGGTCTTAATTGAGCGTCTCATGCAACGGGGTCGTCAAGATGATACTAAAGAAACGATCGCCCGTCGCCTACAGGTTTATATCGACCAAACTGCCCCCGTTTTAGATTATTACGGTCAAAAGGGGACTCTTAACCATATCGACGGTAATCAACCGATGGACGCGGTTACTGCCGCTTTAACAGCAGTTGTCATTCCTGGGTAAAGTTTCCCTCAGTCAGTCATCAGTTATCAGTTATCAGTAATCAGTTATCAGTGATCAGTCAGTAAAAATTACCACTTTTTATAAGTTTTTTATATCAAACAAGCTTTAATAGTTGAGAATATTTAAATTTACATTTCGCAATATTTATCTTTTCTTAAGAATTTATTGAAAATAATTCTCATTTGTTTACGAGGTTGCAATACTTCCAGCGATTATGGTATAATTTCGCAGTATGAAATGATGGGTTCCTCTGTGCTTTTTGGGGTTTTTAGCTGTCTGTTGATCCTGAAAACCCTTGCTAAATCTACACTCACCTATTCAGCAACAGCAATAAATGGCAGTTAAAGAGCCTTTTTTCAGCCAACCCGTTGATCAATTAATTGTGTAGTTTTGTTGCAAAGAGAAAGTTTTTTTGACAAAAAGAACAAAGTGTGCTACTGAGTGATCTATATATTTGTTCTCCCCACACCCTACACCCCACACCCCACACCCCACACCCCACACCCCACACCCCACACCCTACACCCCAATCTCCTATAGGGGAAACTTTACCCTTGCCCCTGCGTCTTGAGCCTCTAAGCAAATAAGTGTCAAGCTTGCGATAGAATAGATCGGACTTAGCCTAAATGGGGTGAGCGAAAGAATGTGCGGAATTGTTGGCTATATCGGAACCCAAACAGCGATCGATATTCTCCTAGCTGGATTGGAACGTTTAGAATATCGGGGTTATGATTCGGCAGGGATTGCCACAATTCTCGAAGGTGAATTACATCGAGTCCGCGCCCAGGGAAAACTCTACAATCTGCGAGAAAAATTAGAACAGGAAGTTAATCCCTCCCAAATTGGCATCGGTCACACCCGTTGGGCAACCCACGGCAAACCCATAGAAAGTAATGCCCATCCCCACACGGATAATAGTCAACGGGTGGCAGTGGTACAGAATGGCATTGTCGAAAATTTTCAGGCATTAAGAACAGAATTAAAGGAAAAAGGCTGTATATTTGACTCGGAAACCGACACAGAAGTTATTCCCCATCTAATCGCCAGTTATCTACCCAAACCTACCGATGAAGAAGACTTAGGGGTGAGTCCTTTCCTCAAGGCAGTTTTAAGGGCGATCGAACGTTTAGAGGGTGCTTTTGCCCTAGGGGTGATTAGTCCCGATTATCCCGATGAATTGATTGTCGTGCGGCAACACGCCCCTTTAATCATCGGTTTCGGTCAAGGGGAGTTTTTCTGTGCCTCCGATGTTAGTGCTTTGGTTCCCCATACCCGGGCAGTGCTGTCCTTGGATAATGGCGAAATCGCTCGGTTAACACCCTTGGGAGTAGAAATTTATAATTTTGAAGGGAAAAGAGTCCGTAAAAGCCCCAGAGTCCTCGATTGGAGTCCGACCAACGTAGAAAAACAGGGCTATCGTCACTTCATGCTCAAGGAAATCCACGAACAACCAGGAGTGGTGCGCGACTGTTTAGGGACCTATCTGCATCCCCATTGGACAGCACAAAATGGTGATAATGTCAACCCGATAAATCTTAATTTTTCTGAGGAAATTTACGAAAATTTAGAACATATTCAGATTTTAGCCTGTGGAACCAGTTGGCACGCTAGTTTAGTGGGTAAATACTTGATTGAGCAGTTGGCAGGTATTCCCACAAGAGTACAGTACGCCTCGGAATTTCGCTATGCACCCACCCCCCTGATGCCCAATACTTTAACCATCGGGGTGACGCAATCGGGGGAAACAGCCGACACTTTAGCGGCTTTGGAAACGGAAAAACAGCGTCGTTTAGGATTAGAAAAAAAATATCAGGCCCGGATTATCGGGATTACTAATCGCCCCGAAAGTACCCTAGCACAAATGGTCGATCAGATTATTAATACCCAAGCGGGGATCGAAATCGGGGTGGCGGCAACTAAGAGTTTTACCGCCCAGTTATTGGGTTTTTATCTCTTAGCTTTGGATTTATCCTATCGTCGTCAAACTCTGTCTTTAGAGAGAATCGAGGAAATTATTAATCAAATGCGATCGCTGCCAAGATCGATCGAAACTGTCTTAGAAACACAGGAAAAAGCGATCGAAGAATTGGCCCATGAATTTAATGACACCCAGGACTTTATTTTCTTGGGACGGGGGATTAATTTCCCCATCGCTTTAGAAGGGGCCTTAAAACTCAAAGAAATCAGTTATATTCATGCGGAAGGCTATCCCGCCGGAGAAATGAAACACGGACCAATTGCGCTTTTAGATGCAAAAGTTCCCGTAGTAGCGATTGCGATGCCGGGGATAGTTTATGATAAGGTTCTCTCCAATGCACAGGAAGCAAAAGCAAGGGATGCGCGGTTATTGGGAGTAGTTGCTGACAGCGATACGGAAGCACCAAAAGTCTTTAATGATTTGTTGTATGTGCCGGAAATTGAGGAATTATTATCGCCAATTTTAACAGTAATTCCCCTACAATTGCTCTCCTATCATATCGCAGCCCGTCGCGGTTTAGACGTGGATCAGCCGCGCAATTTAGCCAAAAGTGTCACGGTGGAATAGGGTTCGGTTGGGGGAGATTCAGCTAATCTAAGGATAGGCGGTTAAAATGCGTCTTAGCTTACATGGGCATTTTAATTTTTTATTCTTGATAAACATCTTGTCGGTGTCCGATTCTAGTAACCTTTATTATTTTATCATTATCCTCTATTGTGTAAACAATGCGGTAATCACCAACACGAAGCCGATACATTTTATCTTCTCCTTTTAGTTTTACAACACCAGAGGGACGGGGATCTTGCTGTAATTTCTCAAGACTGTCACTCACCCGTTGCCTAATCGAAGAAGGTAATTTTTTAAATTCTTTAGCCGCAGAGGTTTTCAATCGAATTTGATAATTACTCATCGAATGTATTTTCTGTTTCTAATTCTTGTTTTAATTCATCCCAAGAAATTTCTGATTCATTTTCTCGACTACGAGAGACTAAAATATCAGAAAAGTCTTCCCAAAGCTCTCCCCATTCTTCTAAGTCAATGAGAACAGCTTTCTTTTCCCCTTTTTCATTAATCACAAAGTTAATTCCTTTCATAATTGTTTGATAACTTGAACTTATATAGGAGCGATCAATCTTTGTGTCCTTTGTGTCTTTGTGGTTTGTTCCACCTCCTCGCCAGTTTTAAGTAGGTAGGCGTTAAAAATTATCAGATGCCCCCCTTATCAAGGGGGGACTAAGGGGGGATCGGCACTCCCCTTATCAAGGGGGGCAGGGGGGATCGAACCTAAAATCCATCTTTAATTCAATTATAACCAGCTACTTAGAATATATTTTACCCAGAAAACCTAAGAGATCCCCCGATTTTCAGTACAATATTACTGCAATATTAAAAGCAGTGAACAAATAAACAGCGATGATCACCGGCGAATTAAAATCCAAAATAGATAAACTTTGGACAACCTTCTGGAATAACGGCATTAGTAACCCGCTTTCGGTAATCGAGCAGATTTCCTATTTACTCTTCATCAAGCGCCTAGATGACCTAGAACTAGCTAAGGAGCGTAAATCCCAAAGATTAGGCGAAAACCTCGAAAATCCCACCTTTACCCCCAGCCAACAGCATATCCGTTGGTCCCACTTCAAAAATCTCGATGATGCCGAGACAATGCTCCAGATTGTCCGGGATGAAGCGTTTCCCTTTATCAAAGATCTGGGGCAATTGTCCAAGGGTAGCACCTACGCTAAACACATGAAGGACGCGGTGTTTCTCATCGCCTCCCCGGCCCTGCTGGGGACAGTAATCGAACAAATTGAAAAAATCCCCATGGAGGATCGGGACACCAAAGGCGACCTTTACGAGTATATGCTCTCGAAACTGAGTACAGCCGGGACTAACGGACAGTTTCGCACACCGCGCCATATTATCAAAATGATGGTGGAGTTATTAGCGCCGGGACCCCGGGAGGTTATCTGTGATCCGGCCTGTGGCACAGGAGGCTTTTTAGTGGCGGCTGCCGAGTATGTGCGGGAGTTAAAGGACAGCGAGGGGGGACGTTTGCTCCATGAACGCGGCAACCTAGAGCATTTCAATAACCAAATGTTCCACGGTTTTGATTTCGATGGGACGATGTTACGCATCGGCAGCATGAACCTGATGTTACACGGTATCGAGCAGCCGATTATCGAGGCCCGGGATTCCCTATCGGAGGATCACGCCGGGGTAGAGGATAGTTTTACCATGATTCTGGCTAATCCACCGTTTAAGGGTTCGCTGGAGAAGTCCACTATTGCCAAGGATTTATCGAAAATCATCGACACCACTAAAACCGAGTTATTATTCATGGCCCTGTTTTTGCGCTTGCTGAAGACGGGGGGAAAAGGTGCGGTAATTGTGCCGGATGGGGTGCTATTTGGCTCGTCCAAGGCCCATAAGGACATCCGCACCATCTTGGTAGAAGAACATAAGCTAGAGGGGGTGATATCGATGCCGTCGGGGGTGTTTAAACCTTATGCGGGGGTATCTACCGCGATCCTGATTTTTACGAAGCTGGGGGTAAGGGAAAAGGGGACTGACTTCGTTTGGTTTTATGACATGGTGGCGGATGGTTTCTCTCTCGATGATAAGCGCCAACCGATTGCCGATAATGATATCCCAGACTTGCTGCGCTGTTGGCAGCAACGCGACTCCGCTAAGGATACCAATCGCAAAGGGAAGGCGTTTTTTGTGCCTCGCGAGGAGATTCAGGCCAATGCTTATGATCTATCAATTAACCGCTATAAGGAGATAGAGTACGAGGAAGTGAGCTATGAGCCGCCGAAGGTGATTTTACAGAAGTTAAGGGCTTTAGAGGCTGATATTCGTCAGGATTTGGACGCATTAGAGGAGATGTTAGGAGATTAGGAGATGAAAAATCTACAGCCATTAGACCTACATCCTCTCAAAACCGAATCCGAGTATGAGGCCGCTTTACTGGAGATTGAGTCGCTTCTGGAAGTACCTCCGGGGACACCGGAAGCAGCGCGCTTAGATTTGCTTGCCACACTGGTTGATGCCTATGAACAGGAACATTTTCCCATCCCTCTACTAGATCCTATCGAAGCGGTCAACCGAAAGGATATTTGATTTATGTTTGAAAATAAGATTTGTCGGCATTTAGAGGGGATGTGATGACTGTAACGACAAAGCAACAGGTAATCAGTCTGCTAGAGCAAAATCAAGCCGAATTACGGCGATTGGGAGTTAGTCGCTGTGGTTTGTTTGGCTCTTTTCGGACAGAGCAGACGACAGAGAAGAGCGATGTGGATATTTTGGTGGTGTTTCAACCCGGGATGAAGACATTTAATAATTTTATGGATTTATGTTTCTTTTTGGAGGACTTGTTTGGTCGGAGTGTGGATCTGGTTACACCTGAGTCACTGAGTCCTTTTTTTGGACAACGAATTCTCGATGAGGTGGAATATGTCCCCTGTAGTTCGTGAGTTTTAGTCAACCGAAAGGATGTTTGATTTATGTTTGAAAATAAGATTGATCAGGTTTTACACGCGTTAAAGGAGATGTTGGGATGAGCAAAAATATGATTCAGTGGCTGGAAATTGGTGATCTTGATATTCATATATCTGATGGAAACTATTCGTCTAAATATCCGAGATCAGAAGAATTTATAGAAAGTGGTGTTCCTTTTATACGGGCTAATAATTTGGTTAACAAAAGTATTTCGGATGAGGAAATGTACTTTATATCGCCCCAAAAGCATGGTCTTCTTAAAAAAGGGCATTTGAAAACGAACGATGTTCTAATTAGCACTAGAGGTGATTTAGGGAAAGTTGCCTTAGTACCCAAAAGATATAATGATTCTAATATCAATGCTCAACTTGTTTTACTACGCCCAAATCCCCACAAGATAGATCCACTTTATTTACTTTATTGTTTTGAAGGGGATCGAGTTAAAGGACAAATAAGTCAACTTCAAACTGGTACAGCACTCAAACAGTTACCAGTGGGGAACTTGAAAAGGATAAAAATCCCCCTCCCACCCCTCGAAGAACAGCGAAGAATTGCGGCAATTTTAGATAAAGCGGATGGGGTGCGACGCAAGCGCAAGGAGGCAATACGGTTAACTGAGGAGTTGTTAAAATCGACTTTCCTAGAGATGTTCGGTGATCCTGTTACTAATCCGAAAGGGTGGGAGATAAAGAAACTAGAGGAAGTCACCACTAAAATCACCGATGGTGTTCACTCTCGACCAAATTATACTGAGCAAGGAGTCCCTTTTATTTCTGTTAAAGATATTACAACGGGCGAATTAAAGTTTGATGATTGCAAGTTCATCAGCGAAGAAGATCACAAAAAATATAAGAAAAGATGTAACCCCGATCTGGGCGATATTTTATACACAAAGGTCGGGGCAACATATGGTCGTCCAGCCCTTGTGAATGTAAAGAGTGAATTTTCACTATATGTGAGCGTTTGCCTTATTAAACCCCAAAGAGATTTGATTTTCCCCGAATTTCTGAAAGAAGCATTGGCTACACCAGCACTTAAACGTCAAGCAGATCGATCTATTAAAGGTATTGGAGTTCCTGATTTGCATCTCAATATGATAAAAGATTTTATTGTTCCAGTGCCTCCCATCTATAAACAAAAAGAATTTTTAGAAATAGCCTCCAAAATACAGTCTTCAAAAGAAAGTTTAACATCTTGTTCTCAAGAATCCGAAAATCTCTTTAATTCCCTTTTACAAAGAGCATTTAGGGGGGAACTGTAGCCATGGCAGCCGGCGGATTACTGCCATAATCTTGTGGGAAATACCATTAAAAAAGACCGTTGGACAATTAACCAAGATTCCTATCATCTCACACTGTCACTAGGGAAAACCCTAGATAAAATAACCGAACTTGCTGTTTTTTTATATAACTGTTAAACAATAATCAGGTAAAATATAGAGATAGCCAAAACTTTGGGAATAATAAAGTTATAGACTGGGGAGCGCAATATGGACTCAAACTTCTCCTTCCTGCGAGATCAATTCCCGACAATCTACGATCATGCCAGCCAAGCGGAGGGATTAGTCTTCAGCAACCCCCGGGCCAGTTGCTTCTATACCCGTTTTGTCCTAGAGCAAATGGTCTGCTGGCTCTATGAAAACGACCCCTACCTGCAACCGCCCCGGGACAATAGCCTAGGCGCTCTCATCCACGAGCAAACCTTTAAAGATAACCTTAAACCTGGACTTTTCGGCAAAATTCGCACCATCCACAAAGTCGGCAACAACGCCGCCCACCATACCAGCCCCATCAGTGAACGGGACTCCCTGCACCTGATCGAGGAACTATTTCATCTCACCTACTGGCTGGTGCGCTACTATGGGCAGAATGGGCGAAAATTGGGCGATATTAGCTTTGATCGCCAGAAGATACCCCCGGCCGCACCCCCCGCTCCCAAACAACTGCAAGACCTGGAAAAACGCCTGTCCCAAAGCGATGCCCTGCGCCAATTGGCCGAAGCAAAACAGCGCCAAACCGAGGCCGAACTCGCGGCCGCTAGGGCCGAACGGGATGCCCTCCTCGCCCAAAATCGAGCGATCGCTGACCGGCACGACTACAACGAAGCCGACACCCGCCGCTACCTGATCGATGTACTACTCCAAGAGGCCGGCTGGGATACCAAAGCCCCCAACGCCACAGAGTTCGAGGTGTGGGGGATGCCCATCCAAAAGCCGGGGGATACTGGGCGCGGTTTCGTCGATTATGTACTATGGGGTGATGACGGCAAACCCCTCGCCCTCGTGGAAGCAAAACGCACCAGCAAAAGCGCCGACATCGGACAAGATCAGGCCAAACTCTACGCCGACTGCTTAGAAAAAAACTACAACCAACGCCCCGTTATTTTCTACAGCAACGGCTATGAAACCTATCTCTGGGATGATCTCACCTATCCCCCCCGTCCCGTCCTCGGTTTCCTGCGAAAAACCGAGCTAGAACGGCTAATTTTCCGCCGTTCCCACCGTAAACGCCTCAGGGACACCGCCATTAACGAGGATATCGTCGGCCGTCCCTACCAGAAAGAGGCCATCCGCCGCATCACCGAAACCTTTGAAGAAAAGTGCGCCCGTAATTCCCTCTTGGTTATGGCCACCGGAACCGGCAAAACCCGAACGGCGATCGCATTGGTGGAACTGCTCAAGAGCGCCAATTGGGTAAACCGAGTCCTGTTTCTGGCCGATCGCAATGCCCTATTAAAGCAAGCCTATCGAGCCTTTCAGCGTCATCTACCCAGCGTTACCGTCCTGCATCTGACCCGCAGCAAGGACGTGACGGGGGCTAACGTCCTCTTCTCCACCTATCAAACCATGCTCAACGCCATCGATCGCATGGATGGAGAGGGGCGAATCTTTGGGGTGGGTTATTTTGACCTAGTGATCATCGATGAGGCCCATCGCTCCATTTATCAGAAATACGGCGAAATCTTCCATTATTTCGATGCCCTGCTGGTGGGGCTAACTGCCACGCCGCGCTCGGAAATAGACCGGGACACCTACCGCATTTTCCAGCTACCCCAGGGCGTGCCTACCTTCGCCTACGAGTTAAATGATGCCGTTAGGGATGGCTACCTTGTCCCCCCCAAGGGCGTTACTGTGCCGTTTAAGTTTCTGCGTACTGGGGTTAAATACAGTGAGCTAACCCCACAGGAGCAGCTAGACTACGAGGAGAAGTTCCGGGACGAGGAAAGCGGCGAACTACCGCAGGCAATTAACGCAGCTGCCTTTAATCACTGGTTGTTCAATATCGACACCGTGGATCAAGCATTAGAATTATTGATGCAACGGGGGCTAAAGGTCAACAGTGGCGATCGATTGGGTAAAACGATTATTTTTGCCCGTAATCACCGACACGCCCAATGTATCTGCGATCGCTTTAACAGTAACTATCCTCACTACAAAGGTCATTTCGCCAAAATTATTGACAGTCACGACAAATACGCCCAGAGTCTGCTCGATGACTTCAGCGAGGTCAACAAAGAACCGATTTTGGCCGTCTCGGTGGATATGCTCGATACCGGCGTAGATGTGCCGGAAGTGGTCAATTTGGTCTTTTTTAAGCCCGTATTCTCCCGGGTGAAGTTCAATCAGATGATCGGGCGCGGGACCCGTCTCTGTCAGGATTTGTTTGGGTCTGGCAACCATAAAACCGAGTTTCTGGTCTTCGACCTCTGCGGGAATTTCGAGTATTTCGAGCAGGATATCGATGAAACAAGCCAGAAAATACCCGAAAGCCTCACCAGTCGCCTAGTTAAACATCGCCTCGAGTTGGCAACCCGTCTCGCTCCCGCCCAGCCAAGCGCGACACCTAGGGCAAGAGAGCAGTCCTCTACTTACAAAGTCGAGCGGGCCGACGACCTATACACGAGTTTGCTCGATGCACTCCATCAACACATCGCCACCATGCCCCGGGATAATTTCCTCGTGCGTCGTCGCTTGCCGCAGGTGGAAACCTTTAGTCAGCGCCAGCGTTGGAACAACCTCAGTCAGGAGGACGCGGCCACCATTGCCGACTCCTTGGCCGGTTTACCCAATAGTCTGCCCAATGAGGATCCCCTGGCCAAGGAATTCGACCTTCTCTGTGTGAAACTGCAATTAGCCATTCTCAAGGCCGACCGTAGTTATGAGCGATTGCGGGACAAAGTGCGGGATATTCTCGGTCAACTGGAGACTAAGCCCGATATCCCGATGATTAAGGGACAATTGGCCTTTATTCGCGAGGTGCAGGACGAAAGCTGGTGGATCAGAGCAACGCCGTCAATGGTGGAGGGGATTCGGGTGCGTGTCCGGGATCTGGTCAAGTTTATCGATCGCCAAAAGCAGCAGATCGTGATCACCGATTTTGTCGATGAGATGGGGGAGGTGCAGATTGTCGATATTCCCACCCATCAGACCGGTTTTAGTCGCGAACAGTATCGCCGGAAAGTGGAGGCCTATATCCGTCAGCATCAGGATCACCTTGCGATCGCTAAGTTGCGGCGCAATATCCCCCTAACGGAGACGGATTTATCTGCCCTAGAGGAGATGCTATTTTCGGCCGCAGAAATTGAGAGCCGTCAACGTTTTGAGGAGGTCTTTGGCCAGACAAAAAGCCTCAAGCTCCTGATCCTGGAAATCGTCGGACTTGATCCCGCAGGGATCCGCGTAGCGGCACGCCAAGCGGCTAAACAAGCTTTTGCCCGTTATTTGCAGGGGACAAACTTCTCGGCCAATCAAATCCGTTTTATCGAAAATATCATCGATATCCTCACTAAAAACGGAGTTATCAATCCGGGGGCGCTCTACGAGCCTCCCTTTACTGATAACCATCCCGAAGGGCTAGATGGGATGTTTAATGATCAGGAAGCTGATCGGATCGTCTCGATTGTGCGATCGTTTAATGAGTCCGTTGATGCGGTTTAAGAACAAGCGCGGATGAAGAAATAAAAGCATGAAAACTGACACGATTTTTTATCAACTCTTTCAATCATTCCCCTCTATCTTCTTTGAATTAATTCAACTCCCTATCAGCGAAGCCAATAACTACCGCTTTGACTCAGTGGAAGTCAAACAACTTTCTTTTCGTCTTGATGGAGTCTTTCTGCCTCAAAATAATCACCCCCAGACTCCTATCTACTTTTGTGAGGTACAATTTCAAGAGGATGAGGCTTTTTATCAGCGCTTTTTCACCGAAATATTCTTATATCTCAGTAAAACTGACTTAACCAATGATTGGCGGGGTGTGATTGTCTATCCTAACCCTCAAGTAGAAACCGATAAAGTTCAACGCTATCGGGAACTCCTCAACTCCGAGCGAGTGAGACGGATTTATCTGAATGAATTAGAAAACATTCCTCAAACTTCGATTGGTTTAGCCACAGTCCAATTAATCACCCTATCTAAAGCAAAAGCGATTGATAGCACCCGAAAATTAATCCAAAGAGTGAGAGAAGAATTAACCCCCGACCAAAAACCGCAAGAACTCTTACAATTAATAGAGACGATTCTCGTTTATAAGTTACCGCTTCTCAATCGTCGGGAGATAGAAACTATGTTCAGTTTAGATGAATTAAAACAAACTCAGTATTTTCAAGATGTGCGCGAGGAAGCGCGTCAGGAAGGTCGTCAGGAAGGTCGTCAGGAAGGCAGACTAAACAAAGCATTAGAGGCGGTCCCTCGTTTGTTAGCCCTAGGGTTAAGTGTTGAGCAAGTCGCATCCGCGTTAGAGTTAGAGGTTAAACAGGTTAGAGCTATACAAAACGGGACATAAAAAAAGCGATCGCCTTATAAAATAAGAGCATGAAAACTGACACGATTTTTTATCAACTCTTTCAATCATTCCCCTCTATCTTCTTTGAATTAATTCAACTCCCCATCAACGAAGCCAATAACTACCGCTTTGACTCAGTGGAAGTCAAACAACTTTCTTTTCGTCTTGATGGAGTCTTTCTACCTCAAAATAATAACCCCCAGACTCCTATCTACTTTTGTGAGGTACAATTTCAAGAGGATGAGGCTTTTTATCAGCGCTTTTTCACCGAAATATTCTTATATCTCAGTAAAACTGACTTAACCAATGATTGGCGGGGTGTGATTGTCTATCCTAACCCTCAAGTAGAAACCGATAAAGTTCAACGCTATCGGGAACTTCTCAACTCCGAGCGAGTCAGACGGATTTATCTGAATGAATTAGAAAACATTCCTCAAACTTCGATTGGTTTAGCCACAGTCCAATTAATCACCCTATCTAAAGCAAAAGCGATTGATAGCACCCGAAAATTAATCCAAAGAGTGAGAGAAGAATTAACCCCCGACCAAAAACCCCAAGAACTCTTACAATTAATAGAGACGATTCTCGTTTATAAGTTACCGCTTCTCAATCGTCGGGAGATAGAAACTATGTTTAGTTTAGATGAATTAAAACAAACTCAGTATTTTCAAGATGTGCGCGAGGAAGCGCGTCAGGAAGGTCGTCAGGAAGGTCGTCAGGAAGGTCGTCAGGAAGGCATTGAGCAAGGCAGACTAAACAAAGCACTAGAGGCTGTTCCTCGTTTGTTAGCTTTAGGGTTAAGCGTTGAGCAAGTCGCATCCGCGTTAGAGTTAGAGGTTGAACAGGTTAGAGCTATACAAAAAGGGAGATAATCTCCTTCTGTCCTTATGTCTAGGAAGTCCTGTTAATCCTATCGTCGGGAGATAGAAACTATGTTTAGTTTAGATGAATTAAAACAAACTCAGTATTTTCAAGATGTGCGCGAGGAAGCGCGTCAGGAAGGTCGTCAGGAAGGCAGACTAAACAAAGCACTAGAGGCGGTCCCTCGTTTGTTAGCTTTAGGGTTAAGCGTTGAGCAAGTCGCATCCGCCTTAGAATTAGAGGTTGAACAGGTTAGAGCTATACAAAAAGGGACATAAAAAAAGCGATCGCCTTTTAGAATAAAAGCATGAAAACTGACACGATTTTTTATCAACTCTTTCAATCATTCCCCTCTATCTTCTTTGAATTAATTCAACTCCCTGGTTTAAGTATTCTCAATGTTAGTAAAATCCAATAATCCCAGTAATGCTAGTATATTCGAGTAATACCCACAAATTTCGATAATGTAATTGTAATAACTGATCACTGATCACTGATCAGCCATTCCGATGCCCTTTCACCCAGATCTAGGGGCAGACTAACCGCTTTACCGAGACGGGGACGCTCGCGGGTTTCGCGGATAAAAGCTTGAAATTGACTAACACCACCCCATTCGTGGAGATAATTAGCGATCGCATTGAGATGTTCCAGATATTCAGACTCGGAGAGGGGAAAAGAAGCTTGTTCGAGATATTTCCACATTACCTGGACATGAACCTTATCTTTGATGCGTCGTAGCTGGATATCGTAGGAACGACCCCATTTTTCTAGTAATAATTGCTGTAAGTCCACACCCGTCATGGTTAATATCGCTTCTCAGATGTCAGTCAGTCAATTAATTCTAACTTACTTTTAGCTGCCGCCCCTAGGTTAGTCCACCGCGCTTCGATTCAGACCAATTCCCATAAAAAAGTTTTTTTCGGTACGGCGAGTATGTAAAATGGAATGTTGATCTTTCTTGGCCTAAACAGCATTTCATGATTTCGAGTAACGACTTTCGGAGTGGTACGACCATCCAGATCGATGGCTCTGTCTGGCGGGTGGTGGAATTCCTGCACGTTAAACCGGGTAAGGGATCGGCCTTCGTGCGAACCAAGTTAAAAAATGTCCAGACGGGCAACGTGGTAGAACGGACGTTCCGGGCCGGGGAAACCTTGCCCTCAGCCACGATCGAAAAGCGCACCATGCAGCACACCTACAAAGAAGGCGATCAGTTTGTCTTCATGGACATGGAGACTTTTGAGGAAGCAACTCTCACCCCAGCACAAATGGGCGATCGAGCCAAGTATCTGAAGGAAGGGATGGAAGTCAATATTCTCTTTTGGAATGAGCAAGTATTAGAGGTAGAATTGCCCACCTCGGTAATCTTGGAAATCACCGATACAGATCCGGGAGTCAAGGGAGATACGGCCACCGGTGGCACGAAACCGGCGATCGTAGAAACGGGAGCGCAGGTGATGGTTCCCCTGTTTATTTCCATCGGTGAAAGGATTAAAGTGGACACCAGGGATGGTTCCTATCTGGGACGGGAATAATTGTGATCAGAAGCCCAGAAATGAGGCCTTAGGGACGGATTTAGGACTAAAGCCAGTTTTCTCTAGCCTGTTTCCCAAAACTTAGCCGCTAGATGTCAAAAATCGACGGTTTGGTGGGTGCGAATTTGGATTTGTTGCTTTTTATTTGCGGGGGGATTTCAGAGCGGTGACTATTGATTACAACGAAATTCGAGAACTGATCAAAACATTGGCAGCCACGGATATCAGTGAATTTAGCCTAAAAAGTGCAGATTTGGAGCTAAATATCCGCAAAGGAACCGTTAATACCGTCCTTGGTTCTCTCCCCGCTCCCTTGCCGGTGGTGACAGCCCCGGTTGCCCCTCCAGTGGTAGCCGCCGGTACCACCCCGGCCCCGGAAACCCCCACCCCCGAACCCGTGGCCGCCGCTATTGATAAAAAATGGCTGGCGATTACCTCTCCCATGGTCGGCACTTTTTATCGCGCTCCCGCTCCCGATGAACCGTCTTTCGTGGAAAAAAACGATCGGATCCGTGTCGGACAAACGGTCTGTATCATCGAAGCGATGAAGTTGATGAACGAAATCGAAGCGGAAGTAGCTGGGCAAATCGTCGAAATCGCCGTCGCTAACGGTGAACCAGTGGAATTTGGCCAGACGTTAATGTGGGTTAATCCCGAATAGATAGAATGAAAGCTATCCTCATGACCGCCGTGGATGTGCTGCAACTTCAGCAAGTCCCCACCCCGAAAATTAGTCAACCGCATCAGGTTTTAGTAGCATTAAAAGCCGCTGGTGTCAACCCTATTGATACAAAAATTCGTAAACGCGGCACTTTTTATCCCGAGCAAATGCCAGCGATTTTGGGCTGTGACGGGGCGGGAATTGTCGAGGCCGTTGGGTCGGCGGTGCAGGATTTTCGCCCCGGGGATGAAGTGTACTTTTGTAGCGGCGGACTGGGCAGGACCGGCACGGGAAATTATGCCGAATATGCCCTAATCGAGGCGGATTATCTAGCCCACAAGCCGAAATCTCTTTCTTTTGCCGAGGCGGCCGCTGTACCTTTGGTTTTAATCACCGCTTGGGAAGCACTCTACGATCGCGCTCGTCTGCAATCGGGACAAAGCGTCCTGATCCATGGCGGGGCCGGGGGTGTTGGTCATGTTGCGATTCAATTGGCGAAACTGAAAGGGGCTAAAGTTTATACAACGGTGGGAAATAGCGATAAAGAGCGTTTAGTGCGGCAATTAGGGGCAGATTACCCGATTTTATACAAACAAACCGATTTTGTCGCGGCGATACTTGAAGAAACCGCAGGGAAAGGGGTAGATATCGCTTTTGATACGGTGGGAGGGGCAACTTTTGGGCAAACTTGCCGAGCGGTGCGAGTATACGGCGATATGGTGACGATTTTGGAACCTACGGGCAGCTGGAAAGAAGCCCGCGATCGCAATTTGCGGATTAGTTTAGAATTAATGTTAACCCCGGCTTTGATGGGACTGCCAGAAGCGCAAAAATATCAAACAGAAATTCTCAGGCAAGGGGCGCGTTTAATTGATGAGAAAAAGTTAACTATTCATCTCTCCCAAACCTTTCCTTTAGCGGCAGCTAGCAGCGCCCATCAATTGCTAGAAACTGGTGCGGTGACGGGGAAAATTGCCCTAATTATCGACTAGAAATCTGCTTGTTACTACTGGTGAGCAGCAGAAGTTGTTAAAGCAGGGAGAGGGCAAACCACCGCTACACTTTTGCCAATCGGTCAACCTGATTACGTTAAAATCAAAAGCAGGATACTGTGTATGACGGAAAAACTCGATGAACTCAGTGATTAAAGCGGTACAAACTGCCTATTATGGGGATGCAGCCTATCGGACACCACCACCGGACTTAGAATCTCTCCTGCTCAAAGAGAGAATTGTCTATCTGGGGTTGCCCTTATTTTCCTCCGATGATGTCAAGCGCAATATCGGGGTGGACGTGACGGAATTAATTATCGCGCAACTGCTTTACCTGCAATTTGACGATCCCGAAAAACCGATTTTCTTCTACATCAACTCTACCGGCACATCCTGGTACACCGGCGACGCGATCGGCTACGAAACGGAAGCTTTCGCCATCTGTGACACCCTCAACTACATTAAACCTCCCGTTCATACTATCTGTATCGGGCAGGCCATGGGAACTGCAGCGATGATTCTTTCCGCAGGAACCAAGGGTTTTCGCGCCTCCTTGCCCCACGCTACCATTGTTCTCAACCAAAATCGCACCGGGGCCCAGGGACAAGCCACCGATATCCAGATTCGTGCCAAGGAGGTAATCGCCAATAAACAGACGATGTTGGAAATTTTCTCGAAAAATACGGGTCAAACCACCGAAAAACTGGCGAAAGATATGGATCGCACCTTCTATCTCACCCCACAACAGGCGAAAGACTACGGATTAATCGATCGCGTTCTCGAAAGTCGCAAGGAACTACCGAAACCCCTCGCCCAAGTTAGTTAAGATTTATTACAAATTAGCAGGAGTTGTTACCAATTATGCCTATCGGTGTGCCAAAAGTTCCCTACCGTCTGCCGGGTAGCCAATACGAACAGTGGATTAGCATTTACAGCCGTCTTTCGGTGGAACGCATTCTTTTTTTGGGGCAGGAAGTCACCGACGGGTTAGCCAATGCCCTTGTGGCCCAAATGCTTTATCTCGACTCGGAAGACCCCACTAAACCTATCTATCTCTATATCAACTCGCCGGGGGGTTCCGTTACCGCCGGTATGGCCATCTACGACACCATGCAGTACATCAAAGCGGAAGTGGTGACTATCTGTGTGGGATTAGCGGCCTCTATGGGGGCATTTTTACTGGCTTCTGGTAGTCCGGGTAAGCGTCTCGCTCTTCCCCACGCGCGGATTATGATTCACCAACCCATGGGCGGAACCGGGCGCCGGCAAGCGACGGATATCGACATTGAAGCTAAGGAAATCCTGCGTATTCGCCAGCAATTAAACGAAATTATGGCTAATCGCACGGGACAAACCATCGAACGCATCGAAAAAGACACGGACCGCGATTATTTCCTCTCCGCCGAGGAAGCTGTCGCCTACGGTTTAATTGATAAGGTGGTGGAGGGAAGACCGGCTTAAGTCAGCCAGAGGTTAGAACAGGCGAGAAACCTGTTCTAACTGCCATTGGACAAACTTCCTTAGATGGTAGGTTGGTTGATCGGATAATCCCATAAGAGGATATCTGTTGGGTATGGAATTTTTAGCAACTTTAGAAACAGGCTTGATCTCTGCGGTGGCAATCATCAAGTTTTGCCTAGAAAGTATTTCGATCGCTTGTGTGGTAATCGGACTAATTAAAACTCTACAATTAGCTTGGCAGTCTCATCGTCACCGTCGCAGTCTTCCCCCTTTTTCCTTCAATCAAATTCGCATTCGTTTCGGTACTTGGCTATCTTTAGCCCTAGAGTTTCAGTTAGGTGGAGACATCGTGGCTACTACCGTCACACCTACTATAGAAGCCTTGGCAAAACTCGCCCTCATCGCTATTATCCGAACTTTCCTCAACTATTTCCTCAGCCAAGAATTGGAAACGGAATTGTCCATGGAAAAAGAGCGATCGCAACTAGCAGCCCAGGACAATCTCAGGGATTTTTAATGCCAAAAAAAGGTGAGTTGACAATCACCTGACCTAACCCCTGATAAGCTGTTGACTATTGAGGGTATGCTAAAAAAGTTTTTCAGCAAGCTCTAGATAGTCAACAGCTTATTACTTTCGATCGCCCACTGGCTCAATTCCGTGCGATTATGAAGACCGGTTTTATGAAGCATATTCGACACATGACTTTCGATTGTCCGTTGACTAACATTGAGTTTTGCGGCGATTTCCCGATTAGCCAGACCCTGGGCGACCAATTGTACTACTTTTAACTCCGTTGGGGTTAATTCCACATTACCCGGAACCTGAACAGGGGTGACATCCGGGGAATGGATGCGGGTGCTGCGTTTCGGCAACTGGCCCGCTTGTTTGAGGGAAGACTCCACCAGGGCCACTAATTCTTCCGGTTCAAAGGGTTTGACCATATAAAAATCGGCCCCGGCGGTTAAACCTGTCACCTTGTCCTGACTTTGCCCCTCAGGGGAGAGAAAGATCACGGGAATGCCACTAAAACGACTGTCCCGACGAATTTTTTCGAGGAAAGCATGACCGTCCATTTCTGGCATGATCAGATCACAGATAATCATATCGGGGATTTCTGCTGCTTTGGCAGTATTTGCCCCGCGTTCGAGGATTTCTAGGGCTTCGGGACCGTTTTCTGCGGTTGTCACCCTATAACCACGAAACTCTAGATAATCCTTCACCAAAAGTATTAAATTCGGGTCATCGTCGATTAATAAAAGTTGTTTATTGTCTTTGTTGGTCTCTTTCATCGCTATTTTCTGGGCTACAGGGTTGGGGGAATGGAGACGGACAAAGGATCGACAGGCACTCATGCAACAGGTAGTTAGGGTTTCCTGAATAAATCTAAAAACCTTATCCAACAAGGTTTTTAGACTTTTTTTCTCTCAAAAAGTGCCGACCATTGGAGTGATTGGGGGGAAAATTCTGAGACTTTTTCCCTAAAAATTAGGTAATTGACTCCCTCAAAATCGGTAAAACCCTACACCCCACACCCCACACCCCACACCCTGCCCCCACGAAAAACTTTTTGCCGCAAACCCTAATTAATTGTGTTTCAGCTAGTTTTAACGCTGTTTTCCTCTATTGTTTCGGGTTCTTCTTCTGGACAGTTCAGGGAAATTGCCGGTAAATCGTGGCGAAGGAAAGCATATTCGGTGACGATTTGATTACCGATTAGGTGTTCTTGGATAATTCTTTCGATCGCTTCCTTGTTGACCCTTCCATACCAGACTCCTTCCGGGTACACTAATAAAATCGGGCCTTGGCTGCAAACCCGCAAACAGTTGGCTTTAGTGCGAAAAATACAGCCCAGACGGTCGGTGCTAGGGCGATCGAGTTGTAATTCACTTAACCGCTTCTTTAAATAATCCCACACTTCTAACCCTTCTTCCTTGTCACAACATTTTGGCTTAGTCTGATCGCAGCAGAGAAATAGATGACGCTGGATCTGGGCCAGTCCTAACTTAGCCACATTTTCCCCCAAGATATCTCTGGTGTCTGTTTTTTCCATAAATTTTTTTTATCAATTAAACTCTTGACATTGAACAGAAAATGTGCATGGCCGACTAAAATTTCGGTTTGAGGATGTAACGATAGATGAGATAAACGATAGCGGCAAGGATTAAAGCACTTAAAACTGCGCTAACTAGCCGTAAAATCGCCGTTAAAATCGAAAAAGTCACAAAAACCCCCGCCACTGCCACGACTACCTGTGCTGGTGTGGACAGGCTGCCGTACCAAGTTTTCACTTTTTCGAGGGTGGCAGCGAAACTAACCGGGGTAGCAACGGGGGGAAAATCGTCGGTTTCGATTTCCACTTCCACTTCCTCTGGGGTATATTTAGTATCGAACGGTTCGGGAGACTGCATAAACACTCAAGCTACTTAACACTTCATCCCTATTTTATCGGTGATTGGGGTTGATAGGGATTGAGACAGAATTAATGTAACAATGAGTTTATCCATAGCTAAACGATCGGAATCTATGAGCCTATCGACTCCCACCGTTACCGCCATCAATTATCCCGATGCTACCATTACCAGGGCCGAACGGGCCCTCTGTTGTTCTCCTTTCCGTGTCACCCTATTCGCCGCTATGCTGGAGCAAAGTGTATCACTTTTGAGCATTCCGGGTGCTGGGGGTTTAGAGAAAGGTTATACTTCCAGACTGCTGACGGAAGCAGCAGCGGAAAGCTATCTTCTCTGGTTGATTAAAGTGGGAATTTTGCGACGCGAAGTAGATGGACAGGGGATAACCGATAGTTTTCGTCTCACTCCTTTGGGGAGGAAATTAATAGAAAAATGGCAACCCCAAGGGGACTTTTTCCCTCAACCCACTTTCTGGCAAAGATTTTTAAATACTCTGCAACGTTGGTTTTCTTTTTAATGCTGTTGGGAGTCAGTTATCAGTTATCAGTTATCAGTTATCAGCTTCTGAAGGCAAGAGGCAACAGGCAAGAGGCAAGAGAAAGAATCTGGCAATTCTCCTACCCAAAAAAGGTTATAAACTAAGTACATCAAAGCTTTTAGCTTAACAAATTAGGTTGTAGATTCGGTCATTGTTATCAGTTATCAACTGATTACTGTTTACCGATTACTGTTCACTGAAAATGCTCAATTAAAAAAACTAGATGAAAGCAATTATGGTAGTGGGGACAACATCCCACGCGGGTAAATCTTTTTTAACTGCGGCTTTATGTCGTTTATTCAACCGGAAAGGTTGGCAGGTAACACCCTTTAAAGGTCAGAATATGGCTCTTAATGCCTATGTTACCGCCGGAGGGGGAGAAATGGGTCACGCCCAGGCGGTGCAAGCATGGGCTGCGGGGACAGTTCCCCGGGTAGAAATGAACCCAATTTTATTAAAACCCCAGGGAAATATGACCTCTCAGGTGATTATTAAAGGTAAGGCTGTTGGTGTCACCACGGCAGCGGATTATTATCAGAATTATTTTGACCAAGGTTGGCAAGCAATTAAAGAATCTTTAGCTAAATTATCAACAGAATTTGATCTAGTTGTCTGTGAAGGTGCGGGAAGTCCGGCGGAAATAAATCTCAAACATCGGGATTTAACTAATATGCGGGTGGCTAAATATCTCGATGCCGCTACTATTTTAGTGGTGGATATTGATCGCGGGGGGGCTTTTGCTCACGTCGTCGGTACGTTAGAATTATTAGAACCGGAGGAAAGAGCTTTAATTAAAGGTATTGTGATCAATAAATTTCGCGGACAAAAATCTCTCTTAGATTCGGGGATTACTTGGCTAGAAGATTATACAAAAATTCCCGTGTTGGGAGTTCTTCCCTATAGTGATATCTTTTTAAGTGCCGAGGATTCTCTCAGTTTACTCGATCGCCCCGCCCAAAAACCCAAAGCTGAACTAAATATCAGTGTCATTCGTCTGCCTCATATCGCTAATTTTACGGATTTTGACCCTCTCTGTGGTGAAGCAACGGTTAATCTACGTTATCTAGAATTACAGGAATCTTTAGGTGATCCCGATGGGGTAATTATCCCCGGTTCTAAAACCACTGTCACTGATTTAATTGCTCTTAATCAAAGTGGTATGGCTAATCAATTACAAGCCTATCACCAAAGGGGAGGTATTATCTTTGGCATCTGTGGTGGTTTGCAAATGTTAGGGCGATTAATCCTGGATCCTGACCATCGAGAAGGTCCCGAAAGTGAGGCAGCTGGCTTAAATTTACTGCCGTTAAAAACGGTAATTACTGCCGAAAAAATTACCCGTCAACGACAGGTTTTATCTAATTTTCCCCAAGGGGGTTTACCAGTAACAGGATACGAAATTCACCAGGGAATAAGCGCATGGGAAAGTGAATCAGGTTATCAAAAAATGTTCGAGGAAGATGCTAGTCTAGGAATTGTCAGTGATTCTCTCTCAATTTGGGGTTGTTATTTACATGGTATCTTTGATAATGGTTCTTGGCGAAGAAATTGGCTAAATCATCTGCGTCAGCGTCGCGGTTTATTATCTTTGCCGACGGGAATTGCTAACTATAGTGAACAAAGAGAAATAACCCTAGATAATATGGCTAATTTATTGGAAGAACATTTAAATCTTAACCCTATTTTTGCTCATTTGTAAGGAGAAATTATGACTATTGCAGTGCGTTTTTTACCCGATGATATTATCATAGAAGCGGAAACGGGAGAACTATTATTAGATGTAGCCAAAAAAGCAGGAATTGACATTCCTACTGGCTGTTTAATGGGTTCCTGTCACGCTTGTGAAGTAGAATTAGATGATGGTACTCAAATTTGCAGTTGTATTACCGGTATCCCCGGCGATCGAGATTCTTTAACCGTTCATTTATACTCCGATCCGCTCTGGTAGTTGCTCCCTTATATCTAGTCAAACTTGGGAACAATCCAAGCCGCTATAATAGCCAATAAAACAACAATTTCTAAGACTTTATATAAGTTAAGAGATTGTAGCCACTGCAAAGTATTAGCTAGACGCAAACTTAACCCCCATTGACGTAATTGAGATAACCATAATTTCGGACTATCTTGTTCACGAAAACGCCATTTAAGGATAGATAATAACAGGGGAACTCCTCCCACTTTAGCAGTCATGAGCAGGTGCAGCACCAGACCTACTGCCATAATTAACCAACTGAGCAAATGGGCATAATACCAAAAGTGATTTAATTCCCCTTCTGGTAGCCATTTGGAATCCATCATCCGACCACTATACAAGGCAAAAGTTAGGGCAAAAAGAATCAAAGTATTGACTAAACGATGGAGACTATACCACCAAATCGGCTTACCAAATTGGGTTAATTTGTTAAGAGAATCACTTTGAATTAATCTTTTGTTGCCGCGACGAAAAGCATAGATAGCAAAAACGGGAAAGATAATCAGAGTATAGAGGCCAAAAGTACCATGAATACTTTCAATTTCTTGATATTCTGGTAGGGGCAGTTTCAACCAACGACCGTCAAAAGTATCATAAGTCCAATAGGCCGTAACCATGGCGGCAATGAGGACAATTCCCGTTAATCCGTGCAGAATTCGCAGTAAAAGAGGTTGATAAGGTTGATTAGTTTTCATAAACTCGATCGATACAATAGGGTATATAAACTTGGCCAGATACTATGTTAACTAATCCTTGGCTCGTCGCTGTTCTTCTCAATACCGTCCTCCTCGGAATCGCTGCAATTGCCCCAAAAAAGCTCTTAACTCGGATGGGTTATCTCCATGCTTGGGTTTTAGGGGTAATTGTCTGGGGAAGCTTGGGATGGCGCGGTTATCTGATTGTTTTATTCTATTTCCTCGTCGGTTCTACTGTCACCCGCATCGGTTTAGCGCGCAAGGAAGCGGAGGGAATCGCCGAAAAAAGAGCGGGGGTACGCGGTCCAGAAAATGTCTGGGGTTCCGCTTTAGCAGGGGCAATTTGCGCTATCCTCAGTCTTTTTGCCGCTTCTTCCTGGGATTACCTGTTAATACTCGCTTATGTGGCTAGTTTTAGCACTAAATTAGCCGATACTACTGCCAGTGAGGTGGGTAAAGCTTACGGTAAAACTACTTATCTAATCACTAATTTTAAATCCGTCCCCCGGGGAACAGAAGGTGCTGTTAGTTTGGAAGGAACGCTCGCCGGTTTGCTGGCAGCCACGGCGATTTCCCTGTTAGCATGGACTATCGGTGCGATCGATCTTCTTGGTGTGTTATGGTGTGTAATTGCAGCCTTTATCGCTACCAATATCGAAAGTCTCATCGGTGCTACCCTACAAACTCGCTTTCTGTGGTTAACTAATGAATTGGTCAATGTGATCAATACGGTTATCGGTGCGATCGTGGCTATAATGTTAAGCTTGCTCTGGTCTTTCCGCTAAAGTTAAGTGACTAAAAAAATTTTTCAGAGAATATCTATGCTAAAGTGGCGTTTTTGTGCATTGTCCCTGCTGTTACTGCTAATTACTGCCTGTGGGACGGAAAATCAACCGAATTCTAGTTCTAACACTGCAAATAGTCCCAGTGCTGACCGCTTGCAAACGGTGAAAAATCGCGGTAAGTTAATTTGTGGCATTAACGGAGAAGTGCCGGGGTTTAGCTTTGTTAATGAAAAAGGCGAATATTCGGGCTTAGATGTGCAAATTTGTCGAGCTATCGCGGCGGCTCTCTTTGATGATCCCGCCAAAGTCGAATATCGTAAACTTAGTCCCCAAGAGAGATTTACTGCCGTACAGACGGGAGAAGTGGACATTCTCAGTCGCAACACCACCTGGACGATTAACCGGGATACCGCTCTGGGGATGGAGTTTATCACCCCGGTTTTCTATGATGGTCAAGGAATTATGGCCACGAAAGCCAGTAATATTAAGAAATTAGAAGATTTGAGCGGAAAGTCCATTTGTGTGCTATCGGGAACCACCACGGAACAAAATCTGGCCGATGCCATGGCAAAAGCGGCAGTGCAAGGTTATAAACCGATCGTTTCCGATGATGTGGAGGCTTTATATACAGCTTATCAGGCGGGGCGCTGTCAGGCTGTCACCTCCGATCGCTCCCAATTGGTGGCCCGGCGCTCGGTTTTTCCCCGACCGCAGGATCATCAATTATTAGAAGTGGTAATATCGAAGGAACCCTTGGCCCCGGCCGTGGCCGATGGTGATCCCGCTTGGTCGAATGCCGTCCGCTCGATCGTTTTTAGTTTAATTCAAGGGGAAGAATTCGGGATTAACTCCCAAAATATTGCCACTTTTGCCGATAGTAAAGACCCCAGTATTCGGCGCTTTTTGGGTATTGATGAGAAATTAGGCGAAGATATGGGTTTACCCAATGATTTTGCCCAAAGAGTCTTAAAACAGGTGGGTAATTACGGTGAAATTTATGATCGTGAAATCGGTAAACCCCTGCAACTCGATCGAGGTTTAAATAATCTTTGGACAAAGGGCGGTTTATTGTATTCTCCTCCTTTTCGTTAATTTTAAGATTGTGTTTTCTGGCGGGGAATATAGACCCCTATGGCTGCTGGAATAACCCGAAATATGGCGGGAGTAGTGCTAGTAATTTCGCCATCGGTGTTGATACTATGGGGTTTACGAGTCTCAATTTGAATTTCTTTACCGTTAAGAGTTCTCACCCAAGATAATAAACCCTGTTGTCCTCGCGGTAATGTCCACAAAAGCGGGAAAATTTGCCACCAGTGTTCAATTTCTAGGCTATATAAATCTAACCTTTGATCGTCGATTTGGGCATCGTAAGCGATCGGCATTCCTCCCCCATAATAACGACCATTTCCGATCGCTATTTGTAGGGTTTTAACTTTGATATTTTCTCCATCAATACCGATCATAGCGGTAAAAGGACGGGTTTTACTTAATACCTGTAGGGCTGTCCAAGCATAGGCCAAAATTCCCAAACGTCGCTTTAAACCCTTGCTCAGTTTCTGGGTAATTTTCACACTTAATCCTAAACTAGCCACGTTGAAAAAGTATTTATTATTTACCCAACCTAGATCGATATATTTTAAATTACCTTCGGCAATAATTCGACAGGCTTCGGCAATAGAATTCGGTATCCCTAAAGTCCGGGCTAAATCATTAGCGGTTCCCAGAGGTATAATGCCTAGGGGCAGTTGAGTTTCTACCAACACATCCGCCATAGCATTAAGAGTCCCATCGCCACCACCGACGATAACTAAATCAATACTAGAGCGATATTTTTCCAGCAAAAAAGGTATATCTTCTACCTTTTTCAAAGGGACGCTGATAATTTCAAAATCCCAATGATTGAGCAGATCAACAGTTTGAGCAAAGTTTTCTTTACCCTTGCGCGAGTGACGATTGATTAGTAGTAAAGCTCTTTTAGTCATAGGTAAGTTTCTCAGTAGCATCAATATCTGAAGATAAACCAAGTTGGATAAGGCTTTTAGACTTTTTTCTCCTCAAAAAGTGCGGCTCTCTTATTCTTTGTGTGATCTCGCGTAGCGAGCGCGTTGCGACCAGTTTAACTTACTATAGAAGCGATCAATCTTTGTGTCCTCTGTGTTTCTGTGGTTCCTTCCACTCGCTCGCCAGCAGGACTGTATCTTAGAATACATTTTACCCACCAAACCTAAGAGAGCCAATGGAGGCGGCTCTAAATACTGGGACAAGAAATATAATGGTACTGGAAACACGTCGGTAAATTATGCTCCTCTCAGTGGAGGAGTTGGATATCTAACTGATGGCATAATTCCTACACAAAACTGGAATGATGTAGAAGTTGCAGACGGTACAGGACCTTATGTTGGTTGGGAAAACCGGAATCCTGTCATTACTTTTAACTTTGCTGGCACAGTAAATATAAACACAGTTACTTTATATGTGGATGACGCAAATGGTTTTGGTGCTGTTTCCGTACCGCAAAGTATATTATTAAGTATGGGTGGCTCTAATTATAATTCGGGATCTCTTACTGATCCTCCTACTGCAGCGCCAACATCCTATACTTTTTCAGGATTAAATTTTAGTGGTAGTTCCCTACAACTTACTCTAAATCGGCGCACTGCCTGGGTCTTTGCCAGCGAAGTTACTTTTGATGGCGAACTTTTGGGTGTCCAACCAGTTCCCGAACCCACCTCAACCCTCAGCCTCCTCGCTCTCGGTGCAGCTTCAACCCTGAAACGCAAACTAAAACCCTCCCAATCCACCGAAAAAGAAACCACAAAAGTGGGCTAAATTGTTTCTAAAATACCATAAATGCCCCTTTATTCAGTCAATTGAGTAGGGGCATTTATATCATATTTTTATGTTATCTTGAGGGTATTTATACCGCTTTGCGGAAGGCAAAAGTCTTATACCACAAGCTTTTCATGTTCCTAATTTTTACAATCCAAATCAATCATTAATGCTACCAGTATAAAATAATTAAAAAATAAGTCCACATCCCTATAACTTTGACAACTTTACTCTTCTGGAATAAACTGATAAACCAAACGATGCTGACAGAACAAATTAAACCTTTAGCCAAGCAAAAATATCCACTGCTGATATTGACCAACGTTCTAAACCTTTAATCACTGCTAAAGGCTCATTATTTCCTTCAGTTGCAATATGTACTTTCGGTAATCCTGTTTGAAAAACGGTGACTGACTTTGCTGAAGGATCAATCAACCAACCTAATTCTGTTCCTTGTTGTAAACAGAAAATAATCTTTTCCATCCCTAAGGTAACAGATTGTTCAGGAGACATAATTTCAATAATCCAATCGGGATAACGTAAAAATTGATCGGCCATTTCTTCATCTAGATCTCTTGGCAAATTCTCCCAACGAATCACCGCAATATCTGGCACAATTGAACGTTCTGCAAAAGTACAACGCAATTCAGGTAGAGCATAAGCTAATTTTTGAGGTTTAGTCTGTTGATTAATGGCAGAGGCTAACTCAAATTGTAAGATGCTGTGTTTTCCTTTGGGCATAGGTTTTTGAGTGACAATTCCATGATAATATTCCCTAGCAGGTTTAGTTTCTGGAAGGGCAAGAAATACTTCGAGGGAAAGAGCTTGTTTATCTTCTATTGTGGCAAACATTAATTGATTTCTCCGCTCTTGAGTTGTTTTCTATTATAAGCTCCTGACTCCTTACTCTCAGGACAATTTTTGATTTTTGCCATAAGTCCAATCTAAAAATACGGGTTTTTCTTTAAGCTCTAGCACGAAAAATTTGATTAGCCGTGAGGTTTAACTCTGGAAAAACCCCTGAAATAAGACGTTGATCCTGTTTAAATAAATTACCTTGATATTCTCCATCGATTAATTGATAGATAGAAATGGTGGGTTCTTTGGGGCTGCCGATATATCGGGCCGAACCTTTGGCTAAATAATCGATAATCCAATATTCGGCAATTCCTAATTGTTCGTAGTCGTCGAATTTTTTCAGATAATCATCTCGCCAATTGGAACTGACAATTTCGATAATTAATTTAGCTGATGTTGCCAAAGAAATTGAGGAAGCGGTTTCCCAATAGGGATCATTAACTAGATTTTCTCTGTCTAAGACAATAATATCGGGTAGATAACCTGTATGGGGGCGAAGGGGTTTTACTGCCGCAGTATTGGGGATAAAATAGGGTAATTGCTGCCGATTTATCTCTAAGAATAGGGTTCCAGAAACAAATCCGCCAATTTCTTCGTGTTTTCCGATCGGTCGCATCATAGCCAATAATTTTCCTGCGATTAATTCGTATTGTTGTCCATCATCGGGATATTGATTGATATAGTCATCAAAAGTCAACAATTGGGGGATGGTTTGGGTTGTGGTCATGGCAGTTAGGGGAATTAAGAGAGATGATTTTTCTAGATTCTAACTCGATTAACGACGTTGCCACCAAGTCAATCCAGCTAGGGTAAATCCTACTAAAGGCATCACTACCATCGCTATCCAAAAAATAGCGTTAGCTTGCAGGGGATTTAAATTGATTCTTCTATTTTCTGGTTCCTTAGCTCGGATAGATAAGGTGGCTGTTTCACCACTGGCTAACCACTGCACAGAATTTAAAAATATATCTCCGTTTAACTGTTGTTCAAACAGTCCATCGCTGGCAAAGCTGGCATTACCAATCACGATTAATTTACCTTTTTTTCCAGTCAGAGCAACTCCTAGATCAAAGGGGCCAGCTAAATCTTTTTCAGGGTTAAACTGGAGATTCTGATCATTTAAATCACTCTCAGCCCACATTTTATCATTAGTAATCATTAAAGATACGGCTTCAATTCCTTCGATGGGAACGGTAGCGATGGGACGAGCAAAGGGAAAGATAGAAATACCGTTAGCAAAATCCCGGGTAATGGGATGATTACCGTAATTGGTAATAATGGGACTAGCCGGACCTAAACCGATGATTTCCCCAGCACCGGAAGCATCAATAATAATCCGATTATCTAGTTTCACACCCCAAGGGGTTAATAAGGGTTCTAATCCGGTTTCGGTTTGAGGGTCAATCATTAATAAAATTTTGCCCCCTTGCTCAAGATAGTTTTTTAACGCGGTGACTTCCTGGGGAAATATTTTTCTTTTGGGACTGGCAATAATAATGACATCGGCATTATTGGGAATGGTGGAACGTTCCACTAGATTAAGTGGTTTTACTTGATAACCTTTTGCTTCTAAACTATTGACTGCTTGCACTAATCCACCTTGAGGCTCTTTGATGGCATTTTCTCCATGACCTTGCAGAAAGTAAGCGGTTAAAGTGCGATCGGTTTTAGCGGTTTCGATGGCGTTACTCAGTTTCACTTCCGTGAGACTTTCCTCTTCACTAATAGTTTTCAGAGGCTGTTTTTTGTCACCATACTGTAGATAGACTCTGGACAGATTATCATCGGCTAGTTTTTTGAATTCTTGAGCGATATTGGGTTTTTTCTCCGGGTTAACTATCTCGTACTGAAATTGGGGGTTTTTGCGTTGATAATTGGCTAAAAGTTCCTGTTCGTTGCCACTGATTCCCCGGGTTGAAAAAATCCAGACTTTGACTGGTTTTGACAGATTGGTTAATAGTCTTTCGGTTTGGGGGGATAAACTAAAGATTTGGTTTTCGGTTAAATCAACTCGATAGGGATAACGGAGGGCGAGAAAGTTAATTAAACCGATAACACCGAGGACAATAATAGTAGTAATGAGGGTTTGAGTGCCAGTGCGGGTACTTCTTTTTTGCCAAAAGTCTTTGGAAGTGATTACTAATAACAACAGCCACCCTAGAAACAGAATAGCCCCGGCAATTAATAACCCCAGAGAGAGGGATGACCATTGACCGGAGATTAACCCCACGGTTAAGCCGGCACTAGCCAGAAAGAGGGCGGGTATATAGAGAAATTTACCGTATTTTTGCCAGGATCTCATAGTTAGTTTCTTTGATAACGGTCCGCTTCGATCGCTTGAGTAGTTAGGAAGATTCCCAGCAGAATATAACTGAGGAGGATGACTAAACTACTACTGTCAAAAATTCCCCGCACGAAATTGTTAAAGGGTTGATACCAAGATAGATGGGAGAGCAATTCTTTCAAGAAAAATCCGATCTGTTCTCCCACTTCTCCTCCAATGCGATCTCGAAAGAAGGTTTCGGCATTGTTAGCAATTACATCCAGTATCCAGATAAATAAGATGGTGATAAAGGTGATGATGTAAGCAAGAATAGAACTATTGGTAAGGGAAGAAATAAACATCCCGATGGCTAGGATGGCCGCTGCCAGTAAAATTAATCCTAGATGAGCCATTAAAACACTGGCTATATTCACCGGGGGAACTGCGCTACTAAAAACTACTATTTCGTAAATCCAGAGGGGGGTAATCATCACGGTAAAAAAGGCCAGCACTCCCAATAATTTACCGATGGCTATACTCCAATTAGTCAGGGGGGAAGTGGCTAAAAGTTCTAGGGTTCCCTGTTTTTTTTCCTCTGCGTATAATCCCATAGACAGGGCCGGCAAAATTACCAACAATAAGGAGGATAAGATAATGCCGATGAAAGTGGTCAGAAATTCAGATACCGTATCTCTGGCTACTAGAAATCCCGATTGTTCCTGAATACCAATATCGAGAATAATGCCGTAGAGAAGGGAGTTAAAGAAAAATCCCGCTACTAACCAAAATATCCCCATAATGATATAGGCATTGGCGGCGGTAAAATAGCTTTGAAATTCCTTGCGAAAAATCGCCCAGATATTATTGATCATGCCTCTCCTCTTGGTGGTTACTTTCCCCGCTGCCGATTACTTCCAGAAAGATATCTTCTAGGGTTTTGCGGGTGCGACGCATTTCTAATAGGTTATAACCATTGTTGACAACTATTCTAGCAAGTTCTGCCCCTAGGTTTGTCCCCGCTTGACCAACAATTTTGAGCAGGTTATCGCCGACTTTTGCTGCTTGCTCGACTTGCGGCAGTTGTTGAAGGATTTCTAGCAGGGAATCCCTATCACCTTCGATCTCAATTTCATAACTGGAACCAGCAGGGGTAGCGGTAGTAATATTATTGGCTACGATGCGACCCCGATTAATAATTGTCGCTCGATCGCAGGTAATACTCACTTCTGGTAAAATATGAGTGGAGAGAATAATTGTATGTTCTCCCGCTAAACTTTTAATCAGATTTCTTACCTCGATAATCTGTTTCGGATCCAATCCTACTGTCGGTTCATCTAAAATAATTACCGGTGGATCGTGTACAATCGCTTGGGCAATTCCCACACGCTGTTTATAACCCTTGGATAACTTGCGGATAATAACTTTTCTTTTTTCTAGTAACTGACATTTGCCTAACACTAAATCTACCCGCGCTTTTCTATCCCCCGATGAGATGCCTTTAATCCGTGCCACAAAATCAAGAAAACCTTCCACGGTCATCTCTGGATACAAGGGGGGATTTTCGGGAAGATAACCAATGCGACGACGCACTTCTAAGGATTGTTGATGCACATCGTATCCTGCTATCCTTGCTGTTCCTGTCGTGGCAGGAATATACCCAGATAAAATCCTCATAGTTGTGGTTTTTCCCGCTCCATTCGGTCCCAGGAAACCGAGTATTTCTCCTTTTTCTACGGTAAAGTCCACGTCACTAATTGCCGTGGTCGAACCATAAATTTTACTCAGATGTTCCACTTCAATCATAAGCTTTATCAGTTATCAGTTATCAGTTATCAGTTACCAGATGTGAGTTTTCAGTCAATAGTGTTAAGTGACAAGTTCGGAGCTTTCTTTTCACTGATTACTGATTACTGCTCACTGATAACTGATTTTTCCCAGACTATGATCGCGATTAATTTCTACCACTATATCCGCTTGTTTGAGCAGGGGGGGCAGAAATAATTGCGGATGTAAACTTTTCCAAAAATACTTGACAAATTCCTCGATTTCTGATGGGGTCATACCTCCTTTTGTTTCGGCCGCCTGTCGCCATTGTAAACTGTAACGGTAGTCAAGGGGATAAAGAATCAGTAAGCGATCGATTTTTGACCAGAGGGGTAGATATTCTCGCAATCTTTGATTATTATCCCTGGCGAATTGTCGGTCTTCCTCGCTATTAATCGGATCAGGGGCATGATCAAAGACTGTTTCTTCTACTGGATTCATGCCCACAAACCAACCCTCGAAAAAAAGAACATCAACTCGTTCCACTTGTTCCGCTGCAATTCTATCTCCTTGTCCTCGATGCAGGGACTTGTCAAACCGCGGGATTAAAATCGGACTTTCTTGCTGACAAACCTGTTCTAAAACTTTAATTCCTAATGCTATATCATGAGTACCCGGTGGACCACGCCAGCGCAATCTTTCATCCTTTTGACGCAATTTTATTCGCTCATTATAGGTCTTATAAATATCATCTAAAGAGAGATTATTTACTTTTAAATCAAAATAGGCTAAAATAATCGACATTATGGATGTTAAGGTGGTCTTTCCCGTGCCTTGGGGAGCCAAAATGCCTTGAATCAACGGTTTTGCGTGGCTGCGTAGCTCTAGCGCCCAGGGAATCCACAAGCGCCAACAGCTGATCAAAATCTGATTTGGCTGATTTATCCCTAACTCCTGACATTTTTGCCAGACTCGCGGCCAGAGAATCGTTAATAGTTCCGCCCTTTCCTGTAGGATGAGAGGGTTAGTCTGCTGAAAATTTAAGGATTCGATCGCTAGTAATTCTTCTAGATCCGCCTCAGTTAAGGGATTTTTGTCGATTAATCCCTGTAAAATCGTCAAAATCTTCATAGCTGTTATCAGAATTAGCAAAAAACTGTCCCTGTTATTCAGGAGTAATTATCTAGGGTTAGCCACCCATACTAGGAGATTAATCCCGCTCAAGATTTTTTTGAGAGTGTTTTTTAGGGTTATTTGCCCAAAAATGAAGGGTTTGCAGGCAGGCACGGATTCCCATTATGTATGTAAGTATATGTCAAGTTCCGTTTTTGGTCAAGGGGTTTGGTCAAAAATCTCTAGCTTTGTCTCCAGTTTCTCAATCGGTTAGACTAAGAATTATTAACATTACTTAACAAAACACCAGATGAATACAGATGCTCTGACGATAAAGCAAAATTGGCAATGGCAAGGAAATTCGATACACTATGTGCAAGCGGGTACTAGAGTCGCAGGAAAACCCCCTTTACTATTAGTCCACGGTTTTGGCGCTTCCACCGACCATTGGCGAAAAAATGTGCAAGGTTTAGCCTCAGAATGGGAAGTATGGGCGATCGATCTGTTAGGATTTGGTAGATCAGCTAAACCGGATCTTGTCTATAGTGGCAATCTTTGGCAGCAACAATTAAACGATTTTATCAAGGAAGTTGTGGGGCAACCGACGGTTTTAGCGGGTAATTCTCTGGGGGGTTACGCTTCTCTCTGTGTGGCTGCTAATCACTCTGAGAATGTTCGGGGATTAATTCTCCTCAATAGCGCAGGTCCCTTTAGCGATACAGAAAACAATCGTCAGCCTAATTTAGCACAAAAATTACTGCGATCAGTCTTGCTGCAACCCTGGGCTAGTTATCTCTTATTTCTCTATACCCGTCAACCCAAAACTATCCGTAAAACCCTAGAGAAAGTATATCTCGATCGCAGTGCCATTACCGAGCAGTTAATAGAAGATATCCGTCGTCCTTCCCTGGATGCGGGAGCAGCCAAAGTTTTTGCTTCTGTGTTTAAATCTCCCCGGGGGGAAAATGTGGATATTCTCCTGCAAAAGTTAAGTTGTCCCCTGTTGATGTTATGGGGTGAGGGGGACCCTTGGATGAATACTAGGGAACGCGGGGCCAAATTCCGTCAATACTATCCTTCTCTCACAGAATATTATCTAACTGCCGGTCATTGTCCCCACGATGAAATTCCCACAGAGGTTAACCAGTTGATTAGTGATTGGATGAAAAGCTTATAGAACCGATTTGGTATCTTTTATAATGTAGATGCTAGGCTGAAAAGGTGAAGCGAAAACCTTGTCCATTATTAGGTTGCAGGGAAGAGAGTCTGTAGCCTATTTAACGGCAATAAGTACCTAAGCAAAATTAATTACACATATCTAACCACCTCTTGCCTCTTGCCTTTCTTCACTAGGAAATTTATTTTGCACGACTACTTACTGGCTCTTCGTTACTTGTTATGGTTCGATAGGGGGGCATAAATTGACTAAATCCTTCTCTGGCAAGAGACTTAATTGATGAGTTCGCTCTAGATAAAAAACAATTGACAAAAATCGCCAAATGCCTTTCTAAATAAGGTTTTCATCCCTTATAACCCCAGTCCATTGCATAACACAAACCGAAGAACCACATTTCTTGAGCAGAGGTGAAGCGATCGCGGGGGTGGAAACGGACAGCGCGATCGATAACGGCGGCTAAATTCGAGGGTCGGTGGGGCGCATCTTTTCGCCAGAGGATTTCACCGGTGTTGGGGTCGCTGGTGAGAGCTTGAGGAGTTTTGCCCGTCAGCAGGAAAATTGCGGTTAGACCCAAGCTGTAGAGGTCGCTGGAGCGAACTGGATGGCCAGCTGCTTGTTCTGATGCCATGTAGCCAGGGGTTCCCAATGGGACTGTTTTATTGCCGCCATTGATGTTGTTCACCTCTTTGACAATACCAAAATCAATGAGAACTGGTTTACCGTCGCTGGCCCGCAGGATGATATTGTCGGGTTTGATGTCCCGGTGGATGATTCCTTGCCCGTGGATGTAGTCGAGGACGGGTAGGAGTTCTCGCAAGATTTTTTCTACTTGCGCTTCCGAGAGGTTGCCTTCTTGTTGGTGTTTTTGACTGAGGGTGATCCCTTCAATCCATTCTTGGACGAGGAAAAAATTTTCTCCTTCTGAAAAATAGTCGTAAAGTTGGGGAATTTGTCGGTTATTTCGCCCTAATTCTTCTAAAATAGCGGCTTCTCGCTGGAAACGTTTTTCAAACCAACCGGGAGTTGGTGCTGTGTTAGTTGTATCATCTGGCTTTAGTTGCTTGATTACACATTTACGGCGGGAGGGCATACGAGTATCGATCGCGAGGAAAGTTTCGCCAAAACCGCCTCTACCTAGTTGTTCCAAGATTTCATAGCGATTGTTTAGCATTTAATAGCGACTCTCTAATAGGAATGCTGTCATTTTAAAATGGATAAACTTCGTGGGGGTGATTTTCTTTTCAACCCTCGCTGCCCGCTGCCCTTGAGCTATTGGTTAGATTAGCAAAAATGGTAAGTAGCTGGTTATAATTAAATTGAAGATAGATTTTGGGTTTGATCCCCCCTGCCCTCCTTGATAAGGGGGGCATTTGATAATTTTTAACGCCTACGTACTTAATTAAGTCCAGAAAACAAAAACTATCAAAAAGTCCCTCCTATCTCCTGCTGTCAACCCATTGATTAGGATTTTTCTTAGCCAAAAACTTTTTTGGCAGCGATCAAAGATTTTAGGCAAGGATGTGGAACGCTTCAGCTGATTTGGTGTAACAGAAAATTGCTGTAGATTTTACAATCTAAGACTTTAATGAGATAGTCAACAACTTACCCCGTCATAAAATTAGGGGGTTTTAAACTCGAATTTTTGATAACCTGAGATGCCTCGATACGGAAAGACTTCACCCCCAAACCTCCCCACTACCCCCTAGCTTTTACCTAGGGATAAAAAACCAAATAGAACAGACAAAAAGCCTGTTCTATTTCTTAGGAGAAAAAAACTTAAACGGTCATGATATCTTTTTCTTTTGTCGTTAATAAATCCTCGATTTTGGCGATAAATTTATCGGTGGATTTCTGGACTTGATCCTGTAAATCCCTGGATTCATCCTCAGAAATTTCGTGACTTTTTTCCTGTTTACGGATAGCATCGATCGCATCCCGACGAATATTGCGGACAGACACCTTTCCCTCTTCGGCCAATTTCGCCGCTAATTTGACCAAGTCCTTGCGGCGATCGCTAGTGAGGGGAGGGATATTCAAACGAATGGTCTGACCGTCATTACTGGGGGTTAAACCCACGTCCGAGAGAGAAATCGCCTTTTCGATCGCCCCCATACTGGTACGATCGAAGGGTTGAATGGCGATCGTGGTTGCGTCGGGAGTGCTAATAGTGGCCAGGGACTTGAGGGGAGTTTCCATGCCATAATACTCCACCACGATTCGATCTAAAAGAGAAGCATTTGCGCGGCCGGTACGAATCGTATTAAAAGCTCTCTGGGTTGATTCGACGGTTTTCTGCATATGGTCTTGAACTTCAGCTAACTTCACAGAATCCTCCTACCAATGTTCCAACGGGTTCACCTTTGACAGCGCGAACAATATTACCTGCTACCGACAGATCGAAAACGACTATCGGAATATTATTTTCCTTGCACAGAGCGATCGCAGTTCCGTCCATCACCCGCAGATCATGGGTCAGCACATGACCGTAGGTGAGACTTTGAAAGCGTCGCGCGTTAGGGTTGTGAGAGGGATCGGAATCATAAACCCCATCCACTTTCGTCGCTTTAAACACCACTTCCGCATCGATTTCGGCAGCGCGTAGGGCTGCCGTGGTATCGGTGGTAAAGAAAGGATTACCCGATCCCGCACCGAAAACCACCACCCGACCTTTTTCCAGATGACGGATGGCCCGCCGGCGGATGTAGGGTTCAGCTAATTCCTGCATCGCAATCGCCGTTAATACCCTGGTCGGTACTTGCGCTCGTTCTAGGGCATCCTGCAAGGTCATGGCGTTCATGACTGTTGCTATCATACCAATATAATCGGCCGTGGCCCGATCCATGCCGGCCGAGGCGGCTTTCACCCCCCGAAAAATATTGCCCCCACCGACCACGATCGCCAATTGGATGCCTTGGTCAACCACTTCGGAGATTTCCTGAGCGATAGCGGAAACCACCATCGGGTCGATCCCATAGCCGAGATTGCCCATCAGGGCCTCCCCACTCAGTTTTAATAATACCCGCTTGTACGCCATGCCCTTACTACCACTCGCTAAAACAAGATCTAGATAATTTTTGTCTCCCCATAAGATAGCAGGTTTTGGCCTTGATTTAAGTTGACCAGTCCACTCTCCCCCAGGGCCAACAAGTTAAGATTAATAAATCTTTTCGTTGGGAAATTAGTATTTAGTGATACCTTTGTTATTAAGGGAAGCTTAGTTTTATAGAGAATTAATAACCGTGGTCAGCGATCGATTACTATTGGTTAACAAAAACAATCAAAAGGCCGCTAACATCGATACCTTTGATTGGGTCTATGGGTTTCAGGATGGAACTCGTCTGATGGGCAAGGTTTGCGGTTACTTAGATCCCGATAGTAATCGTCTTCTCGATCCCGAAAACTGCAGCGCTATCTACCAGAATGCCCAGGGACAAGTCCTTAGTCGTTGGCAAGGTGGAGATTTTATCGCTTTTGACCTAACCACCACTGGGGAAGATCTCCTGATCGTGGCTTCCAATGATAATTGTATCGGGAATAGTCTCTGTTTGGTTTCGGGCATTAGTCGCAGCTGCGCCCAAGTTAGCGATGAAGGAAAATCCCTCGTCCGGGAGGTTTTTCAATACCCTGCTTGGTCTTTGCAAGACGATAATAGCAGTTCTAAGCCGGCTTTCAGTTGGAATTGTTCCGTATCTCCCTTTTTCCCCTTTGTTTCCCTGCGTTTTAATCTTCAGTCCACCAGCAGCAAAAAATTCTATCGTTGGACGGTTTCTCCCTATTTTCCCTTTTGTCCCCTCTTAGAAGTGGGAGAATCCCTTGCCTAATTGGCTTTTTCACTACGATAGTTTTAGAAGATTTCAACACATCAGGAATGGTTAAAACCGTAAGCTATCCCGTGCTATATCAGACTTAGGATGGCGTTCTTTTCGAGATATGCTATCGGCTAAATCCGCTTAATATGGTCGGGATTTTCGCTTAATTTCTCGATGAAAGTCTGACCGTTGCCCAGATATAGGGTCCAAAAAGCCTTAAATGTCCCTAGAGATGTTAGAGCAGTTATCTTAATAGTGAGGTACGAAGTTTTCCAGCTCTCTTATTCTTTGTGTGATCTCGCGTAGCGAGCGCGTTGCGACCAGTTTAACTTACTAGAAAAGCGATCAATCTTTGTGTCCTCTGTGTCTGGAGTGGTTCCTTCCACCCCCTCGCTGGGAGGAATGTATCTTAGAATACATTTTACCCACCAAATCCAAGAGAGCCATAATTCATAATCCCTTCCCAAAATGCCTTCGCCAGAATCTGCTCCGTTGTTAGCACAACTGCAAAAAAAAGTCAATAGTTTAGATGTACCATTTTATGCGCCAGGGCATAAGCAGGGGGAAGGAATCGGGGAAGATTTAAGTAATTTACTAGGAAAAAGCGTCTTTAAAGCCGATTTACCCGAATTACCCGACCTGGATAATTTGTTTGCCCCGACGGGAGTGATTAAAGAAGCGCAAATTTTAGCAGCCGAGACATTTGGGGCAGATAAAAGCTGGTTTTTAGTCAATGGTTCCAGTTGTGGCATTATTGCGGCGATTTTAGCCACTTGCGGCGAGGGAGATAAAATTATTTTAGCGAGAAATATTCATAAATCGGCAATTTCGGGCTTAATTCTCTCCGGAGCGCAGCCTATCTTTATCAATCCCGAATATAATCCCACTATCGATCTAAATTTAAATATAACCCCCCAATCCCTCGCAAATGCCCTGAAACTTCATCCCGACGCAAAAGCGGTAATGGTAGTCTCTCCCACCTATCAAGGGGTTTGCTGTGACTTAAAAACTATCGCCCAGATTACCAATCATTATTCCATCCCGCTGCTCGTTGATGAGGCTCACGGGGCTCATTTTGCCTTTCATCCCGATTTACCTCCGGCTGCCCTCTCTCTCGGCGCTGATATGGCTATTCAGTCCACCCATAAGGTTTTAGGGGCTTTAACTCAAGCATCAATGTTACACTTAAAAAGCGATCGCATTAGTTCCGAAAAAGTCGATCGAGCCTTACAATTAGTTCAAACCACTAGCCCTAGTTATCTACTTCTCGCTTCCCTTGATAGTGCTAGAAAGCAAATGGCGACGCAAGGACTAGATTTACTGACCAAAACCCTCGATTTAGCCGCTTCTGCCCGAAAAGAACTCGATAAAATTCCTAATATCTCTGTTTTAGACTTTCCCCATTCTATCCCGGGTTGTCACTGGTTCGATCGCACTCGTTTAACGGTAATTGTCAAAGATTTTGGCTTAACTGGTTACGAAATAGACGATATTTTGCGAGAAAAATACGCTGTCACGGCAGAATTACCGACTTTAAGCCAACTTACTTTTATTATCTCCATTGGCAATCATCGCGAACACATCAATCGCCTCATTACTGCTTTTCAATCCCTTCAATCCCCTTCCTCTACCAGTTTACCCCTGACTCCTGCCCCAGTCACGGGAAATCTGGCTATTTCTCCTAGAAAGGCTTTTTTTGCCCCTACAGAGATAGTATCCCGGAAAAATGCCCTCGATCGTCTTAGTGCCGATGTTATCTGTCCCTATCCCCCCGGTATTCCCGTTTTGATGCCGGGAGAGTTAATTTCTCAGGAAGTCCTCGACTATCTGCAAACTATTTTAGACCTCGGTGGCACGATTACCGGCGGTAGTGATGATAATTTGGCAACTTTCAGGGTTTTAAAATAATCGCAAAATTATCCGATATATTAGCCCGAAAAAGGCGGTAATAGTAATTGCTCCGATGGCTGCCATCACGGCAATGATAGCAATTTCAGGAAAACTTAGGGTTCCTTGCAGTTGCGGAATTAACAGGAAGGCGAGAGTAATTGCTGCTAGAATCGGTAAATCTTTTCCTTCAATCACTTTTTTAAATAATGCCAAAACTAAGCCACCTAAGATCATAAAGGCGATGACAATTCCTGCCGAGGGAACTAAACTATTTAAGGCAATTACTAATAATGTCCCCTCAAATCCTGTAAAGGCAGCATTAGCGAAAGTTTCCCCAAGAGAAAAGCGGGAAGTTTTTCTCATCACCGGAGAAGCTGGGGGAATTGGAGAGGGTGGAGGAGATGGGGGAGGAGGATTTAAAGCGGTTAAAACTTCTTCACAGGATTGAAATCTATCCCAGGGATTTGCTAGTAACATTTTATTGAATACTTGGGCTAAATCTGCACTGATATTAGGGGCATAATTTTGCCAATTCCAGATCTGTTTTTGCGGATCGTATAGCTCATCAGGATCGCGATTAGTTAAGAGTATAACACAGGTAGCTGCTAGGGCATATAAATCTGTGGCTGCCGATACCTGATTGCCTAATTGTTGTTCGGGAGGAGCAAATCCGGCTGAATAAATTGTTGTGGATTTCTCTTGTGTATTACTAGGGTTATTAGTTGCCTGTTTTACTGCCCCAAAATCGAGTAAATAGAGACGGCTATTTTGGGATCGCATGATGTTAGATGGTTTTATATCCCGGTGAATGGAACCATTTTCATGGATAAATTTGAGGATAAGAAGTAATTCTTTGAGAATGTTTTTGACTTCACTTTCTTGAAAGGGTTTTTGTTGCTGTTGGAGAATTTCTTCTAAGTTTTTACCATCGATATATTCCTGGGCCAGATAGAAAAATTGCTCTTCTTCTCCCGTTAATTGATTCTTGACTTTTAAAGGGAAAAAAGCATAGAGATCGGGGATTTGAGGATGTTCTCGTCCTAAATCTTCTAAAACGTGCGCTTCTTGAAAAAATAAGTTTTTCGCTTTTTCTAAAGCTTGGGGACTTAAATTACCAGAGGGTTGAAATTGTTTGATTACACATTTAGCTTTTTTGGGACTATAACGATCTACTGCTAAAAATGCCGCCCCAAATCCCCCTTGTCCCAATAGACGTTCTGGTAAATAACGTCCCCCCAAAATTAATGGCATCCCGCAAGTAATACAATATTTCTGCTCGATCGAGGTTAAGCGATTGCTATCGTCTAGGTCTAGGCACTGATTACGCGGTCTCGGACAGTGGGGACGCGTGCAAATAACTTCCATAATCACCGTTTCCCGTGGTACTGCTCTTAGTTTAGCTACTACCGGCAATTCGGGTTAAAATTTTTATTCTTGAGAAAGATTTAAAAAGAGGGTTCGTAGGCCGACACGAATTCCCATTCTACTACAAGGTTAGCAAAAATTTTAGAGTTTGTCAAGTCTTTGGCCGAAAAAAATTCAGCCAGATAAGGGCGGTTATCAATCGGGTCACGCATATCAGCCAAGGCAAGGGTTCTGGCCGCGGCGTTTTGATGTGCTTGAAAATATTGCTTTTTTTTCCCAAAGGCAGTAAACTCAAATGTATCGTAAATGTATTTCAGATGAATTATGACTCTATATCTAGTAGAGGATGATCGACAAGAAAGGACAAAAGAAGAGGTGAGCGAGATATTGGAGCGCATTGCCACAGTCGCATCAAAATCCCAGGGAGAGTTAATCGAAGCCCTAATCGGTGAAACAGAGGGGCGGTTATTCCTGATTATCAAAGCGATTGATCGCGCCTCCCTCGAACAAGTACTAGAAAACGCTGGGCTCAGTTGGCAACTAATCAAGGAAATGCGCTTGATTGGGCAGGACTTAGCCACTGTGCGAGAGCACAAAGACAAAGCCAACTATCTAGTACAGTGGAATTTACCCCCGGGGCTAACGATGGAAACTTACCTGCAACGAAAAGCGGAGAAAACCCCCCTTTATGCTCAAGTGCCGGAAGTCAGTTTCGAGCGTACATATATTTGCGAAGACTTGAGTAAATGTCTCTGTTTCTACGATAGTCCCGATGAAGCGGCGGTAAAAAGAGCCAGAGAAGTGGTCGGCGCACCTATAGATAGTTTGACCTCGATTGAAAATATTCACCCCTAGGAGAGAACAATTATGCTCGATCGAGGCTCCGAAATCCTTTCTTTTCTGGAAGAAAGAGCCACTGACCTCAACAACGGTACAGCTAATCTCAACGTCGGTTCGGCCCTAACCAAGCTAGGAGAATCGGGCTGGTTCGGCTATGCTATACCTGAAAGCTTAGGAGGCCGGGGTGGCTCCTTATTACAGGCAGTAGAGGCGATCTCCTCTGTGTCCCAATGCTGCCTCACCACCGGTTTTGTTTTCTGGTGTCAGCGCGTCTTCATCCAATATCTGGCCGCCAGTAATAACACTTATCTACAAAACAAAATTCTACCTGCTGTTCTCAAGGGAGAGATCGCCGGGGCGACAGGACTCTCCAACGCCATGAAGTACCTTGGCGGTATCGAGGAGCTGCGTTTACAAGCAAAGATCGAGGGGGAAAACGTCACTGTTAATGGCTTCCTGCCCTGGGCCTCTAACCTCGACTCTAAGGGAGAATTCATAGTAGCCGTTGCCGCTCAAACCACATCGGGAGAAACTCTTATCCTCGCCCTTCCCTCCTTCGCAAAAGGGTTAAAACGGGGTGAAGACCTACAATTATTGGGTTTACAGGCTTCCCGCACCAGTACCCTTGAATTCGATCGAGTTCAGTTATCTCACGACTGGATTATCAGCTTGGAAGCAGCAAAATTTTTACCCTCAGTCCGCCCCTGTTTCTTGCTGTTACAATGCGGACTGGCCCTTGGCATTACGCGTAAATCCCTTGGGGAGACGGAGAAAAATTTAGGGGGAAAGGCCGCGGTAGCCAGCGATCGTTATTTCTTCGCCCGGGAGCGTCTGACTCGTCTAGAAAAGACAATCGAGCAATTCAGCACCCTAGAAAGCTTCGATCTCGGACGAACACGCCAACTATTCACCCTCAGAGTGGACATTACCCGGTTAGCGGTGGAATCCGTAGGGTTAGAAGCGGAAATTAAGGGAGGAAAAGGCTATTTCCGTAATAGCGACACGGCCCGACGGCTGCGGGAGGTCGCCTTTTTACCGGTGTTAACTCCGAGCCTGATTCAACTAGAAAGAGAGTTACAACGTCAGTCCTCTAGCGATAAAATTCTCCCTGGCGAACTCGATCGAGCGGGGGTGAGGGAATGAGCGTCGCCACTGATTACCCCGTCCTCAGCCTAAAAAATCTCCACAAACGCTATAAAACCCGCCATGGCTACCGTACCGTTTTTGAGGATATTAACCTACAGGTGCGCTCCGGTGAGGTGGTTTGTTTGCTCGGGGCCAGTGGTTGCGGTAAATCTACCCTCCTTGCTACCGCCGCTGGTTTGCAAAGTGCCGATGGCGGAGAAATACAATTGCACTCACGACCCCTACAAGCCCCAGACATCCGCAGCTCGATCGTCTTTCAATCCCCCGCCCTTTTACCTTGGTTAACCGTTTGGCAAAACGTGGCTTTTGGTTTGAAATTAAAGCGGATGCCCCGCCTCGATCATCAGCAATTGCGCGAAAGGGTTCACACCGCCGTTAAAAGCGTCAAACTAGAGGGCTTCGAGCGTGCCTATCCTCATCAACTATCCGGCGGTATGGCTCAGAGAGTTTCTCTAGCCCGCGTCCTCGCCCGGCGCCCCTCTCTCCTCCTCCTGGATGAGCCGTTTAGCGCCCTCGACGCGATCACCCGTTTCGAGATGCAAAAACTCCTCCTAGAAGTCATAGCTCTCTATAACAGCACGGTTCTCCTCGTTACCCACGACATCGACGAGGCCCTATTAGTGGCTGATCGAGTTCTTCTCATGGGCCGTCATCCGGTGGGCATCCGCCGAGAATGGACCATCTCGATGCCGAAACCCCGTTTCGAGTCAGCCAAGCTTTTGAGTGATCTACGCCAGTCAATTTTTCAAGAATTAGCCCTTGTCATGACACTGTAAATCCATGAACCTACACGATAATTGTGCTTGTTGCGGCATGAGCCGTCGAGATTTCCTGAAACTTTCGGCACTGTTTACCAGTTCCTTCGGGGCAGCGATCACCGCCGATAATTGGAATCTCCCCGTTAACGCCAATGCCAACGATCAGCCTGTGAAAATCGGTTATCTACCGATTACGGATGCCGCCCCCCTATTGGTGGCCCACTCGCGAAAACTTTATCAAGCGGAAGGTTTAACTGCCGAACAACCGCGCCTATTCCGCTCTTGGGCGCAGATTGTTGAAGCCTTTCTCGCCCGGCAGGTGAACGTTATTCACGTTCTTTTCCCCACCTCGATCTGGATTCGTTACGCGCGCAATTTCCCCGCTAAAATCGTCGCTTGGAACCATACCAACGGTTCAGCCCTCACCGTCCTTCCCGATATTGAAAATCCCAGGGAATTGGGAGGCAAAACGATCGCGGTTCCTTTCTGGTATTCGATTCATAATTTGGTCTTGCAACAACTCTTACAACGTAACGGGCTGAAAATAGTTCGCAAAGCCAAGGACGCGCCGATCGCGTCTAACGAGGTTAATCTAGTGGTTCTCCCGCCCCCGGATATGGTATCAGCCCTCGCCAATAAGAGCATCGGTGGTTATATCGTTGCTGAACCTTTCAACGCGGCGGCGGAAAATCTAAAAACCGGTAGGGTTCTCCGTTTCACCGGCGATGTCTGGAAGAATCACGCCTGTTGCGTTGTCTTTGTTCACGAGGAGGATATTAGGCAACGGAAACAATGGACGCAGAAGGTGGTAAACGCCCTCGTTAAAGCCCAACTCTGGTCCCGGGGCAATCGCTCGGAAGTGGCCCGGATTCTCTCTAAAGATGGTGGAAAATATACGCCTCACCCGCTGCCGGTATTGCAACGGGCGCTTACTTACTACGATCGCAATTTCTATAAAAAAGACGGGGCGATCGAGAATCCAGCTTGGCAGGTCAACCGGATCGATTTCCAGCCCTATCCTTTCCCTTCCTATACCGAGGAACTGGTACGCTTGCTCAAAACCACTCAGGTAGAAGGAAATACGGATTTTCTCCAAAAACTGCAACCCCGACAGGTGGCGCGGGATCTCGTGGATGACTCTTTTGTCCGTAATGCCTTGCAACAGGTGGGCGGACCGAAAGCTTTCGGCTTACCGAATAATCTCTCCCGCATCGAGACGATCAAATTTTAAGGGTCCGAACCTATGAAGTCACAATCTTTGACCTCCCCGCCAAGAGCTTTACTACCCTTATGGGGTATCGGTTTTGGATTATTGCTCTGGTGGCTATTTACCAGTCCTCTATGGCACTCAAACCCGATTTTAAATGATTTTTCCCCTGAGCGATCTTTTGTCGCTTTATTACAGCTTTTTGTTGGGGGGGAGATTATGCCCCATATCCTCACCAGTTGCCGCCGGGTTATTGTGGGCTTGGTTCTCGCTAGTGCCATCGGTGTGCCTTTGGGGGTATTAATCGGGTTGTATCGCTCCCTTGAATCGGCTTTGTCGGCCCTATTTCAATTTCTACGCATGATCTCGCCCCTTTCTTGGATGCCTTTAGCGGTGATGGTTTTGGGAATTGGTGATCTACCCGTGTATTTTTTGCTGACGGTGGCGGCCATCTGGCCGATCCTTCTCAATACGGCTGCTGGGGTTAATGCGGTTGATCGCTCTTGGTTGACTTTAGCCCACAGTCTCTGTGCTACGCGAGGGGAAACGGTTTTCCAGATTATTCTGCCTGCGATCCTCTCCCATCTCTTAACTGGTTTCCGTTTGGCTATAGGTATTATCTGGATCGTTCTTGTCCCGGCGGAAATGCTGGGGGTTAGTGCGGGTTTGGGTTATTATATTCTCGATACACGCGATCGACTCGCCTATTCAGAGTTGATGGCAGTGATTCTCGTTATTGGTGCGATTGGTTATCTGCTCGATTGGGGTTTGCGTCTGGCTCATCGCTCTTGGACGCATCAAGATTAGCCTATTGGTTCAACTATGTGGGAAGTGGGAAGTGGGAAGTCTTGGCGCTGTTCCTTAGTTGAAAGAGCGGGCCAGACGACTAACCCCAGTATGTAATAACTGTTCCAAACTTTGGCGATCGCTGATGGCTTGAAGATTGATCACAAAACAGGTTAAACCCAGTCCAAAGAGGATAAAAGTGGGGGCCATAACCACACCAATCATCAACCAGGTGGCGACGTGGAGAAACATGGTGATGGCGAACAACAAAGCTAGGGAAGCAATGGGGAAGATTTGACGGGTAGGACGACCGAAATAGAGAAAAAGAACCGTTAAAAGGGTGGTTACTAAGTTAGCGGGTACTAAAAAGGCACAAATCGAGACGCAATAGTTGCGGGAAAATTCAGCGAGGGTATTAAAATCTACCATTAATATTACTTTACAATTGCCTGAGTCTTAGTACTCTCGATTGTAGCGGAAAATTTAGATGATCGGGTTGAAGGTGACCAAAGAGGGATGAAGCTGTGGTGCCATAGATTTTCGAGAGGGAGCTAAAACGAGGATCGGGGTATAGATCCTCCGGTTATAATGAAATCTGGGAAAATGACACCGCCCCATCCCGAAAACTCTCACCCCTTGCTAGGTATAATCGATCGCAGGAAGAATTTTATGAGTAAATTTGTCTTTGTCACCGGGGGAGTTGTCTCCAGTATTGGGAAAGGAATTGTCGCCGCTAGTTTGGGAAGATTGTTGAAAAGTCGGGATTATTCCGTCTCAATTCTGAAATTAGACCCCTATATCAACGTGGATCCGGGTACAATGAGTCCTTTTCAACACGGAGAGGTATTTGTCACCGATGATGGGGCCGAAACCGACCTCGACCTTGGCCACTACGAACGTTTTACCGATACGGAACTCTCCCGTCTCAATAGTGTGACTACTGGCTCGATTTATCAAGCGGTATTGAATAAAGAGCGCCGTGGTGCTTATATGGGGGGAACCGTGCAGGTAATTCCCCATATTACCAACGAAATCAAGGAAAGGATTCTCCGGGTGGCCAAAGATACCAACCCCGATATTGTCATCACAGAAATTGGTGGTACGGTGGGAGATATCGAATCTTTGCCTTTTTTAGAAGCAATTAGGCAATTTAGGAAGGATGTGGGTCGAAATAACGTAGTTTATATGCACGTTACCCTAATTCCTTGGATTCCGGCCGCTAAGGAGATGAAAACTAAACCGACGCAACACTCGGTTAAGGAATTAAGATCGATCGGTATTCAACCGGATGTGTTAGTCTGTCGTTGTCATCTACCCCTACAACCGGGGTTAAAAGAAAAACTCTCAGCTTTCTGTGATGTGCCGGTAGAATCGGTGATTACTGCTCAGGATGCCAGCAGTATCTATGAGGTTCCTCTCAATCTGGAAAAAGAGGGATTAGCGCAACAAACCCTAGAATTATTAAACCTGGGTCCCCGATACCCCCATCTGGAGGAGTGGGAAAATCTCATCCGACAGATGCAATCCCCTAGTCAAAAATTAGAGATAGCTATCGTTGGTAAATATGTGCAATTGGGGGACGCTTATCTCTCGGTGGTGGAGGCCCTTAAACACGCTGCTATTGCCCTTGATAGCGAGATAGAATTGCGTTGGGTAAGTGCTGAAGATGTGGATAACGATTCGGCCGAAGCTCATTTAAGCGGTGTTGACGGTATTGTTGTACCAGGTGGTTTTGGTATTAGGGGTGTGGATGGCAAAATTAAGGCGATCGAGTATGCTAGGGTCAATAATATTCCTTTCTTGGGTCTCTGTTTAGGGATGCAGTGTTCGATTATCGAATGGGGTCGCAATGTGGCCCGATTAGAAAGGGCCAATAGTTCCGAATTTGAAGAGGATACACCGAATCCAGTGATTAATTTACTGCCAGAACAGGCGGATGTGGTAGATTTAGGGGGAACAATGCGCTTAGGTCTCTATCCCTGCCGTTTAAATCCCGATAGTCTGGCTTTCTCCCTCTACGGTCAAGAGGTTATCTATGAGCGCCATCGTCACCGTTACGAGTTCAATAATGCCTATCGTAGTCTCTTTTTTGAGACTGGTTATCTGGTGAGTGGCACTTCTCCCGATGGTCGTTTGGTGGAAATTATCGAACTACCAAAACATCCTTTCTTTATTGCTACCCAATTTCATCCCGAATTTCGCTCTCGTCCCAATAAAGCTCATCCTCTCTTTTCTGGTTTCATGAAAGCGGCCCTCAAAGGTAGAGAGGAAAAGTTCTCCCTTAGTAGTCAGCATTCAGCTATTAGTTAGGGTTTGCTGGGTTTTATTGGCTCAAAATTTGTTTTTTTTGGGGGGAAACCCCCGAAAATTTGTCATCTTAACCCCAGTCTGGCCTAGGGTTTCCCGAATTGACGTTGATAAACTACTTCTTCCTTGCCAGATTCCAGTTTAATATCCGAGCGAGGATAGGCCACACATAACAAAGCATAGCCCTCTTTTTGCAGGTCGGGGGATAATCCCATGCCCTCACCTTGTTCGACGCTACCCTGGGAAAGTTGAGCGGCGCAGGTAGTACATACGCCCGCATTGCAAGAACTGGGTAAGTCAATCCCCGCATCGTAGGCCGCTTGTAGTATAGTTTGATCTTCCCTAACTTCGATCGTTTGTATTTTTCCTAAATGAGAAATTTCTACTTTGTGGGTTGTGGTCATAGCTAATGAATGATGCTTTGAACTTCACCTATTTTATCATTCTAGATTGGGGGCTCTTCTGGTTTCTGTGTGGAAACGAGGTCTATACTGATAGTTTTTTTCCAAAAATAGTCCTAAAAGTGTTGCCTAGTAAGCATTTCACGATTCTATAAGCAAAAATTATCGACCCTGGTATGTACTCCCGTCACGAGCGTCTCTAGTTGCGCTTTTCCTCCCGGGACTGCCGTGATTAACTTTGTCCAAGCTGTCATCCTTTTAACCACATTATAGCCGCGACTGCGGGCTAACTCATCCAAATGAGCGATCGCACTGTCCACCTCTACCCCCATCACCCGTTCTGACAGGTGTAGGTTTATTACAAAGAGGTGAGCAGTCACACACTCAAGGTGAGAAAATCAAGCTAGAGAGGCTCTTCTAGGTTCTGTGTGATAAGTTTAACTTACATTATGATCGATCGATCTTTGTGTCCTTTGTGTCTTTGTGGTTCGTTCCACCCCCTCGCTCTTGAGAATGTATCTTAGAATACATTTTACCCACCAAACCTGGGAGAGCCAAAATTCTTTAACCTTGTCACAAGTAAAGGTTTTTCTTTTGTCAGGGTGAATCTCTTGGAAAAGTTTTTCTGTGACTCTATTGATTTCCGATGCGGTTTTGTTTTTGGCTAATCCTGCTACTAAAAATTTCGAGGCTTTGTCCATATATGTAACGAGAACTCCTAGATGATTGCCTCCAATCATTGTGTCACTTTCCCAATGACCGATTTCGGTTTTCTGGTCAGCAATTGCTGGTCGCTCGCTGATATCTACACGCCCTGGAATCTCTCCACGCTTACTTTTTGCTCCATTTCGACTCTTTCTTTTTCGGTTCTTCCGAACTTACACTGTAGAAAATTCCTCAAGCTCCCTCTCTGCACAGCAATGCTCTAAAGTTGATAAATATCAATCTAACAAAAATTCAAAGCCTTAGTGTACAAGCTTTACAAGCATAAGTTGTTGATAGTTTTACATGACAGGTTCGGTAGAGCCAAATCTTGTCTCACCCAGGGCAATAGTCGTGAAGTCGTGATCGCTTCGGTAATAGCACTCGACATAAAAATTAGCTCACCAATCTAGATAAAATTTCTCGATGAATTAAAGCTCGATCGATTAAAAAATGTTTGCGATCGCTGGTTAATCCCTCTCCATTGGCATAAAAATTAATCCAAGCATTACTAATATCATTAACTGTTTCTGGTAACTGATCTAATTCCCAACCCTGCATCGGTACTTCGGCAATTAATCGCGACACTTTCGGATCATAACTAAGGGCAAAACAACGACAATCTTCTGCTGCGGCCATAATTAAACTATGAAAGCGCATTCCGATCACCATTTCTACCCCGCGAAATAAGCCTTTTAACTGTCTTGGATCCTCTAAGCTAATGATTTGATAATTTTCCCTTAATTGACGTGCTACAGCTTCACAGAGAGGCAAATCCCGCGACTTTTGAAAAGGGACTAAGAGAATAAAAGCCCCCGTACTGGTTTGCAAATGAATTAAAGCTTGGGTTAATTTATCTAATTTTGCTGGGGTTAATAGGGGATGGGGACGTAAATTGACGGCGATTCTTGGGGCGGGTAAATCCGATAACCCCTTGACTGATTGAGCTTCTAAAGCCCATACTGGATCGGGGGCAACAATGGGACTAATACCCCAATTGGCGACTAAATGAGCCGAAGTATCATCGCGCACACTAACTAAACTACATTGTTTTAAGACTTTTTTGGTTAACCAACGGGTAAAAGGTCTATTTAATGGTCCAATTCCCTGCCCCCAAGCAATAGTTTTTAAGCCCAATAATTGAGCAAGAGCCATTAAACCACCGTAATAAATTGGACTGGCAAAACTGGTGACATCCTGCATTAAACTGCCACCACCCCAGATAAATATATCGGCTTTTTTAAGAGTTTGAAAAACTTGCCACCAATCCCGACTAGGACAGGTTTCCACCCCATAACGTTGACTGGTTTCTTTGGGATTATTTGACAAAACAATAGGTTTAATTGCTGAGGGTAACATCTGCAATAGAGACACTAATAATGCCTCATCTCCTCCGTTTCCTCTCCCATAATATCCACAAATTACTGCACGCATATATTCAGTTATCAGTTATCAGTTATCAGTTATCAGTTATCAGTTATCAGTTTATAGTGCTTTTCACGTTACTGAGGTATCGACAAGTTTTGCCAACAAAGGGTTTAAGCTCCTTGCTCATACCTCATTCTGATGAAAACTGCTATATCTATTTTCTTGTTCCCACTCATAACTAATAGCTTAAACCTGATCAGTGATCAGTGATCACTGATCACTGATTTAGTCGTCCATTTGCCAGGGTTCGGTGATGTTGTTTTCATCGAGGATATTTTTGGCTCTTAAAATCAAGATCAATTCACCTAGTATGGTGACATCGGGGGAACTATCAAACCATTGTAAAGAGACAGAATTATCCCTCTCCACTAGATAATAATTGTTCACGTCCCATTCGGCCAAAACTCGATCGATTACTAATAACACTTCCTCAGACCTAGTGGCAATCGATCGAGGTAATTGATCACTAGGCCATAAAATAGCTACAGGATCGATCGCCTTGAGAATTGCTTGCCAACCGGGGAGAGGCACAATCGTTTGTTTATCCCCCACCGTTACCAGTCGAAAAGGTTCCTCGACGCTCAAACTTTCTGTGTGTTTTATATCAGTTACCGTCACCGGAAATCTTCCTACTAAAGGGATAATTCTGGCTAATTCGTCCTCATCCTGTAAACGATGGACGGGTAGCAACGGTGCGCTACGGGAGGGAGTAACGGTAAAATCTTGTAGTAAGGACTCGATCGCCTGTCTGGCCGAGTCAGAATGGGCAAATTTCAAACCTTTAGCGATTAATTTCGCTCTTTCGGCTAAATCCCGCTTTTGTTTGCCCCGTTTCCAACACTGATAAGCGATCGCATCTCCAGGATGACGGGTAAATTCACTGGGAATCTGGGATAAACGGGAAAAATCTTGGATAGCTTTGGCGATATCGTGTGCTTCGGCCACCTCAATCCTTTTTTCTGCCGCTAATTTCGCTGCCCCCAATCTTTGTTCTTGGTTGAGAATCCGTAATTCGTATAGCACATCACTGCGCGGCCCGATGTAGTAACTTAATAAATCTTCAGCTGCCCCCGCTTTGATTAAACTCTCAAAAACTTGGGCAGCGACAATAATTAAATTTTGTTGGGCATTTTGAAACCCGGTTTGTTCAAAAATTAACTGGGAATCGTAGCCAGCTTTTTGCAGTTTTTGACATTTTTGCCCCCAATTCACCCAATTTCCTTCCTTATGAAGCAGCGAGCGCATTAATTCGGTCGCTTCCGTTTCGCTGATTCGATCATCTGTACTGCGAGGCTGTTCTGTCATAGACAACTTGGTCAAGCTACAATAACTAAAATTTATCTAATCCCTAAAAAATCTTCAATAGCAATTAAGGTTAACAGGATAGACTAGATAGTAACAGGATAGCTGACAATCACCCCCTTCGTACCTGTTAGGGCAAGTTTATCTTCAATGTCTAGATTAAGAGTTAATGGAAGCATTCCCCCCTCGTCCACAACTAACCCCGGTCAAAGGACGATGAAAACCAAGCGTCACCCCAAAGATAGTGCCTTGGGTTTAGTCTCTACCCTCAGCTTTCCGGCGATCGTCGGGACGGCGGATATGATGCTAAAATCGGCAGAAGTTACCCTCGTGGGTTACGAAAAAATTGGCGGTGGTCACTGTACGGCGATCGTGCGTGGTAATATTGCCGATGTGCGGTTAGCAGTGGAAGAAGGGGCAAAAACCGCCGCACAGTTCGGACAATTGGTATCTAAATCGGTTATTCCCCGACCGATGCCCAATTTAGAGGTAATTTTCCCCATTGGTAGCCGTTTAGCCGAAATTGCCCAAAGTCAACGGGGTTTCAGCAAACTGAGCAATATGTCAATCGGTCTCTTGGAAACCCGCGGTTTTCCTGCTATGGTGGGAGCAGCCGATGCCATGTTAAAATCGGCCGATGTGCAGTTAGCTTCCTACGAAACAATTGGGGATGGTTTGTGTACGGCCATTATCCGGGGTTCCGTCGCTAATGTGGCCGTAGCCATTGATGCGGGAATGCGGGAAGCAGAGAAAATCGGTGAACTGCACGCGGTGATGATTATTCCCCGTTTATTGGAAGATTTAGAACATACTCTACCGGTGGCCAGCTACTGGTTAGAAACTCCCGAACCTTTACCGATGTTGTTACCCAATACTGTCCGGGAAAAACAACGGGAATTGGTCGCTTTACCAGAATTGGAAAAAACCAAAATACCGATTCGTCGCCAAGAAATGCAGGAAAAAGTGTTAGAAGAAGTGATTCCCGTGGAAGTTATCACCGATGAGGACAATTATTAATTTTTATTTTCAGCTTTGCTCCTGTGCTGCTAAAAGTACAGGAGCAAAAGGTTGAATTAGGGTTTGCGGCAAAAAGTTTGTTGGTGGGTGTGGATTTCCAGGTAAAAAATCTTTACAGAGTCCCCCGACAGTTAAACGAATCGAATAATTATAAATTTTTATCAAGAGGTGCGGCCAGATCGAATAATCGTCGCTAGAATGCTGGGAAGATCGTATTATCCTAAGGGAGATCAAATTATGGGAGCTTGGGGAGAATTAGGAAAAGCCCTTTTAGAAGGTCTCGGTCAGGTGGCCGAAGGTATGAAACCAGCAAATCATTACCAACTGGGGTATAACCACGCCCTTAATGGTGAGGGTCGAAAGCAGTACATAATTTTTCCACCCACTGATCGGTCACAGATGCAGGTACAAATGTACGCAATAAATGTGCAGTGCCGTGATGCATATAATGAGGGATATAATGATGGTCTCATAGAACGACCTCGAGTTTTAGCCCAAAGAGAACAAAAGCAAATTGCGGATCGTCAACGTGGGGCTGCACAAGAGCTAGTATCTAAGGTTTCCGAAGCAGTTAGAGAACTTAAAAAGCTTGAACCAATTGATGCGCTGAATACCATGATTGATTTGTTACCTGCACTTGATGGTACAGTTCAAGAAGTATTTGAATTAACTATTAGAAATGAAGAACAAATCCTTGCCTTGTGGGAACTAGCAAAAAGTTCACACCAAAAAGCTGCACAATTGCTACAATACCCTACAAATGAAGCGATAGAAATCCTGTTTGCTGTGTCGCAACAGATGCCTGAAGTTCAACAAGTTGGTTTAGCTTTATCTTTGAAGAGGATATCTCAAAACAATATTAAAGCTGAAGCATTGCTGTCTAGAATTCAAAATGCATTAGGTAATTAAACTCATTTCCTTAAAAGACTATGAAATTATCAGAAGCAGCAGATTTACTTGGAATTGAATCTCCCAACCCAAGCATAGACGAGATTAAATCATCTTATCGTAAGCTTGCGCAAATCTATCATCCAGATGTTCAGGAAACTGGAAATGCCAAGTACTTCCTAAAAATTAGTGCAGCTTATGAACTATTGAAAAAACGTTTTCTTGATTCAAATTATATGGACATAGCAGAAGAAGTTGATCAAGAAGAACTAGAAACAAGACTTGCTTCTGTCAATCGAGCATATGAAAATATAGTAAAAGAATTTCAATCTAAGTATGAGAAAATAATTTCATCTCTGTATAAAGAAGCAGGTATTAAGTTAGCCTCCTACGAGATGGCTAGTAAACTTTATGAGAACATAGAAAAGGATATCGAAAGCATTATAAATTCACATATTTTTGAATTGACTTCTTGGTTTAATGACAATATTGCAAAGCTTGCTGAAGAATATGATGATTGGATCAATAGCTTTTTAAAAGATACATATGAGGAACTTCGAGATCGTGAACTCACTAATTGGTATCGTTCCCCATTCTTAATAAGACATCTTATAGTTGGAGGTATTCTTAATCTATGCTCTTTAACTCTTTTTTTCATATTAGGGCATTACTTTATAGGTGTTTCTACACTTGTCATAGGATGCATTGGTAGCTACTTTTTGTACAAAAGAACTGTAAATTTTGCATTTACTCCCAAAAAGCAAGCATTTGAGCTTAATACTTCACATATGGCTTTGGTAAGTAAATCATTTCAAGTGAAAATTGATGTTCAAACCTCTCAGGAAGATATGCAAGGACGGGGAGCATTGGGTGGACTTGTTGTTGGTGCTTCGCAAGCAGGTGTAGGGGGTGCTGTTGCTGGTTTTCTTATTGGATCTCTTGCTGGTAGTCTTTTTGGAGAGAAACTAAGTGATCTTAAGCAAAGAACAGCTACCCTTGTTCAAGACAAGATCACATCTATTGAAAGCCAAGTAGTATCCTTGTTGAATGAACAGATCCCAATTATTTATGAAAAAATTATTAGTGGAATTAAAGAAAATTATGAGAAAAATAAGTCTCGAACAGCAAAGTTGCTTGCTTCAACAGATAAAGATGATGTTTTTTCATTCTGGACAGATAGCAATAGTGATGCTCCTATTGCAAAGGTAGATTATATTGCAATGATTGGTATCTGGATTTTGTCCTCATTAGTATTGCTTATTTTGGTTTTAGCCTTCTAATTTTAGGTATAAAAAGCGCATCCTTGTGCTAGGCTAAAATCGTTGGGAAGTAAGGAAGTTCTTTTCCATTACCTGTTTGAGTCTGGGTCTTGTTTTTCAAGGCTTTAGTCGTTTTTCTGCCACTTCGTATTAATTTAAGCTACATTATGTCACAGCAATCCGAACCACCTAAAAGTTTCCTATTTATTATAGGATGCTCACTTGGTCTTCTTGGGAGCCTTTTCAACAAAGACCTTAGCCTATTTAACCAGATTGTGCAAAGCTTGTCTTTGGGATCGTTGATTGGAATTATATTACTATTTCTCTTATTCCGAGAAATAGCATGGATCATCATATTATCTCCTTTTTTATTTTTAATGAGTGAAAGTAATGAAGAAGTGAAGAAGCAGTTCCTTTTTTTGCTAAGTTGGATACTGCTTTTTAGTCTCACATTGTTCATTAGCATAAGATCACCAAATGCAATTATAGGAATAGTCGGTTCAGGCTTAATGTTCCATTTTGGTTGTCATCATGTTGTTGAATGGCCAGGTGGTCGGGGCTAGTGCGATCGCCATCGCCGTAGGGTGCGTTCCCTAAGGTGGCTCCTACTGCTCCAGCGCTCGATTTTGGGGAACGCACCATGTACATTGATTGAAACTGTGGGTTAAAGTGCGATACCGAAGGCACTGGGTAGCACCCCTAGATGTCGTTAGGCCTTCAATCTACTTACAGATCAGAGGCAGGCATTGACAATTAATGTAGGATTAGTTAGTATGATAATCTAATCCTACCAGGCTGTCGTAAACAGTTTATGGCAATGAGTAAGAAAGTTAGCATAACCTTAGACGACGAAGTTTTGGAATTTGTAGATCGACTAGCAAGCAATCGTAGCAGCTTTATAAATGATGTTCTCTGGCAAGAGAAAAGAAGGGTTTTTATGAAAGAGCTAGAAGACGCTTATAAAGATCAGGCCAATGATCCAGAGATGCAAGCAGAAATCTCTGTCTGGGATATTGCAGTGGGCGACGGTCTAAATGCCTAATGGAAGACTAACCTATAAACGAGGAGAGATCTGGTGGATCGATCTGAAACCCGTTGTTGGTCATGAAACCGATAAAGAACGTCCTTGCCTGATTTTACAAAACGATATTGGCAATCAAAATGGAACAACGACAGTAGTTGCTCCATTGTTGCCCGGGAAAAGGACTTATCCTTTTGTTGTCAATATTACACCGACAGTGCAGAATGGACTAGACGGAGATCGACACATCAACTTAAGTCAAATGAGGGCTGTAGATTCTCAAAGAATTAAGAATAAACAGGGTGTTTTAGAAGACGTTTATTGGGAAGAAATAGAGAAAGCAGTATGTATTGAGCTCGGTTTCAGCAAATCCCTATCGCCGTAGAGTGCGTTCCCTAATACCAAATTTCTAAATCCATGACAGACATCCACGCTCGAATGCTTGCCAAGCCTGCATTCGTTGTGACGCGAATAAAGAAAAATGGTATAATGTGGCTCCTACTGCTCCAGCGATCAATTTTGGGGAACGCACCATGCACATTGATTGAAGCTGTGGGTTAAAGTGCGATGTGGGCTAATCTGGCTAACACGCTTTTGGGCGTGATATAGGGAAAAGTTCTGGCGATTGCGCCTAAATAGAATAGCGAAAGTTGACCCATATCGTTACTCTGGAGAGTGTTATACATAAAGTTGGTGTATAATTTTTAGTTATACATACATTATCTGTAGCAGAAGGTGGAAGATTTAAGTAAAGAAAAGGCACAATATGACTAAAAAGAATCAATCAAAAAGATTAACGAATCAACATAAAGAGTCTAAAGGTGTAGTTGGTATATTTGGAGATGAAGCAAAATCACACGACAGAACTGTTGGAAAAATTTCACTTTTTGTAATTGAACAGCTTGAAAAGTAGTTTCCTCAATTATCTTTTCAATACAAAACGAGCATAAAAAAAGAAGAAATAAACGAAGCATTAAAGAAAATTGACCCAGAATTAGGACAAACACTTTTTGTATCAAATTCAAGTATTATACCCGATGGTGGAATAATAGAAGTAAAAGATGATAACGGTAATTGGAGAATCGTTTTAGTTTCGGAAGCTAAACATCAGGGGAAAGACATTGAAAACATCAAAGCAGGAAAACTTGTAGGAGCAAAAAATGATCAAGATTTGATGGCTGCTGGTAATGCGATAGAAAGATCCCATAAAAACATATCTGAAATCGCTAATTTGATGTTATCTGAATCTCATTTTCCCTATGTATTATTTCTAGAAGGCTCAAATTTTTTAACAGAAACTATTTCAATTAAAAGACCCGATGGAAGGGTTGTAACGATTGAATAAAATTCAGGAACGCTAAATAGATTAGATAGGTTAACTTCTGCAAATTATGGAATGCTCATTAATACCAATTTGTGTAAAAATAAGTTTGTCAAGCATAAAGATAAAACAATTATGCTTCAAGCAACTTCTATATACACACAAGGAAATGGCGAAAAATGGGATGTCAAAAAAATGTTTGATATTATGCTTGAAATTTCTAAAACCTCTCTTAAAGTATTAGGCAGTGAGATATTTAATCAGATAACCAAAAGTAAATAACTAAAACAAAGATTTATTAAATCAAAATAGGTTGAAAATGGCAAGAAATGCAACAAACGAATTATTACAAAAAGCTAAAAAATCAAAAAGTGACGAGTTTTATACACAGCTTTCAGATATAGAAAGCGAATTACAGCATTATAAAAGTCATTTTGAAAATCAAGTGGTTTATTGCAATTGCGATGACCCCCGAATTAGTAACTTTTTTAATTATTTTACCTCAAATTTTAATGAATTAGGTCTTAAAAAAATAATAACATCTTGTTATAGAGAGCAAGTAAAAAATTTATTTAATACAGAAGAAGATGAAAAAGGTTTTTTCTTTGAATATACAGGTACAGAAGGCGAAAAAAACAAACCAAGTTCAACTGACCTAGTTTACTTTAATGGAGATGGTGATTTTCGTAGTTCGGAAAGCATTGAACTATTAAAGCAGTCCGATATTGTTGTTACCAATCCCCCATTTTCATTATTCAGAGAGTATGTAGCTCAATTGGTTAAATACGATAAAAAGTTTTTGATAATTGGAAATATTAATGCAATAACCTATAAAGAAATTTTCAAACTTATTAAAGAAAACAAGGCGTGGTTAGGAATAAATCTTGGTAGAGGTATTTCAGGTTTTATTGTACCTGAACACTATGAACTATATGGAACAGAAACTCGAATAGATAACTCTGGTAATAGAATAATCTCACCGAACAATTGTTTATGGCTTACTAATTTAGATAATTTTAAGCGGCACGAAGATATAAAACTTACAAAAAGATATTTTGGCAACGAAGTTCAATATCCAAAATATGACAATTATGATGGAATTAATATTAATAAAACACAAGACATACCAATAGACTATAAGGGATATATGGGAGTGCCAATAACATTTTTGCATAAATTTAATCCCGACCAATTTGAAATAATTAAATTCAGGAAAGGGAATGATGATAAAGATTTATCAGTAAATGGGAAATGTCCGTATTTTAGAATACTAATAAAGAATAAACGAATACAAACTGAATATATTGATTTAACTGACAAAGAAAGATAATGTATAACAAATCGTTGTACCTGACATTTTTCCGCTACGATCCAAAATGTCGGTGAAATCGATCGTTATGCTCCAAACTTAGTGCGATGCCGAAGGCACTGCGTAGCAGTACGCCGCTCTGGTGGGTTAGGTTGACGGCAGACCCCCAACTGTGATCTTTGACTTCATGCCAATTTGTGCGGACTGTATTCAGGTGTTACCTGCTGTGATAGTTAGTAAGTGAGCCTGTTCGTTGAGTTGAGGAGTAAAATAGGAGAAGTCCTAATCTAAGATTTAGTAATGGATAGAAGCATTATAGAACGGCAACCGCTACTTGAAGCAGTCAAGGCTCTCCCTGATGAGGCTTTAGTGGAACTGTCTAATTTTCTTGACTATCTTCGCTATAAAGCAGCCTATCAAAGAGAACTGACCACTCATTCTTCTAGTTTTCTGCTTGCAGTTGCAGGTTTAGGCAACTCTGGTCAACAGGATATTTCAGAACGTGATGAAGAGATTCTAGGCAATGAGATTGATCCGGTGTCCGGCTGGAATCTTAACCCAAGCAATTCAGTATGACGGCGATACTTGACACCAGTTTTTTGTTTGCCTTAACCGATCAGGGCGATCGCAATCATCAGCGGGTGTTGGCTATTGCTCAAAGCGTGAATGAGCCATTGGTTCTACCTGTCGTTGTCTTGCCTGAGGTCTGCTATCTGATTGCATCAAGATTAGGCCACCAAGCAATGCGCCGTTTTGTATCCAGTATGACACCTGATGCGGTTCAAGTTGAACCTGTAATCCCAGAAGACTTGGTACGAGTGCATGAGATATTGGAACAATATGCTGACAATCAGCTTGACTTTACAGATGCAGCGATCATTGCCATAGCTGAAAGGCTTACTATTACTCGCGTTTACACACTTGATCGCCGAGATTTTTCGATTATTCGTCCAAGTCACTGCGATTACTTTGAGTTATTTCCTTGAACCACCAGCTAACACTGCGTGGCAGCGGACGGTCGCAATTCGTCGCTGCCGAGCTTGCTTTCTAATGCCGTCGCTGATTTGATCCGTTAGCGATCGAGCGCGCTACGCACCGATCGGGTTCTGGACTTCCCCGTTGACAAAAAGGCATAACCTGTGCTGTAGGGGGGATTAAGAGAATTTCCGATACCCTCTTACTGGGTACAAATTAAGGAAACCTCTAATAAATCTAACGCCGTACAAACTCCTCGTCAATAGCAAATCAGGTTATATTTCACACCCCACACCCCACACCCTACCCCCACGAAAAACTTTTTCAGCAGACCCTACCTATCGATCCCATGTTTCCCTATTCTAAGCGCACGATCTCTCCACCTCTGGCTAGAGATAATTCTGCTGCCTGGAGGATTTTGACTAATTCCGTCCCTACCGATCCCGAAGATACAGGAGAATCGACACCCGTAGCCACCGACTCTAAAAAATGTTCGCACAATGCTTTTAGGGGTTCACCATCGGCAATAGGGATAGATTCCGTCTCTTGTCCCCGGGGAATAAAATAGGCTTCCTGACGCTCAAAATCGCCCTTTTGTCGGGTTAAAGGCGATCGAGAGTCTAATTCATTAAAAATTAAAGTCCCTTCGCTGCCAACTATCCCTAAACGTCGCTGTTTATCGGGATTCAACCAACAAAGGTGAATAGTCGCTTGAAAACCATCGCCATAGATCAGGGTTAACCAGACTAAATCGGCTAGATTAGGTTGTAGCCAAACCGTTCCTCGTGCCTGAATTAATACTGGTGTACTATTCAACCAATGATTAAAAATCGAGATATCGTGAATAGCTAGATCCCACAAAGCGGACACATCCTGACGAACTGGCCCCAGGTGGGTGCGAGTGGCATAACCATAAAGAGGTTTACCGATACCCCCGGATTGTAGGACTTTTTGTCCAGTGATAACGGCGGGATGAAAAAGATAGGTATGATCAACTAATAAAATACGCTGTTTTTGCGCCGCTAATGCCGTTAATTCAGCACTTTCTTGGGGATTGAGGGTTAAGGGTTTTTCGGCGAGGACGTGATAACCTAAATTAAGAGCATCTTTAATCAGGGGATAATGGCTAATGGCAGGAGTAACGACGACCACAGCCGAGATTTCGGGGTGATTGCGAATAGATTCCCAGTCATTGGCTAAAATAACTTTATTAGTATCGAGATTAAATTGATCCCGACAGAGACGGAGTTTTTCAGGGGAGGGATCAACGATCGCCACTACTTGCGCTGAGGGATGTTGAGAAAAATGACGGACGTAATGCACTCCCCAACGTCCTACCCCTAAGATAGCGATTCCTGTGGACATTTTGCTTACTCAGATAAATCAATCTAGTTTATCTTAAAAGGATTAGGCACAATTGTTAATTGATTCTGAGACCTAGAAGGGATTATGTTAAAATTTTTTATCGATCGAGGGGGAACTTTTACCGATATCGTGGCGATAATCGATCAACCAGAAATTATTGAACGACTAGCTAGAGATGCCGCTAGATTTCTGATTGTTCCCCTTGCCGATCAACAGTGGATTGTTCTCTATAAACTGCTCTCGGAAAATCCCGAAAAATACCCAGATGCAGTCATTCAAGGGATCAAAGATATTAGCGGTTCCCTAGATAACATCGAAGTGATTAAAATGGGAACAACGGTAGCCACCAATGCGCTGTTAGAAAGAAAAGGAGAGCGCACGGTTTTGTTAATCACCAAAGGGTTTAAAGATGCCTTGAGAATTGGCTATCAAAATCGCCCCGATATTTTTGCCCGTCAAATTATTCTTCCTTCTTTATTATACGAACAAGTTATCGAAGTGGCCGAACGCTACGATAGTCAAGGACAAGAATTAATCGCCGTTAATCCCGCCCAAGTTAAAGCCGATTTAATACCAGTTTATCAAGGGGGTATCCGAAGTTGTGCGATTGTTTTTATGCACGGTTATCGTTATCCTGACCACGAAAAACAAGTGGCAGCCATTGCCGAAGAAATCGGCTTTACTCACCTAGCCATTTCCCACCAAGTCAGTCCTTTAATGAAACTGGTATCCCGGGGAGATACCACAGTAGTTTCTGCCTATCTATCGCCAATTTTACGCCGCTATGTTGATAGTATTAGCCAGCAATTACCGAAAACTAGCTTACTATTTATGAAATCCGATGGCGGTTTAGTCACAGCCGATAAATTTCAGGGTAAAGATAGCATTTTATCTGGTCCTGCGGGGGGAATAGTTGGGGCAGTACAAACCAGTTTAAGGGCGGGATTTAGTAAAATTATCAGTTTTGATATGGGAGGAACTAGCACCGATGTTTCTCATTTTCAAGGGGAATACGAGCGGCAAACAGATAACGAAATTGCCGGCGTAAGAATGCGAGCGCCGATGTTAAGTATTCACACCGTGGCCGCTGGTGGGGGTTCGATTTTAGTCTATGATGGTTATCGTTTTCGAGTCGGGCCAGAAAGTGCCGGAGCTAATCCCGGACCTGCCTGTTATCGACGAGGTGGACCTTTAACAATTACCGATGCTAATGTTTTGTTAGGAAAAATTCAAGCTGCCTATTTTCCCGCTATTTTTGGAGAAGAGGGAAATTTACACATAGATAGAGAGATTGTGCTGACAAAGTTTCAAGAATTGGTGGCAATAATGGGGGGTAATAATAGTCCTGAAATGTTGGCTGCGGGGTTTATTCAAATTGCCGTAGAAAATATGGCTAATGCGATTAAAAAAATCTCTCTACAAAAGGGTTATGATCTCAGTGATTATACTCTTTGTACCTTTGGCGGTGCCGGGGGTCAAGTGGCCTGTTTAATTGCCGATACTCTGGGAATGAAAAGTATTTTTCTCCATCCCTACGCTGGGGTTTTAAGCGCCTACGGCATGGGTTTGGCCGATTTGAGGGTAATTAAAGAAAAAGCGATCGAACAGCCGTTAAATGCCGATTTAATCGGGGAGTTACTCCCGGAAATGAACGAATTAGAAGTTTTAGCGGGTCGGGAATTAGAGGGTTATAATCGGGTGCGGCAGCAAGTTAGTTTAAAATATCAAGGCAGTGATGCCACTTTAGCGGTTAATTTTAGCGATCAAATGCGTCAGGATTTTGAACGGGAACATCAAAGACGTTATGGGTTTAAACAAGAACAAAAAGCTTTAATTGTTGAGTCGATTGCCGTGGAATTGATCCAGACTATGGACAGTCCCCAAGAAGCAATTTTAACTCGCACCCGTCCCATGGGAGAATTACCTCCTATCCTCGATCGAGTAGCGGTTTTTATGGCTAATCAATGGCGGGAAACGCCAATTTATCAGCGTTCAGATCTGGAACCTTTTGATTGTCTGGCAGGACCTGCAATTATTATCGAAAAAATTAGCACGATTGTGATCGAACCGGGTTGGATGGCAAAATTAACGGAGAAAAATCATTTAATTCTCTCCAAAGATTAGCTAATTGAACTACATAGAAATATCTACGGCAGTTAACCTAACTGATCAATTCTCATTTCGCCGAGGTATTTACGGAGATAGGGAGAAAAAACCTCGTAAATCAGGGTAAGGGGTTGGCGAGCGTGCCAAAATAGGTAATGACGACCCCAAAATGCTCCTTTTTCCCCAAAAGCTATTTCTAATTCTGGGGAATGACCGTAATAAAGTCCCTGCACATCGCGATACAATTCCGTGTGCAGCCGCGAGAGACTTTCCCAAATCGGTAGGGAACGATTTTCTAGATATTCGTCCACTTGATTGGCGGACCACCAAGAAGCGGCATAGGCTAACCTTTGACCACTGGCTGTGCGTAACCAGACTTGACGACGCAATCTCGGTCCTGGAATCAGGCTAATTTTCATCGGTGCGCCATCCTCATCGTCGCCGATGGGGGACATATCGATCACATCCACTTCCGTTTTTTCACCGGTTAAAAGTTGTAAATGACGGGTGGGAGAACCATCGCCGAGAATTAAAATCTGCCAAGGAGGCGCGAGTTGACTATGGGGTAAACCTTGTTTAACATTGGTTTCGTCTCCTTGCCAGAGAGGGGACAGGGAGTACCAAGGAGGATTAAGCAGGGGCTTTTCTTGGGGGTGGAGGATAGCAGTCAAGGTTTGTTACAAAACTTTATGATTTTTTCATTAATCATAACACGGGATTTTTGTCTGCTGGCGATAAAAGCGATCGCCCTACGCCAATCCTCTCTAAATTTTTCGGTTAGCAGATGCACTCTCGCCAAAGGAGATTGACTATTTTTATTTTAACGATAGAAAGGTATCAATATCTGGAGGAGTTTTTGTAATCTTCTAAGGGCAATTAATTGTCGAATCTTGGGATTAATTTGGGGGGGATAAATGCTGGTGGCTAATTGTTCTTCTAGTAAGGCATATTCTGCCGCAGTTAGGGGTTGATTATCAAGGGGCGAGCGAGCCGAGGTGATAATTTCTGCTCGTAAAACTTCTTCGGGAATATCTTCAGGAGAGGGCAAAGCAAGGGCTTTTAGGGGCGATAAGAAACCGATAGAGATGAGGATGATAATTTTTGTCGTTCGCTGCATTTAATTTAAACCGGGGGGCAATTTTTCTCGACACTGTTGATGAATTTCCCCGATTCTAGCAAACAACCAGGGATATTTTTGACGATAACTGGGAATTAGAGCCAGAGGACTGAGTAGGGCAGTGGCGGCAATATCGGCTACACTTAATTTATCTCCCACCAAATAGGGCTGATTTTGCCAATATTCTAGAATCTTGAGGGCATTTTCTAGGCGCTCTTCCGCTAGTTTTACCCTTGCTGGGGTGATTTTATATTGTTGTCGCACGATCTTAATAATTATTTGACTACTCAGGGAAGAATCGATCGCTTTTCCCTCTCCAGCGCGATAATCATAATAGACAAATCTCGTCGCTACTCCAATACTTTCATCTAACCAATCCTCTAGTAACCAAGCTTGATTTTTCTCCTTTTCCCCAGCGGGAATAAAAGAGGGGAAAGGAACTACTTTTTCTAAATATCTGAAAATGGCAGTAGAATCGGCAATAATCTCATCTGCTGCCATTAAAACGGGGACAGTGGTTAACCCTTTAGTTAGGGGACTGAGTTTGAGAATATGTAGTCCGGGGGTGAGATTTTCTACTTGGTAATCAATCCCCTTATAACCTAGTGCTAAACGAGCTTTGCGACAGTAATGAGAGGTGCTAAATTGAAGTAAAAGCATTAATTGTTATTGGTTGTTAGAGCAGTTATCAGTTATCAGTTATCAGATTTGAGTTTTAAGTTACCAGTTACCAGTTATCAGTTATCAGATTTGAGTTTTAAGTGAACAGTTACCAGTTATCAGTTATCAGATTTGAGTTTTAAGTGAGCAGTATGTATTAAGGGAGCAGTATTATTCCTAATGTGTTTTCACTGATTACTGATCACTGTTTACTGATTACTGTTTACTGATTACTGAATTGCCAATAAATATATACTATGAGCAAACCCTCCCTTTTTTCGGCTGTTTCTCGTCCTTATGCGACTAATTCACAAGCAAAAGATCCCTGGTTAGCGGTCAATCTCTCGATGTTTTTCCCCGGTTTGGGACAATGGTATGCTAACAAAAACCAAAAAGCAACCATTTGGGCGATCGCTCAAGTAATATTAATAATTGTGACAATTTGGTCAATTTTTAGCCCCAATGGCCCTGTAAGCTGGGGATTAGGGGGAATAGTTGCTCTGGTTATCGTTTACATTAGCAATATTTTTGACGCTCACTGGACTGTTTATGATTCCAGACAGAATAACAGCTTAGAGAAAATTCCCCGGAAACAAAAAAACCCATGGTTTGCCGTCTTCGCTAACCGGATTATGCCAGGTTTGGGGCAATTGTACGCTGATAAGGTGAGATTAGGGATAATTTTTCTGACTATATCCCAGATTAGCCTGAAAATGGATCATTTTTTCACCAATATCCTCTTTCTTACCCCTTTAGTTACAGTGATCGCTATTTATCATGTTTATCACACTTTCCCCCATCAATTCCATCCCCATCGTCACACCTATCGTTCCATTTTGGCGCTGATGGTGGCAGCAATTTTTACTTGGGGAATTATCTGTAATTATTTTCCCGATTGGTTACATCAAAGAATAGAATTTTTCCAGATTCCGAGCGAATCCATGCTACCTACCCTCGCAGTAGGTGATCGCATTTTCGTCAGTCAATCTGGTAATTATCAAGCGGAAAGAGGCGATATAATTGTTTTTAGAACTCCCGAAAAAATTAGGCAACTAGATCCTAATTCTGGAGATTTTTTTATCAAACGAGTCATCGCTATTGCCGGAGATACCATTGAAATCCGCAGGGGTAAAGTTTATCTCAACCGGCAAGTTATCGAGGAACCCTACACCGCCGAGTTGGGCAATTATGAAATAGAATTTATGACTGTACCCCCAAAAAATCTGTTTGTTTTGGGAGATAATCGTAACCATAGTTTTGATTCCCATGCTTGGGGTTTTTTGCCGGAAAGTTATATCATTGGTCAAGCCTATAAAGTTTACTGGCCTCTCGATCGTGTCCAGTCTTTGCTATGATGGGGATGACTATTGATTTTCAACTGTCTTCAAGGGGTAATTTTAATCCTATCTACTTATTAGCGAGGAAAAACCTAACCAGAAGAATTTTTCGGTGAATCCTAATTGAGACGCGAGTCTTTGGGAATAACATCCAAACCGAGGAGAACCTTTTGGGTATTGGACATATCGCCGATAATTCTTTGTAGGGGTGGGGGAAGTTGTTTGACTAAAGTAGGAGTTACGAGAATTTTATCCTGTTCCGCTAATTGCGGCTGTTCGAGAACATCAATTATTTCTACCGTATAAAGACCGGATAACTCCTCGCGACAGATCCGAAAAATATTGGCGATCGCCCTTTGGGATTTACTTGAATCACCCATAATGTAGAGTTTGAGAAGATATTGACTCATGATTGCGTGTTATTGAACAGTTTAATGTTGCTGAGACCGATATAGTATTTACGATAGAAAGAGACGAGATAACCCATCAATTCCAAGACCATGAGACGACCTTCGCTAACGTAGGCCTGCGCTTTGGCCAGGGTGACATCCTGATTTTTTTGGCGTAGGGTGGTGGTATGAATGTCCACCACATCGCGAGGACTAGCTTTTAAGAATCCTAGCTTATCAGCTAAGCTTCGCAGTCGTTCCGATAGATTATGTTCCACTTTATATGCTTGTTCTTCTAAAGCTAAATCTAATAAATCTCCGTAATTTTGGACTAATTCTTGAAAAATATCGGGAATACTCTGCCTTATTGCCTCAGAACCGAACATTTTCGCCGTGATGCTAGTTTGTCCTCCCTTGATTAACTGTTCCAGTTCGCGAAATTCTTCTTCCTGTTGTTGATGTTTAAGATTGAGAATATATTGCTGACGCTCGATCGCCACACGAATTTGATAGACTAAAAGACTACTATCGATATTATTTAACTGAATATAACCATCAGCACCGAGTTGAAAGGCTCTAACGACTAATTTCTCATCATTGCTAGTAGTTTGAACCACTATCGGTATAGCAGCGGCTAATTCTCTGGTTTTGACTAGGATATTTAAACCGGGGGGAACAGAGATTTCCAAGCTTAAGAGGATGAGATCAAATTTCTCCCCTGCCAGTTTTTCGGCAGTTTCCTCTAGATCCTGAGCTTGGGTGAGGGTAAAAGTCAACCCCTCAGCCAGAGAACATTGGGGGGCCTTTAACAGCAATCTCTGGATTAATTTAACAGTCGTCGGTTCGTCCTCTATCAATAAAATCCTACAGAGATCCCTAGTCATTGTTAATCGATCGCTAAAATTATCTTTTTTCCCCCTACTCTCATAGTAAGCCCATCTTTGGGAAACTCAAGGACAAAATCACAACATATCTCCGGCAAAAGTGAGATTTTAATGGCGACCTTGCCCTTAAAATCCTTAATTTAACGATTTTTCCTGAAAAAGATCGCTTTTCTACTCCAAGGAAACAATCTATTTCCTTTTTCTCCCCACTTCCCCACTTCCCCACCTCCCCACTTCCCTACTTCCCTCACCTATTTTGACTCAATTCGGCGAATTGCCACCACTGCCGGCCGGGGAGGTTGATTAACTTGACCACTGGGCCAATTCGACCCTAGGGGTACTTGTCGCATTTGTTCAAATTCCTGCCCATTAGTGGTTTTCAGGGCAAATTTTCGGTTTTCAAAGGCTAAATCCCGACGAATTCCCCCCGCTTCCCCCGGATGTTGTACTGCCAAAAATAACGTCTCTTGGTCGGGAGTAAAGTACAATCCCGTTAATTCCGCATCCATGGGAGCGATAGCAAAAGGATAGGGATGCTCTTGACCCTTGGCAAATACCCAAGCGCTATTATTACCAAAAATCCCCAATAAATCCCGTTGACTAACTGGGACTCCTTGGGGATAACGAGTTTTCATCTCTCGATTTAACCCACCCGTGGAAATATCGCTAACCATCCAGAGATTTCCCTGTTGATCGAACGCGAGGTTATCGGGATTAGAAAAACCCGCACCCTTCTCGGTCGGTTCCCCTCCGTAAGCGACCACATCCCAACGAAAACTTAAGGAAGCAGCATCGTTATTATCTTCCCTTAAGCTGATAATCCAACCAAATTCGTAGGGTATTTCGCCATTTGGTCCCTTAAATATCTCCCTATCGGCTCCTCCCTCCGCTTCACTGGGACTACCAGAGGTAAAGGTTATATATAAAGTGCCATTCTCGTCCACTTCCGTATCTTCTGGCCGACCAGTACAAGTGATCCCAACGGCGTTAGCGGCAAAATGAGCATCGATGAGAATTGCTCCCTGTTTTTCCGTTCCATTACCTTCATACAGGTCTGCGAGGGTCTTATATTTAGCTTTGTAGGCTAGAATCTCTTCATCGTCCTTAAATAGCAGTAATTTAGTCTCATTGACCGTTCTTTCGGGATTCGGCAAAGCTACCACCCCATCCCCGCGACTAGCGGCAATTTGACTCGGTAGGACGGGATTGATCTCCGTGTCGGGATTTAAGGGTATCCAATAACCGGTTTTATCGGGGTTGAATTTGGCCCCGTAGAGCATTCCCTTTTCTAGGAGTTTTGAGTTATTTTTGTCTTTAATATCGCTAATTTTGCCCTCGGAGACGAATTTATAGACATGACCGCCTCTGCGATCGCATCCTGAATAAACCGCCAAGGGTTGCCCCGTTTGAGCGAGAAAAGCGACCGCTTCATGGCGAAAACGCCCTAACCAAGTGTGTTTTGTGCCGTAATCGTCGGGATTGGCTGGATCCACCTCCACCATCCAACCGTATTTATTTCCCGCTAACCCAAAAACGTTACCCCGGCCATCCACTTCCCCACTATTGAGAATAAAGGGAGTAGTATCGGGATGCAAAGAGGAACCGTCTTTTAACACTACCTCCGTCACTTGGTCTTGAAAGTTTTCCTCGGCACTAAATACGGTCCCCCAGGGAGTTGTTCCCCCGGCGCAATTTTGAAATGTTCCGATAATTTTTGCCCCGAATCCGTCATCGTAGCCAAGTTTATTGGTTTTGGTAAAAATTGCTACAGCAGGGCCAGTCGCTTTCAGGTAGTGGCCGTCCTTTAGTCCAGAAATACCGGTAATGCGGCGATCGGCTTTACTATAGGTACGTTGCCATTTTCCCGTTTGATCTTTAGCTAAGGAAATTACGCCAATTCCCTGATCAATTAATCCTTCTAGGGAGATTTCCTCGATTTTTGCCCTTAAGGTGGCATCTTGCAGGTGATAGGCGGCAATTTCACCCTTTTCGTTCGTTTTTTCCCGTACTTCCTTGACGGGTAGGGTTTTACCGATCACTTGTTCAAAGGTTTGTAGCCAAGTACGACCACTGATATATTCAAAATTAACGGTTAGATAACCTTGACCCGGACTGGTTTCGATAAAAGATAGATAATCATTGTTATAACCGAAACGGGAATCACCCACTTTATCCCCCCACTGTGCCAGCACATCATAGGTGAATCCTTGCGGAAGAACGAGATCATCTAGGACTTTATAGGTTTGATAGGCACTTTTTTGGCTTTCATCGCTCATCCCGTCAATTTTTAAGGGAATTGGCAGTTTGACTGGAGAAAAGTTTAACCCAAAACTATTGGCAGCGATCGCAGGACTGCTAATCAGAGAGGAATATTTTTTCTCTTGCAGACTGAAAAAAGAGACACCGGCAGTGGCAGTTAAAAAGGTGAGGAAATTACGGCGAGAAATACTCATATTTTCAGGAATAAAGTCAAAACTGGTGTTCAGACCTTGATTAGGTTAAATTTTATTACATAAACTTGACATAGGTATTATATATTATCCAAGTTATGACTAAGTTAACAGCCAGTTAAAAGTAATCAGTAAACAGTAATCGGTGCAAAGACAGTAGAAAACTGCCATAATCAGTAAATAGTAATCGGTGCAAAGACAGTAGAAAACTGCCATTTAATACCGCTCACTTAAAACTCAAATCTGATAACTGAAAACTGAATAGGGGTTTAGCAAATGTCTAACGAAACTGTAACTTATTCCCTAGAAACCGTTCTGACAAGGATTGAGGGAAAAATCGATAACCTACAAAGAGATGTTACTCAAAAATTCGACAAAATCGATGAACGTCTCACAAAATTAGAAATCGGACAAGCAGAACTCAAAGGAGAGTTAAAAGGAGATATTAAAGCTTTAGATGAGCGATTGACCACGGAAATCAAGGGATTAACGGCACGGATTGCCTATCAGGAATTTACTAACCGGGGGATTTTAATCGCTTTAGTCGTCGCTATTTTGGGTGGTGCGGCTAAACTTTTTGGTTTTTTTCCTAATCCCTAGAAGTGGCTACCAGGCACGGCTAGGAGCAAGATTAATGTCATGAATATTTCGATAAAATTCCTTGTAAAAAAGCGGTAGTTTTTAAATCAATCCCTGTAATTGCCGTACCAACAACTACCGAATATGCACCAACTTCTAGGGCTTTTTTGGCTTCTTTTGGAGTCGATATTCCTCCTTCACAGATAACAGGAACTGATAAATTATTAACTAATTCTTCTAGGAAAGAAAAACTCGGCGGCTGCAGCTGTTTAGTTGCTTCTGTGTAACCGTAAAGAGTTGTACCGACAACATCAGCACCAGCTGCCACGGCATAAATAGCACTTTCGATCGAGTCTATATCTGCCATGACTAATTTACCAGTTTCCCGATGAATACGAGCGATAATTGTGGCTAAATTTTCATCATTAGGACGCTTTCTTGGGGTAGCATCCAAGGCAATTATATCGGCACCGGCATCGGCAATGGCCAGAGCATCTTGATATTTGGGAGTAATATATACCGAACAATCGGGATAATTGCGTTTCCAGAGCCCAATTATCGGTATATCCGGCAATTGTTGACGGGTGGCTTTCAGATGAGCGGGACTATCAATTCTTACCCCACAAGCACCCCTATCCACGCAAGCATGAGCCATGGCGGCAATAATTACAGGATCGTGCAGAGATGACTCCACTGGCGCTTGACAGGAGACGATTAAACCCGATTTTAAGGTTTCTATTCGCATAAATTGGGGTGTAGGGTGTGGGGTGTGGGGTGTGGGGTGTGGGGTGTGGGGAGACTTTTCAGTTATCAGTGAACAGTAAACAGTAATCAGTGAACTGATAACTGTTTACTGATAACTGATAACTAACCCCACCAGCAAACTTTTTGCCGCAAACCTTACTTATAAGCAGCAATACACTGTTCAACTAAAGCGGTTACTGCGTCCACATCTTTCCAACCGAGAATTTCTGTGACTTTTTTCTCTAGATTCTTATAGGTTTTGAAAAACTCGGCGATTTCGTCCAAGCGATGGGGAGAGACATCTTTGAGAGATTTTACCTCTGCATAACGGGGATCTTTAGCGGGAACACAGAGAATTTTTTCATCGCGATCACCACCATCGATCATTTCTAACATACCAATGGGACGCGCTGTAATCACACAGCCGGGGAAAGTAGGCTGATCCATGATCACCATACCATCTAAAGGATCGCCGTCATCGGCGAGGGTATTGGGAACAAAACCATAATCACAGGGATATTGTACCGAAGAATAGAGAACGCGATCGAGAGCAAAGGCGTTTAAATCCTTATCAAACTCGTATTTATTCTTACTACCAGCAGTAATTTCCACTAAAACGTTAATTAAACCGGGTTTCGGTTGGGCAGGAATGCGCGATAAATCCACAAGCTTTCTCCAAATACAAGACAATAGCGCCTTTAGAGTCACCTAAAAGCGCAGGCAAAATTAAAAGACACTTTGATTGACTCCGATCCAAATTTTACCCACAAGGGGGATCGGGACGAAGAAAAAAATTTTATCTTGGCAATCGTCTATCTCAATTCTGTCACCTCATTTGCCTCGTTAGGGAGTAGGATGTGTTACCGGTAAGGGGTTCTTCGGTATAGTTAGGCGTGGAGTTATATCCAATCGCTAACAAGGGTAACGTTAGGGTCAGAATTGCGATCATAGTTCCGAGTAAATTGGCCCACCTATGACTAGGAGGTTCGGAAGTCTTCCCTGACGGGTTGCTTGATTCCATAAAGGGGTCGTGTTGAACTCGACAAGTAAAGAATACGAGAGATATACAGAGCAGTCAGCCATCGGCCCTGAGCTTTTGACAAATTACTGCTATTTTTTGCCTTTGGGCTTGGTTAACGTCTCGTTAAAAAGCGAAACATTAACAGCAATACTCTCCCTACTAATTATATTTTACCAATTCTTTTCCAATAGTTCACTCTGATACTTTTCTTGACGATCTCTCCAGATCATGGTCTGTTGGTGTTTGTCCATGTCATACTAAATCAGTTTTTAATAACTGGATTTAGTATCAATCCACAAAAAAAATGTCTGAAAAGCCCAAATATTAAGCGATTCAAACATTTTCTCATTGCAATCGGAGGGTGATATTGACTTTATGTCTTAACTTCGAGCTTACGATAGAAACCTAGCTGTTAATGTAGCCTATTTAACCAAAATATCGATTTTTTGCTGATTTATCGGGATAGACAATCACCTTTTCTTAGAAATTATCCGAGTTTAGAGACAATTGGTTAGCTAATCTCCCAATAAGCTAGGTCTCAGAGACCAGCAAGGCATCCTCAAGCCTTGATTTGTCCTTACTTGTCATGGACAGCGATCAGGGCAAGTGGGGTCAATCTACCAATGTTTACATCATAACTCGATCGAGGGAGAAAAGCCAAGAACCTGGGAGAAAACTGCCGATTTATCCTGGCCAATATTATCGCTCAGATCGGCCTAGATGATGCCGTCAGTCATTCTTCAGCGAGAAACCACCCCGCTAGAGGATTCCGATTCTAGGGGGAGAGAGGGTTTAATTATCCCGTATTTTGTCTCCTCTGGGGTCACTTGACGGATAACCTCCAAAGCTTCCTTGATCATTACTGCCATGGGAACTGCGACAATCACCCCCAGTAAACCGCCCACTCGCGCCCCCGTCAAGACCGAAACCAACACCCAAAAGGGATTTAACCCGGTGACACTGCCCAAAATCCGGGGAGCAATGCCGTTTTCGACAATTTGCTGCACCACTACAGCTACGGCTAAAACTTGCAGAGCTAAACCAATATCGCGCAAAGCTAGTAAAGCTGTCACCGTGACAATGCCTACAGTTCCCCCAAAAGGGATTAAGGCCATGGTACCAATCAAGAGGCCGAATAGAAGACCAAAAGGGACTTTAATCGATAAAAATGCCGTGACTAATCCCAGGGCCATGCAAGTGGCACAAATCACCTGGCCGACAAAGTAATTCTGAAAACTTAAGCGTAGGGTTAGGGAAAAGGGTTGTTGGACGGGTTTGGGCAACCATTGGATAATACTCCTCCAGATATCGGGACTGTGGAGAAGTAGATAAAAGGTGAGGATAATGGTTAGCAGCACATCAAGCACTCGCACCACGGTAAAAACGGTGAGATTAAGGGCTAAATTAACGCTTCTTCCCGCTAAAATTTGCAATTCTGCCCCTAAACGACTGTTAAACTGAGCGATAACACCATCGAAACTGATCGGAATCGGTAGATTCATCGTGTCGATTTTGGTATCTAGTTGCATCAGTTGGCGCTGTCCCGAGTCTAACCATTCTGGCAATCTATTGACAAATTGCTGCGCTTGGGTAAAGACTAGGGGAACTAGGGTGATTCCCACGGCCACAAAAATTAAAATCGTGATCAGGGAAACCACGATCGCAGCTAAACCCCGTTTTAATCCCTGACGTTCCAACCAAGTCACTGGATAACCCAAGAGAAAAGATAGAACGGCCGCTATCAGTAAAATAACAAATAAAGATTCAAAATAGCCAAAAATTGCCGATAATGCCCAGGCATTCAGAACTATAAGTGGTGCAGCTAGAGCAATCACCAGTAAGCGAGATAGGGAATTCAGGGATTGCCACCACGTCTGAACCCAATTGCGTTTCGGGGGAACGACTTTAACTTCCACCATGAAGCCTCTTAAAGGGTTTGTTTCAATACTTGTATTCTGACAGATCGAAGCCGAACTCGCTAACTCAACCCGGGGAAGTGGGAAGATGGGGTGTGGGATGCTGACAGGTTTAGGTTTACTACAACAACCTTATGGGTGTAACGGGGCATCCTGCCGACATTTAAGGTGAACGGCTCCGTTAGGCTGTAGATCTAGTCACTCCATACTTGACAAGACAATGCAGTTGCATTACCATCAAGAGCTAGTTTTTATGGACAAGCTTAGAGGTCGCTATAGCTGCAACGATGGCCCCATGCCCAGAATCCACTCTTACTGATCGCTATCAGACTACAATTCCCGATTCTGTTCGCAAAGCCCTTGGCTTGAATAAGCGCGATAAAATCTGCTACAACATACAGGCCGACGGTAAAGTATGGATTTCCAGGGCTGATGGGACAGAAGAAAATGATCCACTGCTTGGGAAATTTCTGAATTTTCTTGCCCAAGATATGGAACAGAACCCTCAACACATACAGGCAATTAGTTCTAACCTAGTCAATCATGTTCAATCTTTGGTCTCTGGCGTTGATCTGGATCTTGATGAGGACGAATAAGGTTGTCTATAGATCAGCCGGATAGGTGCTAAGATAAGAGCAGGAGCAAAACTTTCAAATACAGGAGTGTATGCCATGCTTGAGGATCAGGGTTCTATCTTGAAGGAGCGAGATTACACATTGATCATTGACAAAAGTGGAAGTATGTCAACTAAGGATCAGCAAGGCGGCAGAAGTAGATGGGATGTGATGCAGGAATCCACTTTTGCTCTAGTCACCAAGTGCGAAGAGTTTGATCCAGATGGAATTACTGTCTACTTCTTCTCATCTAAATTTAGACGCATTGAAAATGTTACTTCTAGTCAAGTTTCGCAATTATTTAAAGAAATCTCTCTTGTTGGTCGCACTGAGATGGCACTTGTTTTAGAAGACGCTCTACAAAACTATTTTCATCGAAAACAAGAGAAGCAAACCAAGCTAAATGGGGAAACAATACTCGTTATTACTGATGGGCAGCCCGACAATAAAAAAGCGGTTGCTGAAACGATCGTCAAAGCGACTCAGCAAATGGAAAAAGATGAGGAGTTAGCAATCTCTTTCATTCAAATCGGAAATGATCCTGATGCAACAAAGTTTCTTAAGTTGCTAGATGATGAATTAAAAGGTGCTGGAGCTAAGTTTGACATTGTGGATACAGTTACGATTGAAGATATAGAAGACGAGAACCTTTCATTGGTTGATGTTTTACTGAATGCAATTCTTGACTAACTACAGAGAGAAGCTATGGGTGGAATTGATGAATTATTCGACAAAGAAAATCCAGCGTCTCGGCCAAGAGATTCTCAGCCTGGAAAAGGTTCAGATGATCAATCTAATCTGGATTGGCAGAATTGGTTAAGTCGGTTTGGTAGTAGTTTAGGTGAAACTGAAGCAGGAAAACAGTTTGAGCGCTGGACAAAATTGCAAAGAAAATGTGCCGAACTGCAAAAAGTCCTTTCACAATATCAAAGTTTGGATCTATCTAAAGCCAAAACGCTTCTTGACAGAGCGGATAATGTCCTTCGGCAAGATCGGGATTACCAAGTCGTAGTGATTGGTGAAACAGGTGCTGGTAAGAGCAGCCTTCTGAACGCTCTTTTGCAAGAAAGACTGCTTCTGACTGGTGGTGGAGCAGCAATTACTGGCACAGCTATCTATGTCTATCCCAATCAAAACGTGGATTTTGACAAAGCTGAACTTTCTATCAGAACTCAAGATGAATTCAAACCGCTACTACTTGGTGTAGCTAGTCATTACCTTGATGAGCAAACAAGGGCTAGTTTGTTTGGAGATGAAGCGAGTATAACTGCTGCTAAAGTTATCGATCTAGCAACTAATGGAGACATAGCTGAAAAGTTACCGGATAATTTTCCAATTGATAAACGACAACGTATTGTAGATGAAATTTTAGACATTGCAAATACATGGGAGAAAATTGACACTATTAAAAAATCGATTAAAATAAAGTTTAAACTTCCAGAAGATCAGAAAAAACTTAACACTTACTTAGAAGAAGGTGGTAGTCGAAATGGAAAGGACAGTGATCAAAGAGTGATTCCTGCCATCAAGTGTGCAAAGTACTATCTAAAGCCGAAAGATAACATCTATTTGAATGGTAAAACATCTAGCAATGTTGTTTTTATTGATGTTCCTGGATCGGCAGCAAAAACTCTAAGACACACGGAGATTTTACGACAGGAACTTAAGAATGCTAATGCAGTAGTGTTTGTGGTTAATCCCGATAGACCTGCTGAAGAAGAAGGTACTTCTATCGCAAACCTACTAGATAAGTACTTATTCAGTGGCTATACGGCTGAAGAAAAAAGCAAATTTGCTAATCGTGTATTCATTGTTGTAAATAAAGCCGATCAGATAAAGTCTGAGGAAGATGAAACTCGACTAAAAAAATCATTATCGGAACTCTGCGAGATTATTGGCGATACAAATTTACTGAAATCTAGATATTTTAGGATTGTCGCAGAAAAGTCAGTACTTGCTCTAATTCTTAGACAGAAGATCGAACTGACTGACGAGATTGAAAAGGACTTTTACGCAACTTTAGCAAAATGCCTCGCTGAAAATTTAGGAAAGGCCAATCCTAATAAGCTAGATGAGGAAAGTGGAATACCAAGTTTATTAAAAGAGCTGAATACATTCTTGAGTAAGGATCGTGTTAAGCTCATGCTTGATGAAGGAGAATTATTTTTAGAGAAGGCGGAAAACGATATCAAGCTAACCTGTCGTCAAATTCTTGGATTAGAGCATCAGGAAATTTCATCTGAACAACTAGATGGACTTGGATTGACAACGAAAGTTTTTTGCGATCAGACTCTAGAACAAGATCGAAAAGAACTAGAGAAAGCCAGGAAGGCTCTGATTAAGTTTGTGAAAGCTTGGATTGACAGTGAAGAGCATCAGGGAGAGGTTTCAAGCAAAGTTACAAGCATCTTTACTAAATTAAAAGACTCTATCAAGGAGCCAGCTAAACGCTTGCTAGATCCAGAAGACAGAGATGGTGCTCTTCATATTACCCTCTCACACGTTACTGGCAAATCATATCCAAATGTTGATTCTCCATTTCTTTTGCTGTCAACTGAAGAAAAATTTCATCGGGCTGTTGAGGAAAATAGTAGAGATTTAGCCGACTACTATTTTCATAAATTCGATGACAAAGTTCGAGATATAAAAATCGGTGAGCTAATTGAACAGAAATCTTATGAGCAGGAATATATCAAAAAACTAGCTCTTGACAAAGAAATTCAAGAATCCAAGCAGCAGGTTTATGGGAATTTTCTAGCTATCTGTAAATGGGTTCTCATGTACGAACTGGTCAAAATGCCTATTGATTTACCTCTTGATCCGTCTGCGGATGATGTGAGTCATAACCTTTCAGTACAAGTATTTAAAAAAACATTCAGTGAAATTGCACCTGAGTTAGTTTTACTGAGTAGTGACGCAATTCAAAGTATGATATATGGAATTCTACCCTTCCCTCTGAATAAGCTTATCGAAGTCTCTGCTCGTTTAGTTAAGCAGAAAGTTGAAGAGCCCACTGATGAAGATAGCGAGAAAAAGCCACCAAAATCCACAGAGAGCAAGCAAAATCTACCTGAAAAATTACTAGACAAGATAGATCTTGAAGAAAAAGTGGCTGAATATGGTAAGATTAACGATACAGAGAAATTAACTGAGCTTCTCCAAGAACAGTTTGCTTTTCGTTACAGCGTTGCTGTTAGTACGGCTTTGATTTATTTGGAAAGATTGTTTAGATATGAACTGGGGAAATATTACCAGAAATTAGGAGAAATCAACAATCGCCTAATCGGAATGCATCAGTCTGCTGTTAACTTGAATCATGAAGATATTCTAAAACAACTAGGTAAAAAACATACTGACATGAGCCAAAAGTTTGAAGATGCGTTAAACTGTTTGAAAAGGCTTTTGGAATTATCAACCATGTAAGTTTTGGGAAAGTGCAAATGCAGCCTAACAATCCTGTTGGAGCGGACTGTTTAGAGACCTCGGTTGTGTTGCTAAGGCTACTGGCATCCGCTCAACTGGAACGTTATACTGAATCAGTTTTTAATAGCATGATTAACTGCCAATCCAACTTGAAAAACCCGCTCCCTTCTCCCCACTGCTGTGACAAAAAACAACTATCCCCCGATAGCGATCGCAAAAGATTTGTGGTTCTTCGGTTTGTCTTATGCAAAGTACAGGATTATTAAGGAATGAAACTCTTATAGAGAAAGACATTTGGCGATTTTTGTCAATTGTTTTTGATCTAGAGCGAACTAATCAATTAAGTCTCTTGCCAGATAAGGATTTAGTCGATTTATGCCCCCCTATCGAACCATACCAAGTAACGAAGAGCCATATTTATTAATAAAAATAATTGGAACCCGATCAGTCTTTAAACCTCTAGCTTGATCATGACTTTTCTGATAAATATCTTTTTCTGGCTCCTGTCTGGCTTACTGAAATATCAGTCTAGCACCGAACAAAGTACCCCCCCTAGTTCACCTCCGTTCCCCTGTC
>NZ_JACJSV010000049.1 GCF_014698335.1 Microcystis viridis FACHB-1342 | reverse complement strand
CGGCGATTTGGTCTGAGATTGAATTTGATTGCTGGTATCTACAATTACGAACTTCGTTACCGACAAAAGGATATATCTTGATTACTTTTGCAAGAGATCTAATCATTTAAGTTCAAAAAATAGCGATTTTTCGAGTATTTATACTTAGGCGATCTCCGTGTTCTAGGTCATAGAATCTCTAGTTCATTTTTCATCCGAATAAAAATAGAGTAATTAAGTATTAAAAACCCCTTGCTAATATCAATGGATATATAAGGTTTCTCACACCTGTGTGGCACAGTTTAACCTTTGCTGATTAAATTTTTCGACATCGATAATGTACCTCTTGGGAACAGGAAACGCTATAGTATAATATCTATGCTCGATCGACTATTGCCTTTAGATACCTCACACCTTAATAATTAAGCATAGAATAGCCGAGTCTCCAGACTGCCGCTTAACCAAAACTTCTATTATCCCGATGAGAAACCTCTATTTTCTCTTGCCCGGTACTACTTCTCCCTTTGGTGGGGGTGGACTGTGGGCAGAAATGAAAACTGTCAATTTAGCTAGTCAAATTTGTAGCGCCCAGATTGTGACTTATCGTCAAAAAGAGTTAAATTATCTCTTTTTAGAGGATATACTCGCGAAAATAAACTCAGATGACAGTATTTTTGTGGTTAGCTGGGGTTTTGATCTTCCTAAACTGGTGCAAAAATTGCGATCGCATAATATCATTTATCATGCCCATAGTACAGGTTACGGCTTCCGTTTACCCTCCCAAATACCAATTATAACCGTTAGCCGTAATACTATGGGTTATTGGGGAGAAAAGGCTCCTAATGCTTTAATTTACTATCTTCCTAATCAAATTGGCTCAGAATTTCTCAATTTAGGCTTAGAAAGGGATATCGATGTCCTAGTACAGGGGCGCAAATCCTCAAAGTATCTTCTCAATCGTCTAGTTCCCGCCCTCCGTCCCCACTGTCGCCTTAAGGTTTTAGATAGCTATGTGGAGGATTTAGTGGGATTATTCAATCGTAGTCGGGTTTATCTCTACGATTCGGCTGAATATTGGGCTGTAAACGGTTTAACGGAAGGTTTTGGCTTACCGCCCCTGGAAGCTTTAGCCTGTGGTTGTACGGTATTTTCTAGCGTCAATAGTGCCCTAGCCGATTATCTCGATCCCGGTTTCAATTGTCAAAAAATCGGGGCCTATTCCACTCAATACGATCTGGAACGTATTCTTAATTATGCCCGTAATTTTCCCGTTAATTCTTTACCTGCTAATTTTATCGATGATTATCATCCCGAAAAATTATTACCACGTTTTGAAACAATTTTAAGAGAAATTAATGATTTCTTTGATATTAAAAAACGCTATCCGGCTGATATAGAAGGTTTAGAACCCCTGCGACTTAAAAAATTATGGATGCAGAGTTCTCTGGCTAAACTTAAGAAAAAACTGTTTAAGTAGCAGTGATCTTTCCTTCATTATTCGCCAATTCAAAAATAAAACGCATCAATTTTAAGAGTTGACAGAGAAAGATCGATCGGCTATTCAGTTATCAGTGATCAGTTATCAGTTATCAGTGAACAGGGATATCGGGAGAAAAAAGCTGATGGCTGACTCCCCAAAAGGAAAACTTTCTACTTCACCATTAAGATAACTGCTATATAATTATTTCTAACTCTTACCCCCAGGATATTTATGAAGCGAGGAATTTACATTACCGCTAATGATCGAGTTATCGAGCAGGCGCTCGCATTAATGAATAGTATTTGTTTGTACGATCCCGATTCTCCCGTCATCTTGATTCCCTACGACAATAATTATCAAAAAATTGCCGATTTATTGTCCGAAAAATATGGCGTTATTCTCTATCCCGATCTGCAATTAGTGGAAGAATTAGCCCAGAAAATATATGATATTTTTGGAGAAAAATTCTTTGCTCGTCCCAATCAATTTCGCAAGCAGGTGTATTGGTTTGGAGAATTAGATCAATTTCTTTATATCGATGCGGATATCGTAGTTTTTGAAAAAATAATAGATAATCTAAATTTCCTCGATACCTACGATTTTCTCTGCTGTGATTACCAACACAAAAAAGGGATTACTGATGTCTTTAATCCGATTGTTTTAGAACAAGGAATCTTCACAGAAAATGATCTAAGTGGAATGTTTAACGGTGGTTTTTGGGCTAGTAAAAAGAATCTGTTCTCAGAACAGGAATTATATAGTGATTTTCAAGAATGTGCCGCTCATCCAGAATATTTTGATTTTTCTCAAAAAACCTCCGATCAACCGATTATTAATTATACCATTCTCAAACGAGTTCCCAATCGATTTAATATTGTCCGCGCTCCGGGTTGTCAAGCGGGAAATTGGGGGGGAAGTTCTCATTTTCAACCTCAGGGGAATATTTTAATCGATCCGAAATTAAATCAGCCCTTAAAATATTTACATTGGGCAGGAATTCGCATTGAACCGGGCTGTCCCTACTGGGATATCTGGAGATATTATCGTTATCTAGATGATCCTAATCCCCCCGCAGATCCGCCAGCAAGCAAACCAAAAAATCCTTTTCAGAGATTATTAGATAAAATCAAATTATAGGTTTTATTTTTGGTGCATCTCCTATTTGTGACTTTCTCTCACATATAGGCGAGCAGCAGAAGTTATTAAAAGAGGGCGAATGCAATTCGCCCCTACAATAATATTATTTTCTGAGATAAGGTGAAAGGGAAGAAGTGTTTTTTTCAACCCTATAGCTTAATTTAACTCCAATCCTGTTGCTCCTCGCTTTGGCGAATTTGATACACTTGTCCGTGACTGTGCAGTTGTCGAGTTTTTGCCCATAAACTGGCTTCATCTAACTGCCATTTTTCTAGGATTAAATCTAAATCTCTTTGGATTTCTCTTGCTCCTGGAAAGTTTTGATAACGTATGCGTAAACGAGCGCATTCAGCTAAGTTTAAATCATTAGGTTCTGATTGCAGCAGCTGATCAACAATCGGGCGATCAATTCTTTCCTGTGGATGTTGTTGTTCTTGGTTTTTACTAGCCATAATTAATCGAACCAACCGATATCGGAATCCGTTAACTCTGTGGGGGTAGGAGTTGGGGCAATATAACGGACTAAAGTTGCCATTTCAAAGTTATAAAGACTGGGTTTCTTCGGCGCAGGTTTGGTAATTGACGACGGTTCAGGGGTGGGGGTGGGACTATTTTCTAGGGTTTTAATTTGATTATATAGTTTTTCAATCAACTGTTTTTTCTCGGTTAATTCCGTCTGGGATTGACTTAATTGACTCGATAATTTTTCAATTAACTGTTTTTTCTCAGTCAGTTCTATTTCTGTTTTACTTAATTGACTCGATAATTTTTCAATCAACTGTTTTTTCTCGGTTAGTTCCGTCTGGGATTGACTTAATTGACTCGATAATTGTGCCACCAAAGTGGTTTTTTCCGAGAGGACAGATTCTAACTGCTCGGTCTGTTGTTGTAACTGCTGTAACCTGACAGAGAGTTCCAGATGTTCTTGGACTTCTTTTTCCAGAGAAATAACCTTTTCTTGGAGAGTTTGCTGATTTTTCTCAGTTTTTTCTAATTCTGTTGTCAAGTCGTTAATTTTTGCCTGTAGGGTGGCGTTAGTTTCCTTCGGACGTTTGGGAGAAGGAGAGGTTTGGGATTCTACCTCTTTATTAGCTTCTGTACGGATGAGATCGTTTAAATTACCTTTGGTCATAAGCTGTGCAAATAGGATATTACGATAGAATCGGATACTGTCCAGAAATCTGTTGGTTTAGGCAATCGATAATTATTCGCCCGATATACAAGCTTGATTAAGCTGGGGAATTGTTCCATAGGTTTTATTTTATAGCTTGAGGTCGATCGATCCCTGTCCATTTAAGGAATGAGAACAAATACCTAAATCTCAGTTTCACCAGTAAGATTCTAAATTTTTCTGTAGTTAATGATACGGAATAGCAAATTTGTGTCAGACTAAAGGTAGAAGTCGATCGCACCTGTGGCAGGGATAAATTTATGAATATTGAAGAAAAAGCACGTCTTAATCTAACCCAAGAACGACAAGCAGAAGGAATGCTCGAAGAGAATGTCTTAACTCGTACAGAGGAGCTTTTAGGGGAAGGAGAGGCAGAAACTGCGAAAGCGCGGGTTTTATTAACTGAAAATCGTCAAGAAGACGAAAAACTCCAAGATAAAATTTTAGAACGTTCGATCGAAGCTATGCAATAGCCTTTCGGTGAAGACTGGGAATATCCACAGAAGTAGAGTTAAATGTCTGTAGAGACGTGGTTTTCCCCGTCTCTATTTCAATCCCCGATAACTAATCACTGTTACACTAATCACTGTTAAGCTCTGGACAGTGAAAAAATGCAGATCCGAAGAAAACACCCCAATCCTGCCGTTAAAGTTGAGAGTTTGAGTTATGTGGTGAAAGTGCCAGAGGCACAACCGCAAAATATTTTAGAAGAAATCGTTTGGCATAAAGAGATCGAAGTCGATAAATTGCGCGAAAGGTTGCCTTTATTAGAATTACGCCAAAAAATAGCCAATACTGCGCCACCTTGCGACTTTTTAGCCGCCTTAAAACAGGGTAAAACCCAACCCGCTTTGATTGCCGAAGTCAAAAAAGCTTCTCCTAGCAAGGGAGTCATCCGCGAAGATTTTGATCCTGTAGCGATCGCCCGTACCTATGAACAGGGAGGAGCCACTTGTTTATCGGTTTTAACCGATAGTAAGTTTTTTCAAGGTAGTTACGAAAATCTTAGCCTCGTCCGGCAAGCGGTATCTTTACCCCTATTATGCAAAGAATTTATCCTTTATCCCTATCAAATCTACTACGCTCGCTCTAAAGGAGCCGATGCTGTTCTTTTAATTGCCGCTATTTTAAGCGATCAAGACCTAGCATATTTTGTCAAAATTGTCAAGGGTTTAGGGATGACAGCTTTGGTAGAGGTGCATAGTCTGGCCGAATTCGATCGAGTGTTAGCCATTGAGGGAATCGAACTAATCGGCATTAATAACCGTAATTTAGAGACATTTACAGTTGATTTAGACAATACTCGCCAATTACTAGAAGCTAGAGGCGAAAAGGTGCGAGAAAAAGGTATTCTGATCGTCAGCGAATCGGGATTAAACACAGCAACAGATCTGGCGAAAGTGAAGCAAGCGGGAGCAAATGCGGTTCTAATCGGCGAATCTTTGGTAAAACTGCCCGATCCTGCCGTCGGTATCCAGAAATTGTTTGAAAATCGGGAATAGGAGTTAGGAAGTGGGGAGTCGGAATGATGAATTATAAATTACGAATTATGAAGTGGGGAATTGGGGAGAAAAAAGCTAACTCCTGCCCCCTGCCGACCGCCCCCTGCTTCCTGCGATATAATCAGAGTTTGCCAAATCTTAAATCAACCCCTCAGAATTGATGCGATCGAGATTTGGTTTTTTATCTTTGTTAAATATGGCCCAACGAGAGAGGACGAACCATGGAAAATAAAAATATGTTGATGATTCCCGGCCCCACACCGGTGCCGGAAGCGGTATTATTGGCTATGGCTAAAGCACCGATAGGTCATCGGACCGGTGCTTTTAGCAAGGTAATCGCCGAATTAACCGAAAATCTTAAATGGTTGCATCAAACCAGTGGCGATGTCTTAATGCTAACCGCTTCGGGAACCGGTGCCATGGAAGCGGGAATTATTAATTTTCTCAGCCCCGGCGATCGAGTTTTGGTGGGGGATAATGGTAAATTTGGGGAACGTTGGGGGAAAGTCGCGAAAGCCTACGGCTTAAATGTGGATGTAGTTAAGGCAGAATGGGGTAAACCCCTAGATCCAGAAGCATTCACCGCTAAACTGACCGAAGACAAGGAAAAAGCCATCAAAGCGGTAATTATTACCCATTCAGAAACTTCCACCGGGGTTCTCAATGACTTGGAAAGCATTAACAAAGCGGTAAAAGACCACGGGGAAGCTTTAATTATCGTCGATGCTGTCACCAGTTTAGGAGCTTATCATATTCCCATCGACGAATGGGGTTTAGATGTGGTCGGTTCTGGTTCCCAGAAAGGTTATATGATTCCTCCCGGTTTAGGTTTTGTTTCCGTGAGCCAAAAAGCTTGGAAAGCCTACGAAACCGCCAAACTGCCCCGTTTTTATCTAGATTTGGGCAAATACAAAAAAGCCACCGATGAGGATAGTTCCCCCTTTACCCCCCCAGTTAACCTGATGTACGGTTTACAAGCTTCTCTGCAAATGATGAGAAGGGAGGGATTAGCGGCAATTTTCGCCCGTCACCAACGCTTAACGCAGATGACGCGGGCGGGTATGCGCGCCCTGGATTTGCCCCTCTACGCGGCGGATTCCTGGGCTTCCACGGCGATTACTGCGGTAGCCCCCACTCTAGTAGATGCGGAAAAAATTCGTTCGACTCTCAATAAAAAGTTCGACATCGCTGTGGCTGGTGGTCAGGATCACCTCAAGGGTAAAATCTTCCGTATCGGTCATTTAGGTTTTGCTAGTGAGAGGGATATCCTCACGGTTATCGCTGCCATTGAAGCGACTTTAATCGAGTTAGGTGTCGAAAGTGTCACCCCCGGCGCCGGTGTGGCTGCGGCTGCCTCGGTGATGGTGCAGGGTTAATCTTAGGTTTGCTTTTCCCCTTCTCCCCCTATCCATTAGTCACATCTTTCTTAACATAAAATTTGACAAAGAGAGAAAAGTGTGCAGGATGGCTCAAGGGGGTTCTCTGGGGGAACTGATTTGATCAGATAGCTTCCAAGTCTCGCTGATATTATGTCATCTTCCCAGTCCCAACCAAATAGTTTTAACACCAGGTTCACCTACAAAAGCGATCGCACCCATTCCTCTAAATCTCCCGCTTTGGTAAAATCCAACAAAGCTTCTCCTAAAGCTTCCAGTTGATTAATTGAGAGAGATTAAATTTGCGATCGCCTCTTATTCCAGAAAACGGGTTTCTTTGAGAAACCCGTTTTCTATGGATCTTGAGGCAGAGGGACTAAAGTCTCGCGGCATGGTTTCCCTTGGAAAAAGAACGCTGCCCCAGGGCAGAGCAACAAGAAAAAGGTAAATAGGGTGAATAAACGTGGTGAAGGACGACGAAATAAAGCCATAACTAAATCAATAATGCTCTTGACAAAATATCTATCCAGTGTGGATAATGGTAGTTTGTGTGAACTTTAGCTAGACTAAAATACCTTGGCTAACGTTATTGTAATCGGCGCTCAGTGGGGCGACGAAGGAAAAGGAAAAATCACGGATCTGCTGAGTCGATCGGCGGATGTGGTGGTGCGTTCTCAAGGTGGCGTAAATGCGGGTCATACCGTCGTCGTCGATGAACAAACGTTCAAACTCCATCTAATTCCCTCTGGGATTCTCTACCCAGATACGGAATGTATAATCGGCTCTGGAACAGTCATAGATCCCTCGGTGTTACTCAAAGAGATGGCGCAATTACACGCCCTCAATGTTACTACCGACAATCTCTATATCTCGCAAACGGCTCATGTCACTATGCCCTATCACCGGCTGCTCGATCAAGCATCCGAGGAAAAACGGGGGAAATATAAAATCGGCACCACGGGAAGGGGTATCGGCCCCACCTATGCCGACAAATCCGAGCGCATCGGTATTCGAGTCATCGACTTGATCAATACCGAGAATCTGCAGCAAAAACTAGAATGGACGATCAATTATAAAAACGTCATTTTAGAAAAGTTATATAACTTACCGCCTTTAGAGCCGAAGACGGTGATCGAGGAATATCTAGAATATGCCGAGAAACTGCGTCCCCATGTGGTCGATAGTTCCTTAAAAATCTACGAAGCAATCCGCAAGCGTAAGAATATTCTTTTTGAAGGGGCCCAAGGCACCCTACTCGACCTCGATCACGGAACCTATCCCTACGTTACCTCCTCCAATCCGATCGCCGGGGGTGCTTGTGTGGGTTCTGGCATCGGTCCGACGGTAATCGATCGAGTGATCGGTGTGGCCAAAGCTTACACCACTAGGGTAGGTGAAGGTCCATTTCCGACGGAATTAGAGGGGGATGTCGAGCAGTTATTATGCGATCGTGGGGCGGAATTCGGGACCACCACCGGCCGCCGTCGTCGCTGCGGTTGGTTTGACGCGGTTATCGGTCGTTACGCAGTGCGAATCAATGGTTTAGACTGTCTAGCGATCACTAAATTAGATGTTCTCGATACCCTAGAGGAAATCAAAGTCTGTGTCGCCTACCAATTGGACGGCAAAACCTGTCGCCATTTACCCAGTAGTGCGGTGGAATTCGCCCGTTGTCAACCGATTTACCGAACGATGCCGGGGTGGCAACAACCCACCAGCGCTTGTCGGAGTCTGGAAGACTTGCCCAAACAGGCCCTCGATTATCTAAAATTCCTAGGGGCGATCATGGAAGTACCGATCGCTATTATCTCCCTAGGAGCTAGTCGCGACCAAACTATTATCGTTGAAGATCCCATTCACGGACCCAAACGCGCTCTTTTGGACGAAAATGGCTCGCCTTGGGATAATTACGAATTTTAAATCATTGCTAAAGAGGATTAGTCAACTATGCAAGTTAGCGTTGAATGTCAAAAAAGACCCGAAAATATTAACCCCAGGGCTCTACGTCGTCAGGGTTTGATCCCGGCGGTTCTCTATGGCCATAACGGCACGGAATCGGTTTCCCTCGTGGTGGGAGAAAAAGCGGCCTTAACCCTGCTTAAAAAGGCCTCGGTGAATAATACCCTGGTGGATGTCAATGTTCCGGAAATGCCTTGGACGGGAAAAGCTTTGATCCAAGAGGTACAATCTCATCCCTGGAAAAGAAATCTCTATCACCTCAGTTTCTTCTCGGTATCTGCCCACGGTAAGCTCGATATCGTCGTTCCGATTAAAGCCATAGGAGAAGCGATCGGAACCAAACAGGGCGGTTTAATCGAACAGTTCGTTAACGAAGTTAATGTCTCCTGTATTGCTGATAATATCCCGGAAGTGATCGAATTTGATGTTTCGGGCATCGGTGTGGGGCAATTCCTGCTCGTGGGTGATTTAAAAATGCCGGAAGGGGTGACTTTAAAAGATGATCCCCATACCACCGTTTTTGCCATTGTTGCCGCTAAAAGATAAATTCAGTGATCAGTGATCAGTCATCAGCAAATCATATTTCATTATTTACTGTTTACTGGTTACTGCTCCGCAGCTCTGGCACTCCCATCTACTGGGGGTTTATATAATTTGGACGTTCATAATCTGAGATTTATTAAACTTCTGAAATCCTAGAGTAAGCAAGGAATCCAGTTGTTTTTTATGTTTCAGATCGGCATCATTCAGGCATCCATAAATAGCTGAAGAAAAGTCAGAAAAGTTTTCATAATAGGCTGATTCAAGTCTGAATTGCATCACTGTCTGATCTACCTTCATAAGACCTCTTGTAAAAATCAAAAATTGTTGTTAGGGTTATGAGTCAGTAGTTAGGAAAATTGAGAATGAATAATAATCAATTAAATGATCTATTTACAGATTTGATGCCATTTAATCCTTATTTTTGACGTTTTTGAACCCTCAAAAATTAATTATGCAAGAGGTTTAATTAGGGGTTGCTGAATAAATCTAAAACCCTTGTTGGATAAGACTTTTAGACTTTTTTCCCCTCAAAAAGTGCCAGCTATTGGAGTGATCGGGGGTAAAATTCCAGGACTTTTTCCCTGAAAATTAGGTAACTGACCCCCTCAAAATCCGTAAAACCCCACACCCCACACCCCACACCCTACCCCCACGAAAAACTTTTTCAGCAAACCCTAATTAAAATTTAACCCGGGCAGTATTTGAGGAATAAAAAGTAATGACCACAGAATTAGAAACCAAAAAAGTTACTCCTACTCGCTGTTTAGTTGGCGCGGCAATTTCGGCAGCATTGGGGACAATTCTCTATTATCTCACGGCAGCGATCGGTCATTCTTTTTACTCAAAACCAATGGTCGCTCACAGTCCGATCGCCTTGAGAATTGGCAGTGCTGTCCGCACTTTAGTTTTTGGTTTAGCTTCTCTGGGAACCTTTATTTTTGTTTTTGTCACCATTGGTTTAATTCTTTTGGCTATCCAATTACTACTTAAACGCCCTCAACAAACATAAATTATGAATTATGAATTGGGAGTAGGAGGTGGTAATTTTTTTCAGTGATCAGTTAACTGATAACTGATCACTGATTAACGGACATTTTGAGCAACAAAATCTTTGATCAGTTGTTCTAAAGCAGCCGAGGAAGCGCGGGTAATCAGAAAACATCTAAACTCCTGGCCTTGACTGAGATATTGGGAATAGGCCGCCTGTAAAAAAGGTTTATAGCTGGGGTTTTTGCGAATATAGACCTCAAAAAAGGCCAAAGATAGGGAATGGGCGTAACTATCGATCAGATATGGTGCTGGCAGGGTAAGATCGGCTATGGATTCGATCGCTTCGTTAATTCCCGCATCTAGTACCGAAAAGTCAACGTGAGCTTGACCTTCAATCAGAGCTAAATATTTATTTTCGGTTTTGAGCAGGGGAAAAGAGCGCACCTGTTCAAAAATAGCGGGGGTAGCCGGATCGTAGGTTCCTGCCGCCACAAAAGTGGGAATTTCGATTTTAGCCAGTCCTTTAGCCCCAAAAATACTCCAATTAAACGGATTAACCGCAAAAATCGCTTTGATTCTCGGATCGCGAAAGTTGTATTCTTCCCGGGGTAAATCCAAAGCACGACACTGCAGCAAGAGGGAGACATTGAGAAAAGCCAATCTTCTTTGACAGTCCCGTTGTAGATTCTCGAAATCGATTGTCGCTCCACCCACAGCTAAGGCTGTATAACCGCCGAAGGAATGTCCACCAACTCCCACATTATCTAAATCTAATTGCCCCTGAAATTCCCCCGCGTTGCGTCTTTGCAATTCATCGATCACAAAAGATATGTCCAATGGACGATCGACAAATTCGTTGGAATAAAAAACCGTCCGCGATAAACCGGCGAGTAGATTCTGCACCTGTAGGGTATCGCTGCCGGGGTGTTGGGGCATAGCGACGAGATAACCGTAACTAGCAAAGTGTTCTGCGTGTCGGACAAAATCTTCGGGACGGGAAGCTAAACCGTGGGAAAAGACGATAACGGGGGTTTTCTGCGTTAATTGCCCCTTGGGTTTGACAATAATCAGATAAAGTTTCCTCTGACGACGGCTATCGGTTAAATCCAGCCGCATCTGTTCCACTTGTTGCGGTCCGGGTTGTCGGGGGTCGGTCATGGCGGTAAAATTAATTTCACCGGCCTTTTTAGCTTCTTCTAAGGATAATTGCGCCACCTTTTCCGTAAATACCGTGGTGGCTTTCAGGACGACATCGATCGCCCGGGCTAATCTTTGCACTTTTGTCACATCAATCTGCATATTAGTGGGCAGATTACGCAGCAGGCTAAGAATAGTTACCCCTTCCGGTTCAAAAGCTGATTTAACTAGGGCAGAACGCAGGGCAAATTTACCATTAATACCCCCTTGAATGGTGATCAGTTCCCCTAAAAGGTTGAGAATATCTTCCCCCATTCTGGTGTTAAAAAAGCGCGAGATCAGGACGGGATTAATTTCTTTACTTGTGGTTAAAGCTTGGCGAAATTCTTTTTGTTGTTCCGCAGTCGTATTACCTAAATATTGTCTTAGATTAGCGTCAATTCTGCCAGTTTTGGCAAACTTTTCTAGGGAACTAATTTCTAGGGTACGACTAAAGGGCGCTAAGATAAAAGTGATTCTCTCGGCCGAGAGGACAGGGAAGCTAGTCAGTATTGTTCCTAAGCAACCAAGAGCGATCGAGCGGCTGATTTTGGCTAATTGCAACAAGTTTTTCGGCTCCTTTTCTTTCTGCGTTCCTATTCCCTCTGGATTATAACAGTAACTTCGCAGTTTTTAACTGTTTTCCTGCTTGACTATCAACAAAAATTATCAATTTGCCACGGTCGATAATCTTGACCTAGAATAAGTACCTAGGCAAAATTAATTACACATATCTCACTACCTCTTGCATGAGTGCCTATCCTAACCAAGAAATTAATTTTCCACGACTACTTAATAGGCAACAAGTCTCGAAAATTTCCATCTTGCCGATTTCAAGCTACTCATCGCTCATGATTTCAGGGTAAAAATGCCAAAGTTGCCACTACTTTCACCCCAAATTCTTCCTCAAAAACGGGTTTTTTATAGTCTAAACTCCACAATTCTAAAGCACAATCATCTTCAGCATTATTAGGAAAAAGATGCAGATGTAGGGTTCTATATTCGGGATCGTACTTACATTCAATCTTTTTAATTGCTCCTATTTGTCGTCGATCTAAAGCCACAGCCAAGCGCAGTATAGCACTTAGATGTCTGACCATATACTGATAGTATTCCGTTAATTTCATAAAATCATCGTGTCTTTTCTTCGGCTTACTTTTACGGTGATAACGAGCGATATTAGCGATAACTTCTAACTCTATTTCTGTATAGCCCAACAGTTCACCATTGCGAATTAAATAATAGGAATGTTTATGATGGGCAGCATGACTAACATATAAACCACTATTATGTAAAATTGCCGCCGCCCATAATAGATCTTTAGCCTCCTGATTCCAAGAATGTAATTGTGCTTGGGTTTGCTCGAACAAAGACAAGGAAAATGTCGTTATTCTCTCGGCCGATTCTAAATTAACTTGATACTTTTTCGCTATTTTCAAGACACTGCGCTGACGGATTTCACTCTGATAAAGTAACCGATTATCAATTAAACCGTGGGTCAGCATCCAATCGACGATTACCCCTTCTCGCAGGGCCCTTTCACAGAGAACTAACTTATCAACATCTAACATGGTCATCGCTTCCAAAAGCACGATCGAACCAGCTAGAATTATCTCGGCCCGTTTATCGGACATCCCCAGAATTGCCAGTCTTTGGTGATAGTCCAAACTGGCGAAACGTTTAACCAATTCTCTGACATCTTTGCGGGTTAATTGATAGCCATTTAAAGGATTGGGAATTAACCCCAATTTCTCCAAAGCATGGATAGTCATCAAAGTTTCGATCGTCCCAGAAGTTCCCACTAAACGCGGCACTTCTCCCACCTGTAAATGATGTTTAATTTCCTCTACTGCCCGCTCCAACATTCCCCTGGTGTATGCCCTTAAATAGGCTAATTCTGTGGTACTAATGGGATCGGTGGTGATCAAATCTTGGGTCAAACGCACCGCGCCGATTTTGGTACTACTAAGAAAGCGAATTTCTTGGCTATCGGCTAAGATTAATTCCGTGGAACCGCCACCAATATCGATAATAATATGGGCTTGATTTTGGAAATCCATTCCCGAGACGACACCGAGATAAATCCGGCGCGCTTCCTCCTGTCCAGAGATGAGATTTACAGAAATACCGACTTCTTTCTCGATTAAAGCCAAAAATTCGTCACCGTTGGCTGCTTCCCGGGTGGCGCTGGTGGCCACGGCGATAATCTGATCCGCATGGAGACTAATAGCCAGATCGTGACAGCGTTTTAAAGCCGCGATCGCTCTTTCCATGGCCGCTAGGGTTAATTTACCAGTTTTCCTATCTCGATCGCCCAGACGGACTGTATCCTTTTCTCTGGCAATAATCGTAAAAGCGGGTAAAGACGGTTCAATTTTCACCACTACCATGTGAACCGAATTCGTACCAATATCGATCGCCGCTAGGATTTGGACATCGGGGACTTTTGCCAGGGGCGCTAGTCCCCAATTGGGTGTAACTTGATTAGAAATATTCACCATCGCTTATCAGTGATCAGTTACCAGTCGGGGGATAGGTGTTAAGGCTGGTCTTATTATCCCTCTAATTGTCCGCCTCGGCGCGGCAATTTTAGCTTTGTATAGCATTCATTCGTCAATATACAATTTTCGCTGCTCCAGGGCCAATTGCTGGAATTCCCTTTCCCCAAATTCTCCCTGCTTGGGACGGCGCTCTTGGTCGGACTCGACTAAATAGATATAATCACAATCAACCCCTTCTAAATTGGTATTTTCGGCGATTTTCCAAGCTTCGATACAAGCGCCTGTCAGGGTGGCTGCCTGTAAATTGGCTCTCATCACGTTACTATGGGCTAAATTTGCCCCTTCTAGATTAGCGTAGGCTAAATTTGCCTCGCTCAAATTTGCCCTAGTCAGATTGGCATTTTTGAAGTTAAACCCGTAAAGATTCAGTCCACGAAAATTATAGCCAATATAAGCTTTATTTTCCCCTTGACCAGTAACGAGAAGATTTCTCATCGCCACTTCGGCTAAAATTGTCTTTTCCCAACGCGCTCGCTCGATGCCCGATACCAGATAAAATCGAGTTCTAGTTAAATCTTTTGCTCTTAAATCAGTGGCTTTTAACTGCGCTCCCGTGAAATCCGCTTCTTTAAGATTTGCGCCGCAAAAATTTGTACCTTTACTGGCTAAAAAAGCAATTGCTATCGATTTCGTGATTGTTTGTCTCGATTCTTCTAGGGACAACCAGGCCAGATAAGCGGTGAATAAAGTACCACAAACCCCAACAATCAAAGCTATAGAAAAAGTTCCATTCATCACGGCTATTCCAGCTAATGCTCCCTGAAAAGCCAAGATAATTACTGTCAATAAAGTTAAAATTAAGCTGATGAAAATTGCTAGGATAAAACTTGTTGATTGACCAGAAATCAAGGATAAAACTAAGGGTAATCCCCCAACTCGCTGACGATAAAATCTTACATAAATTAGGGATAAAATCGTGATTATCACCGCACCAATGATTTTAAATTGGCTTACATCCGTCACCAGCATTAAAGCTAGATAATAACCAGCTAATCCCCACACAAAGCCGCAGAAAGCCGCTATTAACCAAGAAATTAAGATTAATTGTAGCCGACCGCGCTTTAGTAATCCTGCCCTGGCCTCGGTAAATTTAGTTCCCTCTAAAATAGCACCTTGAAAATTAGTACCACGCAGATCTGCTTGACTAAAATTAGCCCCCGATAAATTCTGTCCGCGAAAACACTGTCCTTTTAATTTTACTCCTTTAAAATTGCGTTTCCCTTTGGCATATAAATCCAGTACCTCACTTGCTTTCATAAGACCTCTTACAGAAATCAAAAATCGTTTTTAGGGTTAGGAGTCAGTAGCCAGTAGTCGGGAGAATTAAGAATGAATAATAATCAATTAAATGGTCTATTTAAAGATTTTGTGTTATTTAATCCTTATTATTGCCGTTTTTGAACCATCAAAAATTAATTATGCAGGAGGTTTATAGAAATTACGGATATCTGTTTTTTGCTTGATTAATTAATTTAATTCATAACACCTATTATCTTTTAAAAATTGGCTTTGGTTATTTGTTGGCTATACTAAATCCGTTGAGTATAGGCTAAATATCATCAGGATAGGCAGGGGACAAGAGAAGGAATAGATAATCAGTCTTTAATAACCGGATTTAGGATAATACAGGTATTTGGCTCCCTTATTCTTTGTGTGATAAGTTTAACTTATATAGTAGCGATCGATCTTTGTGTCCTTTGTGTCTCTGTGGTTCGCTACACTCACTGCCCCAAGACTGTATCAATTTATTGACCCGGACTTGGTGTTTCTATCGGGGACTCTGGAGAAAGGGGAGTCGATTCAACTATTGGTGGTGGGGCCGGCGGTTGGAGAATATTGCGCCAGCCTTGCATTTGGGAGCGAGCCGAACTGTAGGCGGTACTTTCCCGGGATACGGATTCAGCAAGGCGAATAGCTTCCAGATAACGGCCATTATTAGCTTGGGCCGTGGCTAAAGACAAAAGCTGATAACTCCAACGTTCCAGCAATTCAGTCCGTTGCACACCTGCGTCGGTTTGAGTGGAAATATTGGTAACTAAAGCAATCGCTCGGGTTAAACCCTCTGCGCTTCCCGTCGCCGCTAATTGATTAGCCTGTTGGAGATTTTGACGGGCCCGCAACTCTCGGCGCCAACGACGGATATTTTGGGAAGCTTCCGAGGAAAGAGTGCGACCGGGGGGAATTTGATTGGCAGTTTCGATCGCTGTGCTATAGTCTTTGAGATTGGCCAAAGCTTGGGCCTGATCTAAAATGGGTTGATCCTCCATGCGTTCAATCCGCACTTGCCAGCCGCGAATTTCCCGTTGAGCATCTCGGTATAAGGCCCGATTCTTGCCAATAGCCCGGGCCTGAATAATAGCACTACTGAGGGAATTAATATCGCCGGGGATAGCGATTTCCCGCGCCCGTTCTAAAATCGGCCGGTCTTCAATCACTTGTATTTGACGATTCCAAGAGCCAATTTCCTGCTGTGCTTGCGACCAGAGGGGATTATTACGGGGGACCTCTCCCGCTTTCGCGATAGCGGCGCTATACTGCTCGATTGTACCTGCTTGTGCTAAATCTCTAGCCTCGGACAGTATTTTTAGATCCTGCACCTGTAACTGCCAGCGCTCCTTCATAGCTAGGGCCGTTTGATGGAGGGGTCGAGAAGCGTCAATTTGTTCTAGTCCCAGTATGCCGGCTTCTAATCCGTCCACCGTGCCGGTTTCCGCATCTAAGGCCGCTTCCGACAAGAGAGACCAATCGGTGACATCTGCTTTAATTTTGAGGTCTTTGGGGGTTTGGTTAGCCAAATCCCGGAGAGCTTGCCATTGCTTCCGCTCAATTAATCTTTCGGCGTATTCTTTTAGCTTATCCTCGGTTTTCGCGATTAATTTTTGTGCCTCCTGATAGGCATAACTGCTGGCTGGAATTTTTCTAGCTTCTTCGATGACTTTGAACCAATTGTTGAGACCGGCCCGGGCAAAGAGATTAAAGGCATTATCTAATTTACTGCTATCTTCCCGGGCGACGGTAATTTTAGCGATCGCTTCATTATACTTAACCGTTGCCCAATATTCGTTATTTAAGTTCAATAAATCCACTGCCAGACGGAAAGATTGATTCCAGTTGGAAGCGCGGAGATTTTCCTCTAGTTTGCTTAATATCTCGTTGCCTTCCGTCCAAGTTTCTTGCCACTTAGCGATTCTTTCTTCAATAATTGCCGCTACTGCCATATTATTGGGGATTTGACGAGCTTTAGCGATTGCCTGCTTTAAATTTCCCGCTTGATAGTCTTTTTCGGCCAAATTCAGTATATCTCGCGCCCATTCTTCCACCTGTTGATTGACTTGCGATCGCAAGGGATGGTCTTCGGGTAAAGCTTCCACCAGGGCAATGGCTTCGAGTAAACCTGCCACGGTGCGACTATCGGCGGAAAGTTGAGCGCAGTAGAGACGTAGGGAGGCAGAAGCGATGGGCCAGAAGATTTTGGGGCAATTGGGCGACTTCTGCATATTTAATAACTGCCAAGTGGCGAGAAAGCCAACACCGCCAAAAACGACCACAAATAAAGCCGCCCAAACTTTCCAAGTGAAACGATGCTGGTATCGAGACCAAAAGAGAAAAAGAAAAGACTTAGTTTTCTCTGGCCAACGAGTCAGGGGGTCAATCGATTCTCGTTTGACTAGATTTTCGGTTAATTCTTTTCCTTTAGACATTCACAACTCCCCAGCAGATATTTTAGATAGATTTTACCCTAATGGCGCTCATTGCCCAACTTCTCAGCAAGATTCAGCCTGTAGAGACTCGACTAATTCGATTAATTGTCTCTCGTTGGCATTATACACTTCCCGACAAAACTCACAGACGGCTTCCGCTTGTTTATCTTTTTCGATGATGTCTTTTAATTCATCGACCCCGAGGAATTTTAAAGCTCCTAAGACCCGTTCAAAAGAGCAGCTACAATCAAAACGCAGCAGCTGCACAGCCGGAAAAATTTCTAGACCCATATCTCCCAGAAGTTCCTGAAAAATATCTTCTAGTCCTTTTCCTGCGCGTAAAAGAGGCGTAAATCCCGTTAATTTTCGCAATCTCGACTCTAAACGAGCCACCAAGACCTCATCCCGGGACGCTTCTTTAGAGAGAACTTGTAATAAAATTCCCCCGGCTGCCGTTACTCCTGTGGTTGTACCGACAAAAACCCCCACTTGCAAAGCGGAGGGAATTTGTTCCGATTGGTCTAGATAGTAGGCGATATCTTCCCCCACTTCCCCAGAAACTATCTCGACGATGCTTTCTTGAAGTTCATTTCTCCCCTCGCCTTTTTCTTCGCGTAAGACTCGCACATAACCCTTGTTACCCACCGCGCGACCCACATCTAATTTACCCTTAGCATTGGGGAGTAATTCCACTTGGGGATAGTCCACATAACCGCGCACCGTGCCATCGAGTCCGGCATCAACCAAAACACCGCCCAGGGGACCATCGCCTTTAATGCGAATATTGATCCTAGAACCGGGTTTTTTTAAACTGGAAGCCAAGAGTAAAGCCGATGCCATCGTGCGACCGAGAGCAGCACTGGCTACGTTAGATAATTGATGTCTTTGGCGAGCTTCTTCGGTTAAACGGGTGGTAATCACTCCTACTACTCTAATTCCCCCATCGGCGGCCGTGGCGCGGATTAATTTATCTGCCATACTACTTACTGTTATCCTTGGAAAACACTGTCCCGATTTTTAGTTATTCTTTAACTAACTTAACAAAAATTATCAGACAATCATATGTTCGGCAATTTTCAACAAAGTCAGCTGCGTATCGAAATCTCGGCCAGTGAACAGGCTATCGGGGATAGTTTGCTCAAAACTGCTCATCTCCGTCAATGGCTGTGGCCGCAAATGCTCTCACCCAATCTACCCGATAAATTAGAGGAAGGTTTGACTTTTACCTCTTGGTTAGGTTTAATCCCCGTACAACATCAGGTTTTATTGGCCAATGACCAGTGTTTACGCTTGCTTTTGAGTCAAGGTATCGATGGCTATCACGAATGGTATTGGGGCGATGGTTGGTTACAATCGCGGTTAGCAGGCATTTCTCTCCTTCCCCTCAATCTCGGTCAAACTCTCAGTTTATTGAAATTACGACTATTTCTGAGCAATCAAAAGTAATGAGTAATCAGTAAACAGTGAACAGTAATCAGTGAACAGTAATCAGTAAACTAAAAACTCACACCTGATAACTCACATTTGGTAACTGATAACTGATAACTCACACCTGATAACTGATAACTGATTAGGGTTGAGTTCCATCGAGACGGATTTCACATTGACGAGCATCGAGGTTAGTTAGAGAAGTTCCAGTATAAGTGCCTTGTTTAACTATTCCTAGCAGAGAAGCGATAACTATACATTTTTTTTCTTGGTTGGGATAGGGATCGGCGGTGGCATTGGCGGCGGGATATAATACGATTATCGCTCGGTTTTGTGGCGGATCAAAGGTTAACCTCGGCACATGACCCCGAAAGGAAAACTGTACCTCCGGAGTGCCGCCCTGGAGAGGAAAATTCTTCACCACCATAAATATTTCCTCCGGCAGATTTAGGGAACCCGCATTAGCATTAGCCGCTACTAAACAACCAGGGTCAGGATTGGAGTCCTTATCTAAAGCAGTTATTCTCGAGTAAACCGTGGGATTATTGCTAGTCCCGTTGGTAAAATTAATCCTGCAAATTCTCCCTAGACGGATGGCTTGTCTTTGGGCATCCCTTAGGGCTGATTGTATAGAATCGGTGGCTTCTTGGACTTCATTTCTATTTAACCAAGCTGATAAATTAGGTCCGGTTAAGGCGGCAAGAATTCCCGTAATTGCCAAAGCTACCAAAATTTCTAACAGGGTAAAACCCTGATTTTTATGGACATTCAAACGACGCATCGGGAACCACCTCGACAGAACTTTTAGCAAGAAATTTTCCTTCTTCTTCGTTTCTTTCGTCTTTTTCTTGAGTTTGATAGTCATTAGCTATTTCACCATCAGCTAACTTCACCTTATACTCTATACGAAGGCGATGGGGATGGGCGGACTGGGCTGCTTCATCCTCAGGAAAAGTTCGATAGAGAGAATAGTTTTTACGGACAAATGATCTTGTCCCTACTAATTGTTCCTGCAGTGGATTGGTGGGGGGGAGAGTAGCCGTTAGTTCTCTTCTTAAAGCTGTGGCATAACCCTGACTGATATTTGTACATACATCTGGGGTGATGTAGGGGTTGGGAGGACTGGAGTTCACATCTAAAGTCGAAGCTAAAAATTTGACATCCTCAAAATCTTCTTGAATCCAAAAGTTAGCTTGAGCCTGTCTTTCTGACCGAACTTTATATAAGGCAGTGAACGCCATTAACTGTAAGGTTCCTGTTAAGAAAGCGGTAATAGTTAAAATGGCAATCATCACTTCTAACATCGAGAAACCCGACTCGGATGATGACAGTTTTGACTGTATCCCCTTTCCTTTTAATTTCACTTTTTACCCCCCCCCGTTTTTCCTGAAAACTACTGGCTTTTCTTCGCTCTTAACTACAGATTACGCAAATGATCGGATATTTCTAACTTTAGTCAGGGAATTAATTCCCCGAAAACCCTATTTTTCAATTGAGTCAGATTGTCTAAGTAGCTGGTTACAATTAAATTGAAGATAGATTCTGGGTTCGATCCCCCCTTAATCCCCCCTTGATAAGGGGGGTGCTGATCCCCCCTTAATCCCCCCTTGATAAGGGGGGCATCCGCAAGTTTTTAAGACCTACCTACTTAAACTCTCATTCAGTCATCATTGTACACTAATCTAGTCTGTGTCTGTGGTTACAATCGGCGATCGAGATCGCACTTAACCAGTAATTTAGATACACTAACAGCTTATCCGCCCAAAATAGCAATGCCTACGCCGATTAATAGAATTAATCCGCCATAAATGACTTCTTGGGGGGGGATTTCACCAAAAATGAACACTCCTAACAGACTAGCGGCGATTGGCTCTAATAAAATTACCATGGTTACTATTGTCGGTGCTACCCATCGCAAAGCCCAGTTAAAGCTAGTATGACCGATTAATTGCGGAAAAATCGCCATCATTAACACATAAACATACACGGATAGGGGATAGCTTTCGTAATCTTGACCAAATAAAAAAATAGAAGGTAATAAGGCTAATCCTGCGGTAGTGTAGGCTACAGTTATATAATTCTTAATATTTAAGCCCTTTCTTTGTGCTTCCCGTCCGAGGAGAATATAACCACTGACGAGAATTGCCCCAATTAAAGCCAAGCTATTGCCCAATAAAGGGTTAGGATAAGAACTACTCACATCTCGATCGGCTAAAACAATCAATAATCCCCCCGTTAAAGCCACAAAAATGCCGATAAAGGTTAATTTAGTCGGTTTTTCTCGAAACCACCACCAACCCAACAGGGAAACCCAGAGGGGATTAGTAGTGACTAAAGTGGTGGAAGCGGCGATCGAGGTGTAGGATAGAGAAGTAATCCAAGTAGCAAAATGGAGAGCTAAACAAAATCCTGCCCCCACTGCGTAATAATAGGCTTGAATAGGGACTTTTTGGCGTGATAAGGTCAACCAGTTCGGAATTAGGACAACAGAAGCCAATATCAGACGAGAAGTCGCTAAAAATAAACTAAATGCGATCGTAGCATTACCTACCGCTTCGATCGCTAACCGGATAAAAATTGCCGATGCAGAAACCGACACCACACCGATAGTTAGAATAAAAATAATTTTGGCGTTAGAAGGAGGCAAAATAGGCTACGCTTACGCGATGATCAATGATGTTATTCACCAGTTATTTTAACCGTAGGCAGTAGCCAGTCGTCAGTAGCCGGTCGTCAGGAAATAGGAGATTATTTTATTTATTCTCCCCACACCCCACACCCCACACCCCACACCCCACACCCCATTCACTTGATTATGGAACTACCAGAATTAAATATAGAGACAATTTGGGCGATTATTAACGATGAAATTGACGACGAAACCGTTAATAAATTGGTTTGGCAAAGTTTAGGTTATCGCTACGATGAAAGTCAAGGAAAATGGGATAATAGTCAAGTAGAGGAAGATTGGCTCCGTGAATATCCCGAACCCCCGGATTTTATTGCCAATCGTCCCCCAACAGTAAAATTAACTCGATCGATCTTGCCAGAAAATAAACAATTATTAAAAGATAAATTGGGGTTTACCGGTTATAAAATTGGCGAATTCAATCCCCGCATGACTCGCCGTGCCACCGCCGCTAATTGGTTGTGCTTTTATGGGTTAAAATAGATCAGGAAAGTTATTTTATCAAGCTTCTAGCATGGTTACTATCCCTGTCAAGTCCTCCTCTCATCCCCTAGCATCCTATATTGAGCGTCTCACTGCTGGGGAAGCATTGTTAAAAGATACTCCCCAGAATTTGATCGAGGTAGTGGGTATCCTGAAAAGTTACGGAGTGGTGTTAGATGCTTATTCCAAAAATTTAATTTATATTGCGGAAAATCAGTTTTTGGTTTTTTTCCCTTTCTTTAAATATTTTAATGGTCAAGTATCTTGGCAAAAATTACTACAACACTGGTGGCATAATCGCATTAATTTTGAGTATGCTGAATACTGTATGAAAGCCATGTTTTGGCATGGTGGGGGTGGTTTAGATAGTTATGTAGATGGTGCCGCTTTTCGGGAAGTGACAGCCAAAGTTATTCAAGCCAAATTTAGGAATAATCCCCTAGTTTTAATTTTAAATAAAGCCTTTCCTGAATTTTTGCCAGAACAAATGCGGATGATGGCCTACTATAGCGGTTTAGGTCAATTTTGGCGAATTATGGCCGATACTTTTTTAAGTTTATCCGATCTCTACGATGTCGGAAAAATTACCAATATTCCCGAAGTGGTGGCACACATTAAGAAAAATTTAGTTGATAATGCTAGTCAAGCAATTGTCTATCAGGTAAAAATCAAAGGACAAACCTATGATCTGATCCCCAAATCGGCAGGATTAACCTTTCTTGCAGATACGGCAATCCCCTACGTTGAGGCGGTTTTCTTTCGCGGAACACCTTTTCCCGGTACAATTTCCTATAATGCCCAAGCCTATCAAATTCCCTACGATCAAGGAATGTTTGCCTATGGTGCTTTGTATGCGGATCCTTTACCCATCGGAGGTGCAGGGATTCCTCCCACACTATTAATGCAGGATATGCGTCACTTTTTGCCAGATTATCTGCACGACATTTATAAAAAGAGTTTTCGTCAAGAGGAAGATTTATTAGTCCAGATCTGCGAAACTTTTCAAAAGTCGATGTTTTGTGTAACAACGGCAGCTATTCAAGGATTAGCACCTTACCCTTTAACTACCACAGATTTAAAAGAACAAAAAGCCAATCGCATCTATCTAGAAGCATGGATGAATCGCTTTGTCAAGTCAAGATTAGAAGCGGTAAATCAATAATTATTCTGCCGATAAATCGGTAAGTTTTGCAGTCAACAAACCCCCTTTACATTTATGTCAGATATTAACGCCCAACTTCAGGATATTTTAGCTCAATTGCAATCTTTAACCGAACGGGTTGCCCTCATCGAAGCGCGGCAGATGTTAGTACCAGACATCGAGCGCTATGGTAAATTACAGCAATTACTAGCTGAGGGGAACTTTAGGGAGGCAGACGCAGAAACTCTCCGAGTTATCCTCGAAACTGCCGGCAGAACCCGCGATACTTTAACCCCAGAGGATATGATGCGGTTTCCCGTTAATGTGATTCGAGTACTCGATCGCCTTTGGAAAAATTATAGCGGCGATCATTTCGGTTTTAGCAATCAGGTGAAGTTATATTTTGCCGCCGGCGGTAGTATTAACACCCTGCGTACCCAAGACGCGGAAACGATTAGAAAATTTGGGGAATTGGTAGGATGGCGCGACAAAGATGAGTGGCGTATCGATGATTATGATCACTGGGATTTTAGTCTAGCGGCTCCTGAAGGCTGTTTTCCCGCTCTCTGGTGGAAGTCTCCCTACGGGTTAAAAATGGTGACTTTTTGCTTTACTCGCCTGATAGAGTGCGATTTATAGGCAATGAAAGGGATTATCGACTATTTTCGGGCTTTATTATCCCCCCAATTTGCCCCCACTGGGATAAAAGTGGCTGTAGTAGTGGGGACAATTTTATTGACAATTAACCACGGTTATGCTATAGTGGGCGGCCGTATGACAAGCGATCGCTGGCTGGCGGCATCACTGACTTATCTAGTTCCCTATCTGGTCAATGTTCATGGGCAGTATAGCAGTTATCGCCGTCAGCAGTGGCCGAAAAAATCCCAACAATAAAGGCAATGAATATACCTCTAAGTGGTGATTTCTTTGACTCTAGGGAACTCCCTGTTAGCAGAGGGCTGCTATGATAGCGATCGAGAGGAATATTGGGGAGTCCGATTTACCATGGCTGCTGTTTTATTGAAAACTGGCGAATTCCAAGAAATCCCTGATGATCAGTTAATTTCTTTCCTCGAGAAAAACCGAGATTTGATTCAAGATCGACAATCACCCCGAAAAAGAGCGATTAAAAGACCTATTTCGACTATTTTAAACTATAAAATGGCGGCAGTATCTACTCTAGGGTAAGATTAACTCCCTTAGCTAGGATTTGATAGCTGCGATCGCTCTCTTTTCAGTAAGGCACTAGCGAGAAAAATACCCAGTATTGCCAATACAGCCATGGCATAAAACGCATAAGTGTAAGTACCGAACCAATCGCGAATTCTACCGGTTACTAAAGTGCCGATCAAAGCACCGACACCGTAGGCAGTAAAAACAATACCGTAATTTTGGGCGTAGTGGTCAGGATTGAAGAAGTGGAGAGTGGTAGCGGGAGCTAGGGCTAACCATCCCCCTAAACAAAACCAAAATAGACAAAAAGCCACTAGATAGCTAGTAACCGCCCCTTTTTCGGCCTTGACCATCAACAGGCAACCGATCAAAATGAGTGTATAGGCCCCGATCGCTAGATAATGGGGTTTCCAGCGATCGCTTAACCAACCGAACAAAGGACGACTAATACCATTAAACAAAGCAAATAGAGCCACACTACTAGCGGCTAACCCCGGCTCGATCTGAATAATTTCCTCAGCGACAGGACTAGAAATACCGATAGCACTCAAGCCAATTAAAGCACCAATAGCATAGCAAAGCCATAAGCCATAAAATGAGCGACTTTTCAGCATATTCACTGGATAATTGGCCAGAAAGTCGGATTTTCGATTAGCTAAATTGGCGGGAGGTTGCCAGTCCTGGGGGGGTAATTTCATGGCGAGGGCAATCATCACAATAATTATTGTAAAGATAATCCCCAAAAATCTTAAACTTGGTCTAACGCTATATTCATTGATTAATCGATTGGCTAAAGGTGCGGTAATCAGGGGAGAAAGGCCAAATCCGATGATAGTTAAACCCACCGCTAAACCTTTTTTGTCGGGAAACCAGCGTGCCACCACTGCCATGGGAACACCGTAAGCGATGCCGACTCCCGTGCCAGCAATAACTCCGTAGGTCAGAATAATTGTCTGGATCTGAGCGGCAAAACTAGCGAGAATATAGCCTAAACCGACGATAATTCCGCCGATAGCGGTCATCCTGCGAGTGCCTACCCGGGGGATATAAAAACCGGCGATCGGCATAGAAGCGGCATAAAATACTAGGGCCACAGTGTAGGGCAATAGGCTTTCCGTGGCGCTGAGATTTAATTCTGTTTCTAGGGGTTTTCTAAAGATACTCCAAGAGTACACCGTCCCTAAACAGAGTAAAACACCCATTCCTAGAGGTATTAATAACCATCTACCTTTGGCTGCGGGTAATCCCAAAACTGTCAACTCGGAATCATAATTACTGGTAGTCATAGATCGCCGTGACTCTTTCTAGACTTGTCTGGCCAGTATTCTAGATGGGGTCATGGCTAATGGGGCCAATTTTCCAGAAAATTTTCCGATTAAAATGGGGGGTGAAATAATTCACCCCCTTAAAAGTCTCTCCCCATCTATAGCTGAGGGACTTCTAACGAACTTTAACTAAACTGCTGCGAAGTAAACTTTTGACTTCACAGGATCGGGAACCATAGTAGCATCCCCTTCTTGCCAACCGGCGGGACAAACTTCATCCGGATGGGATTGGACGTATTGAATCGCTTTCAGAGTGCGGAGGGTTTCATCGACACTGCGACCAAAGGAAAGATTATTAATAGTAGCGTGTTGGATAACACCTTCTTTATCGATGATAAAGAGACCGCGCAGGGACACCCCCGCATCTGGGTCAAGAACATTGTAAGCGGTGCTGATTTCTTTTTTCAGATCCGACACCAAAGGATAGGCCACATCCCCCACACCGCCGGATTTTCTCTCGGTTTGAATCCATGCGAGGTGAGCAAATTCGCTATCGACGGACACCCCTAAAATCTCGGTGTTGATGCTGGCAAATTCGCTAACTCGATCGCTGAAAGCGGTAATTTCCGTGGGGCAAACAAAGGTAAAATCGAGGGGATAGAAGAATAAAACGACGTATTTACCCCGATAATCCGACAATTTGATGGTTTTGAACTCTTGATCGAAAACGGCGGTCGCGGTGAAATCCGGCGCCGCTTGTCCGACTCTTAAGCAACCTTCGGCGGTCATACTTTTAATCTCCTTAATCTAGTTTCTGGGAAAATGCAACTATTTTTACATTCCTTAACAACTATATCATAGTCATAACGATTTTGAGTAATTGGCCGTTAGTTGGTTGTTGGGAAGGTTGTCAGCTGTACTGAATTTAAACTGCATATTGGAAATTTTAGTACAAATGCTCAAACTGCCGATCCCTGCTCCCTGCTGCCCGCTCCCTTGCAGTCTTAACGAGTAATTTAGATAGTCAACAGCTTATCGGGGGAGAGCAAAAGAATTTAATAGACTGCATAATTTTCACTTTCGCAGCCACAATAATAATTTAAGGACAGCGAAAGAGATCGTCACCCGGGGAAGTCAGCCCATTGTACAACTTAGTACATCTTTCTTGCCTCAACGTTCCGACCTGCTGCTGTCTGCTTTTACTTATAGTTGCAAAGGCTATGTCAACGTCATCAAGCACTGGTAAATATCTATCCCCATCCCAACGTCAGCAACTTCTCGAAATCTTAACAGAACCAAATATCTCTGATGTTGATCGCAAACGGATTCAAATCATTCTTTTCGCTGACGAGGGCAAATCCCCGGGCGAGATCCGTAAGCTTCTCGATTGTACTGCCGCCACCGCTAGTAAATGGATACTGATCGCCGAGAGTGGCAAGATCGATCACTGGCAGAAATACCGCCGCGGTCGCCCTTCCAAAGTTGATCAATTTTACCTCGATCGCCTGAGAGAACTGATTAGTAAATCCCCCCGGGATTTCGGCTATTCCTTTAACCGATGGTCGGGAGTTTGGTTAGCGCAGCATCTAGAGAAAGAATTCGGGGTCGCGCTCACCCCCACCCACGTCAATCGCCTCCGCAAACAGCTACAGCCGATCCGCATCATCGATCTTTCTCCTTCAGCCAAAGCTTAAAACAACTATGCTCGATACTCACAGCCTCGTCAATCCCTGGCCAGAATTCCTGTCCGAAACCCAGTGGCGGAGTCTCCAGAAAACGGCGATCACCCTCTCTCCCGAAGCAGGTACACTGCCCCTACAGCCCGGATTATATCTAGTGGTTCGCGGCAAAGTTCGCATAGCGAACTCGCAGCAAAAAGAGATGATCGCGCTCAAAACCGACGAATTTTTTGGAGAATTCACCCTCTTTCCCCGATCGGGTTTTCTTCCCTACTCGGTTCGAGTCTCCGCAAAGGCGGAACTACTTCTTATCCCCGAGTCCGCCCTGAGGCCGATCCTGAAAAAACACCCCGCCCTGAAAAAAACATTACTGCAACGGGCGCGGGAAATTGAGCAACTTCTTGGGACGAAGACAGAAGAAACGGACAAAAAAAGCGATCGAGCCTATTTTCCCTCTCCGGCGCAGCGGTTAGGTCACTGGATCGGGCAATCCCTCCGCCGTTATCCCTTCTTCGAGCAACAGTCCGCCTCCGATTGCGGGGCGGCCGGTTTAGTCATGATCGCCCGTTATTGGGGCAAAAGAATCAGCGTCAACCGTTTGCGGGAAATGGCCAACGTCAACCGCGACGGGGCATCCCTGTCGGGACTGATCACCGCGGCGGAAAATATCGGCCTCTCCACCCGTCCGGTAAAAGCGACTCTAGAGGGATTAGGGAAACAGCCCCTACCGGCGATCGCTCACTGGGAAGGCAAACACTTCGTTGTTATCTGGAAAATTACCCCCAAACAGGTGATTATTGGCGATCCAGCGATCGGGCAATTAACCCTAAGTCGTGCCGAATTCGCCAGTAAATGGACGGGATTCACCCTGCTGCTCCAACCGAACCAGAAATTCCGGGACACGAAAGAGGATAAAACCTCTCTCTGGCAGTTTTATCGCTTACTGGAACCCCATTGGTTCGTGCTGCTGGAAATTTTCGTCGCCTCGCTTTTTATCCAGATATTCGGCTTAATTACGCCGATTTTCACCCAGTTAATCCTCGATCGAGTAATCGTCCAGGGGTCCTTAACTACCCTTTGGGCGATGGGGATCGGTGCGCTAATTTTCGGGGTTTTTCGGGTAGCAATTACCGGTTTACGCGCCTATCTCCTCGATCACACCGCTAATCGCATCGATACGGCATTAATCACCGGTTTTATCCGCCATACCCTCAGCCTTCCCCTCGGTTATTTCGAGTCCCGCTATGTGGGCGATATCATTTCTCGCGTCGGGGAAAATCGCAAGATCCAGCGTTTTCTCTCTGGGGAAGCTCTCTCGATTTTACTTGACTTATTAACGGTTTTCGTGTATGTGGCGGTGATGTTCCGCTATAGCTGGCAATTAGCCCTCATCAGTTTGGCGATTGTGCCACCGTTCCTTCTACTGGCGTTAATTTCTACCCCTTTTCTGCAGCGAATATCCCGGGATATTTTTCAGGCACTCGCTAAAGAAAGCAGTTACCTAATCGAGATTTTAACCGGTATTCGTACCGTCAAATCTACCGCCACAGAGCGATCGACCCGTTGGCACTGGGAAGACCTTTTCTCGGTGGAGGTCAAGAAAAATTTCTCCGGGCAGATCATCGGCAATAATCTCCAGATATTCAGTAATCTGATCGAATCTTTAGCGACGACGGGGTTACTCTGTTTCGGTGCCTATCTAGTGATTCAAAATCAATTATCGATCGGACAACTGATCGCCTTTAATATGCTTTTTGCCCAGATCATTGCGCCTTTTCAACGCTTAACCGTTCTCTGGACGCAATTTCAAGAAGTCAATATCGCCGTCGAGCGCATTAACGATGTACTGGACGCGAAACCGGAGGAGAATTTAGAGGAACTTTCCCGTCAGTTTCTCCCAGAATTACAGGGACATATTCGCTTTGAAAATGTCACCTTTCGCTACCACACCGACAGCGATCAGAATGTTTTAGAAAACCTCAGTTTTGAAATTTTACCCGGTCAAACCGTTGCCATCGTCGGTCGGAGCGGTTCGGGAAAAACCACGATCTCGAAATTACTGATCGGCCTCTATCCCCCCACCGATGGGAAGATATCGATCGACGGTTACGATCTGAGTACGATCGCCCTCAGTTCCCTCCGGCAACAGGTGGGAGTCGTCGATCAGGATACCTTTCTCTTCGGTTCCACGATTCGGGAAAATATCAGTTTAGGTCATCCCGATCGCCCCCTAGAAAATGTGGTGGTCGCGGCGAAATTAGCGGGAATTCATGACTTTATTCAATCACTGCCGATGGGGTACGAAACCCAGATCGGCGAGGGTGGAGGGCTACTTTCCGGGGGACAGAGACAACGGATCGCCATCGCTCGATCGTTGATGGGAGAGCCGCGGTTATTAATCCTCGATGAAGCCACTTCCCACCTCGATACCGAATCGGAACGGATTATTCAAACAAATCTCCAGAAAATTCGGCAGAATCGCACCATGGTGATTATCGCCCATCGCCTCTCTACGGTGCGGAACGCGGATTGTATTCTCGTTCTCGATCGAGGGGTATTAGTCGATAGTGGAACCCACGAAGAATTAATGGCCAGACCTGGAATTTACCGTAATTTGAACTCTAATCAATTGAGTGAATAACTATGACAACCAATCTAGACAGAGAGCGCGATAACTGGTCTTTCCATACCAAAGAATTGATCGATACTTTACCCCTACCCTGGACGCGTGGTTTACTCTATTTTCTGATTATTTTCGTCTCGATCATTCTCCCCTGGGCGATATTCTCAAAAGTCGATGAAACCGGTGTCGGACCAGGAAAACTGGAACCCCAAGGAGAAACAGTCAAAATCGATGCTATCGCGACGGGAAAAGTGGAAAAAATCTATGTCCGTGAAGGCCAAGAGGTGAAAGCAGGACAACCGATTTTAACCCTAGATTCCTCATTAATCGGCAAGGAAATACAACAAATTGAGGAGAAAATAGAAGGACAAAAAAGCCGTCTTTCCCAACAGAAACTTGTCAAAAGTCAGTTAGAGATTTCTTTAACCACCCAAAGCCAACAAAATCGCGCGGCAGCAGCGGAAAAAGAAGCCTCGATCGAACAAGCGCGGGAGAATGTGGACGCATTAATCAAGAAGGCCAAAATATCCCTAGAAGAACAACAAGCGCGGGTAAATCAAGCGAAAACCGCCCTCGCACAAAGTCAGACCGATTATCCGATTCTCAAAAGTCGTTATGAAACGGCTTTAAAAGAAGTCGATCGCTACCGAAAAGCGTGGGAGGATGGCGCGATATCGGAGGTGCAATTCATCGAGCGCGAGGACAATGCCAAGGAGCGCCAACAACTCTACGAGCGGGGAAAAGCGGAGGTAAAAGAAAATCAACATAAACTAGCGGAATTAAAAAGTGCCTACCGTCAGACGAGTCAACAAACGAGCGCCGATATCGCCCAAGCGCGTCTGCAATTACAGGAGCGGCAGCGGGGTTATCAAAGTCTCCGCCATTCCAACGAGTTGGCACTCTTAAGGGTACAGGAGCAGATTAACAATCTAGACACGGAGATCGCAACACTGGCATCGGAAATCGCCCAAAGCGAGAGCCAACGGCAAGCGCTCCAAATCCAACTAAGTCAGAGGGTTTTAAAGGCGAATACCGACGGCACAATCTTTTCATTACCGATTAAACGCGCGGGTGCGGTGGTGCAGTCGGGAACGCGGGTTGCGGAGATAGCACCGAAAGGATCGCGGTTTATTCTCAAGGCAGAAATGCCCACGGATCAAAGTCAATTTCTCCGCGCCGGTATGCCGATAAAAGTCAAGTTCGATGCCTATCCTTTTCAGGATTACGGCATTATCGGCGGCAAGATCACCAAGAAATCACCGACGGCGATCGAAAAGGAAACGCCCAACGGAAAAATTAACGTTTTCGAGCTAGAAATTCAACTCGATCGCTCCTGTATTCAAAAGGGAAATCAATGTATTCCCCTCAATCCGGGAGATACGGCTACCGCAGAAGCGATCGTCCGTCAGCGTCGGGTGATCGATTACATCCTCGATCCCTTTAAGGATCTACAAAAAGATGGGTTAAAACTGTAGTTTTTTTCAGGAGTCATTATGTCCCATAGTATCACCATCAGCAATCAAGACCTTATCCAACAGCTTAAGCTATCGGGGAAAGTTCCCGAAATAGTCGAGGGAATTATCGGTCGGAAAATCATCACCGAAACCGCCACGGCAGCGGGGATTAAAAACACGACTGACGAGTTACAACAGGCGGCCGATCAATTCCGTCTCGCCAATGAATTACATAACGCCAAAGATACATGGAATTGGTTGGAAAAACAGGGCTTATCCCTAGACGATTTCGAGGCGATCGTTCAATTCAATTTACTATCGGGTAAATTAGCCGAACATCTTTTCGCAGACAAAATTGAATCCTATTTTGTGGAACACCAGCTAGATTATACTGGCGCGGTGATCTATGAGGTAGTGTTAGCAGATCAGGCGATGGCGGAGGAGTTGTATGAATCAATTCAGGAGGAGGAAATCAGCTTTCAGGAAGTAGCGCATCGCTATATCGAGGATGTGGAATTACGACGCAAGGGGGGTTATCGCGGTACTGTTTACCGTAAGGATTTACGACCGAATCTTTCGTCCGCAATTTTCGCATCGGATTCTTCTCGATTGTTGAAACCGCTGCAAGGCGATCGGGGTTTTCACCTGATTTTTGTCGAGGAAATCCTTAAACCAAAATTAACCGAGGAGTTGGCTCTGAAAATCGGTGTTGATTTGTTTAACGGCTGGGTAAAGGAGAAGATTCAAGAGATAGAATACGAGTTTAGTAATTAATCGTGAACGGGGTGGGCATTGCTCACCCCGCAAACATAGTAAGGGAAGATAAGAGTTATGGAATGTGTGATCTGTAAACACGGTACGACTCGATCGGGTTTTGTTACCGTTACTTTAGAGAGAGATAATTGTATCGTGATTTTAAAACAAGTCCCTGCGGATATCTGTCAGAATTGCGGGGAGTATTATCTAAGCGAGTCGGTCACTGCGGAAGTTTTACAGAAGGCTGATCGCCTATTTTGTAGGTTGGGTTGAAGCATGAAACCCAACATCATCCCCCTATTATTCTTCATGTTTTGTGTTGGGTTGCACTTCGTTTAACCCAACCTACGGATTATTTTACTATAAAATTAATACAATATGGATTAATAAAATACCAATAATCCGATTATTCTTGAGTGAGCTTATTCAGCATAAAAACCAACAAAGCGATTTTTAATACATACACTTTTAAAAATTCCTGAATCTATTCATTAACAGAATTCCCAGTTAATAAAAAAAATAAATAGTGCTTGCTGAATAATGATAAAACCCTTTTAAAATAAGGCTTTTGACCTGTTAAAGTCTGATGTTAGTGCTGCGAAAATAGGATTGTGACCTTCAAAAACTTGGCATTATCCTTCTTGTGGTACGCAAGCTAGTACAAAAAGGAGGGCAACAAAGCCTGAAACGACCGACGACCGGCTACTGAATCCTGACTCCTAACCCCATCAACAAACTTTTTGCCGCAAACCCTAAATAACTCAATTCAGTTAGCTTGGTTGGTTCTCTTTGCTTCCAACAAGACAAGTTCAGAGTTTTTTGTACATAAATTACTTATTTTTGTTTCTTTAAATAGCTTGGAAGCCCGTTGTTTAATCGGTTTTGATGATGTTTTCGCAAAAAACAGTCTTTCAAAAAGAACATAAATAACTCAATTATCTTTTTTTTGTTCGATTTTGATAGTTGATCTGATGTTGAAAAATTGTTATTGTTTTCTTGAATCAATAATTTGATTCATTCATTTAGCGAAAATTTGGAGAATACATCTCATGGCTAACATCAAAATCAACGAGCTCAAAAACACGGTGACTGACGAAATTATCGAGTTTCGCACCGATGCCGCTAACGACAGTCCAGAAAGTATCACCGCTTTTAAAACCTTACGTCAAGTGGTAGGCGGTTGTTGTCGTTGGTGTTGCTGCTCATCTCAATCGGTCGCGGTGGGGAGCATCCCAATTATGTAATGAGTATAAATGCTCAGAAGGGTAAGAAGGCTTTTGTAGTAACGATTCTGGTTCCAATCACACAATTTAGAGAACCGTTGAAAATCTATGAACTCCCGAAAAGGCTTGCCATATAAGTATTTCGCATCTAAGTACAATTGCTTATTGCAAAAGTGGGATGCTCCCTCGCGGTGTAATTAGTCACCGCAATAAGGACAGCCTTATTGAGAATGACTAAACATAGAAGTATGGCGTTGCTGATTTGAGATATGAATCTTCTTTGGTGGAATTTCTTAAAACCTAGACCCAAACTAACTTTTGCAGGGGAACCTGCACAGTTGGCATTCATACCTTGATTCAGCAACGCCTCAGTATTTTATCTTTTCCTTCTCCCAGTTTCCACGGTAGTTCAGCAAAACAAGATACTCCGTTGACTATCGTGGAAATACCAACCAGATAAAGATCGCATTTCTTGAGAATATGTATGCTATTTTTAAACGATTTTCCGATCACTTGGAGCCATCGTCCTTATTTCGATCTTAGTCCCTATCAATCTGGCGCTTGGCATATTCAGGGAATTGACTATAGTTATCGAAATCTTGTCTCCGAAGTGCGAGATACTAATACGTCGTCCGTGAACCCGGTTACTCTCATTCACCCTGCTTCTTTTCGAGAGCAATTGATTCGAGAGACCGGTCTTTTTCAATACTCAATTAACGATCCTCTCACCCTCCCCGATGAGTTGAGAACCGAACGTTGGAGAGTTCTTTGCGAGCATTTAGAGCATTATCGTGAGCTTTCACCCGCTACTCAACTGAAAACAATTAATTTATTATCGAGTTTATGCTTTCATGAAGCGATTACTCGCTATATTCCCGCAATTACCGATGAAAACATTGGCAGAGACCCCACGTTCGCTAGATTAGCTTACAGCCTGGCGATGTCTAAAATCCTCTGTCAAGAAAGTATCAGTACATCAGAAAATCTCGAAGATTTTCAACGAATCGTTCAATACGCTTCTAAAGAAAGCCTGGAGGTTTTCGGGGCGGCCGTAGAACTAATCGCTTTACACGCTACTGTATTTCGAGATATAGCGGCGGTCGCCCATTGGCGAGAAGTAGCGAAAGAGGCACTCTATCACTTCGAACCTTCCCTTGATCGTTTCGAGTTTAAACGTTTAACCAGTGTTTTCCAGCGTGCGGCTGTTTTCGCTCCACTTCTGCGGGGTGAACGGCAAACGGTTATCCGTGAAATGGATCTCTGTCAATCCCTAGCGGAAGAACTAACCCGCGAGTGTAAAAACGACACCGAGAGAATTGCCGCCCATGAAAATCTGACGACGGTTTTTGAGAGTCGAACGAAAGAAGCTCTCTGGTTGGGTGATATCGATCTCGCCGAAGAGAGAGCGAAGAAAATGGTGGCGATGGAACCTCTTTACTCTCGTTATCGCCTGCAACTGGGGGAAATTTTACTGAAACAAAATAAATTTGAAGAAGCGGCGAAAATCTATCGTTCTGCCACTAGACTCGGCCCGCCCGGAATGGCGATCGCTTGGTTTATGGCCGGCCAATGTCACGAACGATTAGGAGAGATAGACATCGCCTGTGATTGCTATCTAGCTTCCCTACAGATGGATGAATTAGCTATCTCCGCCGTGGAGAAAATTAACAAATTGGCCCCCCGGCTAGGTAACTCGATGCTGACCGATTGGAGTACCATGCGTCTAGAACAATTACAGGAACAACAGGGAGGTATGGTCTCTAAAACGAAAACTTCCTATATTCCTGAAGCCGCTTCTGCACTGAAATTAGCGGGTGAACGCGAACTTTCTCAAATTTAACTCAAGGCGATCGCCGATCTGGTAGGTTGGGTTGACGCAAGGAAACCCAACAATTCCCCTAAAACTTACCGAAAACTCAATTAGGCAAAATCGTCTTACCACAGAAGTGATGCAAGAAACTCAGATAGAGTTTGTTCGCTCCTATATTGATGTGGGTGAGTGTGGACTGACCCTGCTAAATAGACCTCTCCAATAATTGTCAAAATAAGAGATGAAGCCCTGACTAAGAGCTTATCAAAAATCTTTTCTGGAGAGGTATAATAGTGAAGAATCAACAGTTGGTAGCTACTAAGGCTGTTGATGAAGTGGATGATGTGACTAATGTGAATGACCCATATAATATTGCCAAACAAGGGGGTAAGCACTCTGGATTCTATAACGAATATGCCAAAAAGCCAGACTCTCAAATCCGAAAAGGAATTGAATCTATAAACAAGCAAATTTCTGAACATCAAAAAAAGATTGAAGCTCCCCAAAAATTTATACCTGATTTTGATAATCTTGATCCTAGACAGCAAAAAGCTCTTCCCGATAAATGGCAAAGTGGCATAAATCGGCAGAGCGAGCAAAAGACTATACTAGAAAGCCTACTCAAGGAGAGAGGGCTATGAACACAGAATCTGTTAACTTTATCAAAGATCATGCACTTATTCTCAAAGAAAAGTACAATGAATCCCTCGCAAAAATTAACGAAGCTGACATAAAAGGAGAGGACTCTTCTTTCTATAAAGGACAAAGCCTTGCTTATTATGATGCTCTTGATTTGATCAAGTCTCAGGTAGAAGCATTTGGTTACAACTCGAAGGAAGTCAACCTGGTTGTTCCTGAATTTGGCAAACAAGCAACTTAGCTATTAAGGTATCAGGTGCGATGCCGAAGGCATACGCCTATCTTGCAAGGTTGGATTGACAACGGAAACCCAACATCATCTCCCTATTCAGGGTGAGAGCATCTCAAACGCTATTGACAATTGGCCAATTTTGTGATCCGCATGGGCATTTCAAGTGATACCAGTCAATCAGAATAGTTACGAAATCGACCCATTTGGTCAATTTTTGCTTAACAATTGAGATGGCCAATTCTCCTCAAATATGCCTGAATCGCTCTCTGGGTAAGCAACTCACATAAAGTTCATTTTGTCAAGGATTGTTAAGATGCGCTTACCCTGGTCAAACTCGACGCAATCACCGCAGGAGAAGTGGAAAAAATCTATGTCCGTGAAGGCCAAGAGGTGAAAGCAGGACAACCGATTTTAACCCTAGATTCTCTATTAATCGGCAAGGAAATACAACAAATCGAGGAGAGAATAGAAGGACAAAAAAGCCGTCTTTCCCAACAGAAACTTGTCAAAAGTCAGTTAGAGATTTCGGTAATGATTTGGGTAATGATTTGATCCCACATTCCGCACCCTCAACTGTCACATAAGCTATCCCCCTCCAGAGACTTGAGTAAAAATACTTAGCTGGTGAAGGTTTTCTCGGCACCAGCTAGGG
>NZ_JACJSV010000048.1 GCF_014698335.1 Microcystis viridis FACHB-1342 | reverse complement strand
TCATTTTGGGTCTGATTTGTTTTTGTTAATGATCAGACAGTACCTGATGAGCCTTTCTTTGTCAACTCTTGAGGTTGATGCGTTTCATTTTTGAATTGGCGTATTAAAGGGGATATATTAATGAACACTAAATCATCTATTTAAAAAGTATGTGTATTGTAATCATTAACGGTGATAGTCATATAACCAGTCGGAGAACTCCTTATTACAATTCCTTTGCTTGGGCAGTAAATGATCAAGAGCGTTGGTGGTTTCCCGATCGATTTGAGACTGAATATTGGCCAGCTGGAATACCAAGGGAGAACACTCTAAGTGCCTTCATAGATGCCTATAGGACCGAGCATTTTGAAGTTTGCCCAATTGGTGATCCTAATTTAGAGTTTAGTCCTAACGGTTTTTTTGTTGAAAAAATCGCTATTTATACTATTAATGGTAGTCCCTCTCACGCCTGTCGGCAATTAAACACTGGAAGATGGACGAGTAAAATAGGAGTTCGTGAAGATGTACGACATGAATTTGTGGAACATTTTATTGTAGAAATTGAAGGGATACCTGATATTCTTAATCTTGGAAACCGCAGCATTATTATGAGGAGAATACATCATTAATAGTAGGCTAGAGTCTAGCTTTGCTTTCAAATAAGATATGTATCTTAAGTTTGCTTGTGGAAGTTCTGCAATTGTAAAGATATGCTATAATTGGAATGAGTCAAAGTACCAAAGTTAAGCGTTTAGAGGAAGTAGCGAATTGCCATCAAAAGCTAAATATTATGTTCGGCAAGTCTTTCAGCAAAATTAAGTCTCTGACTATGTACACCAAAATAGCTAAGTTATAATTTATGGAAAATAATCAACTTATAGAAAGAAGGTTTGACGGCAAGATAGGTGATGATTATAGTCTCTGGCAATCTGCTCGTCCTCATCTTAAAAAGTTAAGACAAGAGTTAGTCAAACTACTAATTAACTATCAAAACTCTTGCCCAAAGGAATCGCTGATCCTAGAAATTGGGTGTGGCGATGGAGAATTAACTGAGATGATCCTATCTGAAGCAAAAAATATTAAGATAATCGCTATCGATAACGAACCTTCGATGATTCAAAAAATCCGCTCAAGGCTTTCACATTACCTATCTCAAGATACTCTTGTTGTTATTCAGGATGATGTTTTAAACTTTTTGCAAAGTTATCCTTTGAATAACTTTAATTTTATTGTTTCTGGATTCACTTTTCACAATATGTTGGCACTCTATCGTTTTCAAGTATTTCAACTATTATATAGTCGGCTTCTCATTGGAGGTAAGTTATTAGACGCTGATAAAATCGCGCAAAGAGGTGAACAGCATAACCGTGATATAAAGTGGCAATATGATAAATTCTTTGAAGTCCTTGTATCTGCTGAAAGGTTCGATCTCCTGAAAGAGGTTATGTTGCACTATACTACGGATGAACAACCTAATAGAATACGCTATGAAGATGAAACAATCTCTGAACTTTCAGAAATTGGATTTCAAGAAGTTACCTTATACTTACGTCAATATATGGATGCACTGATTATAGCCTCTAAATAGAATTTTACCCGATTGTTAGCACCTAAGTTAAATATTTTGGGATTCAAGTCTTGAAGCTAACGTAGAAATTCTCCTCGCTCCATAAACAATTCCCCCACCCCCACCTTGGTAAAAGTGATGGTATATAAGAATTGGAAATGTAAAGTCGCTCAAGTCTGCTGTGGCAGGATATTCTATATTTTCAAGCTCCAACCATATACCTCCTTGTCGCCAACCTATGCAATCGCCAAAACTACCCCATACTTCCCGATTATATTCTTCTGTCCCCCCAAGGTCACGGTAAATTTTCGCCTGTCTCTTAATACCAAATTTCCCTTCGCTGTATTTCACCCAGAGACGGTCAATTTCATTGATTACATCTAGGGATACCTGACTAAAAAGGTCGTAGAAGTCATTATAATTTTCTATGATCATCCACTGGTACATAATGAAAGCGGTTTCGTAGTCGGCTTTTTTCCAATCCTGTTGCTTTAGGTACTCCTCTAACTTTTGATAGATTTGTTCTTGGTTTTCTATGAGATGTTCCCTCTGTTTTCTCAGTTCTTTTTCGTAGGCGCGATCAGCCTCTTTGTGATATTGTACCGAGATCATCTTGTCGAATTGTTCCCTAAATCTTTCAGGGTTTTCTGTCTCTGCAAAAGCTAGACGGAAAATCTCGCGCCATCTTTCCTCATTTTCGTTTTCTTTATTTCCCCATAATTCATATAATTTATCATGAGCTTTCCTAGATAATGAATAAACCTCTGGTGCAGCAGGAAGTTGGATAGAGGAAATAATGTGAGGTAAAATTCGAGAGACACGATAAAGTTGATTTTCTTCTTCTAATTCAGGACTAATTTCCAGTAGTCCCAGTTCTCTTGCCCGTTGTAATTGCTGTTGGTAATTAGTCAGAGAATGACAAACAGCTTCTAAAGCTACCATTGGGACGGGGATTTCATAGACTAGACAATGACTAAGAACCTGTTGTAACGGCTCATCAATAAGCTGATATAATTCCTCCCAAATTATTTGATCTTTCCATAGTTCGGGACTTTGTTCTAGTTCCGTTAATTTGGCTTCTGCATCTTTTTTACCTAAAACTTCATTATTGAGATATTCCAATAAACGAGGATTACCATCGGCTAAATTTAACGCTCGTTCCCTTAGAGATTTATCAAGCTTATCAGAAGCAAAATTTTCTAAGCGATTGAGTTTCTTAGTTAATTCAGCTTTTCTAAATGGTTCTAACCCTTGTTTATAGAAATAATCCAATAAATCAGAATCGAACTCGTAGCGACAAGTAATCAGAATCCGATGATGAGTTCCCGTTTCTCGAAGTGACCCGACTAATGCTGCTAAAATCGGGGCGACTTGAGCCTTAAGAATATAGCGACCTTCACGAGGTTCGAGATTCCATTCAAAGTCATCAAGAATCAGAAGAAACGGTTTTTCTCCCAATTCAGCTAACCGAATGAATAGGTGAGATAATCGAGATTTAAGTTCAATTTGATTGTTTTCTAAATCAGCAATAAGTTCTCTAGTTTTAGGATTGATGAGTTTATCTTTTAACTTTCTTATCAAATAAACTTCATCAATTTGTCGCCACCAGAGAATCTTTTCCGATTCAGGCAATCTCTCCCACAGTCGAGAGGCGATACTACTTTTTCCCCAACCTCCCATACCATGAATTAGTACCCCAACCTTTTCCGAATCCGTTTTCAGCGTTCGCAAACAATTCTGTAACTGGCGACGACGACCGACAAACTCTTCCCTTTTGACCACCCTAAGCCGATTTTCATCATCTCTAAATTCTCTGGTAATTGTCGGTTTTGGCAGTTGTGTGCGTTTCGGTGTCCTTAAGGGAGTTACTAGGGCTTGAGGTAGAGTGTTTCCTACATATAAGCGCAGTTTATGCCAATCCCTTGCTTGCTGGTCAATTAAGGCTCTATAGGTAGCAGATAGGGCCTCAATTACCGTTTCCCCTTGGGATAAATGTCCGTACAATTCCTTCGCTGCCACTGCTGCATCCGTATCTAGAACCCTTTCTCCCCAACCCAAAACAGCTTTTGCCCCCAAGTTCAAAAATTCTTCCGCCATGGAGGGAACTGCGCTGTCAGGAGCATAACCTGTACGGCAACCAGAGAGGAAAATTAAAGGCGGTAAAGAAGAACGAGCGATCGCATCATAAATGGCATTGGTGTCGCTATCAACCCGGTTGCCATACTCATCCTCGGTGAGAAAGCAGGGTTTTCCGTCCTGATGAGTTGCATGACCTGTTAAGTGAAAGACATCAAAGTAGCCTTGGTCATATTCCCGAACTACATAGCCTAACTCATTTAAACAACCACTTTCTTCTACTCTCAAGTTCACCGGATTGCGCTGGGTGGCTCCTAAAATTTGCCCCTCTTCTGCTTCGTAATCTAAGACGGGTTCAACGCCTAGCGGAGAGGTAGCCATAAAGAGCAAGTTGAGGGGGCGGTTTTGCGGCGGACTGACAATCTGATTCGGTCTATTATTGGAAAACCACCGCACGGGAATAATGGCAGGTCTTTTCTCCACCAAAAAACCCTGACCATTGTGTAATAATTCCCAGGGTAGATGGACTAATCTTTTGCTGGTGCTGATAGCCAGAACTATTATTTCCTCTCCCCGGGGGCTATCTAATTCGCTCTGGAGGATGCGCTCCGTACCATCTAACCATCGGTACAAACCTTGTCCTGTTGTGGCGTGATCTTCCGGTAAACGGGTATAGTAATCGGTGTCGGCCTTTTTACTTGGGTTGTCTATTTCACTCAAGCATCTTGTGTAGGTACGAGTCTGGTTGGGGTTATCCCAGAAAAATCGGAACTCAACGCTATTGCTACCCCTCTCCTGAAGGTCAATATGCAGTATCTTCATAATTTTTCTTGTTCCAAGAGTTTTTGTAGTTGCTCTAGGGTAGCATCTTTGAGCAGCAGGCGATCGCCGTTTTTGCTGACAATTAACACTCGTTCGATTTTCGGGGTTTCAGGAGAGTCAATTTTTCGCTTTAATTGGTAAAATTTCTCAGCGATGGCGATTGTTCCGCTAATAATGCCGATGATGGTGGCAATGGTGGCAAGGGTTCCCTCTTTCTGCACTTCGGAGATAACTTCGTAGCTGCCTTGCACCCCTTCCATCTCTAGGATGTCCTCAGCAACTTTGATAGCATCGGCTCCTTCAATTTCTATCTGCATCAGTTTTGTTCCTCCTGTCAGTACCCAAGCAAAATGATACTAAATCCGTTTATTAAAAACTGATTATCTATTCCCCCTTTTGCTTGTCCTGATATGTAGCCTATACTCAACGAATCTAGTATGACCAGCTTAGTTGGGGAAAAAATCTCAATTACCGTCAATGGTTGACCTAAGAAAATATTTCAGTCTCTCCGTCGGGAAATAACCTATTAGAGACTGAAAAATCTTAGTCATTCCATTCCCCTTTGGGTGGTACGGGGGGATTGCGTCGAAGATGACGGGTTAAGTCCTCATCCGGTTGTTTCTCTCCTCTTAGCCACTGTTTAATCGCTGTTTCGATAATGCGACTAGGATCGTTAGTCAGGTGTTTAATCTGGTCTAAAACTTCCGAGTCAAGGTGAATAGCGATTTCAACTTTCTCCGCCGTGCGCTGAGTCGGTGTAGCATTGTCGTTCATAAGCTCTATTAATGATTGCTATCTATCATTCTACCCGTCAGTCGAGGATTCTCATCCAAGAGTTTATCGAGGATCTGCTGAAAAAAGTTTTTCGTGGTGGCAGGGTGTGGGGTGTAGGGTGTAGGGTGTGGGGTTTTACCGATTTTGAAGTAGTCAGTTACCTAATTTTCAGGGAAAAAGTCCAGGGATTTTGCCGCCGATCACTCCATAGGCACTTTTTGAGGGAAAAAAGTCTAAAAGCCTTATCCAACAAGGTTTTTAGATTTATTCAGCCAGCCCTATCTATAGTAATCCGATTTGGACAAATCATAGAGCTTTTCCTGAGCCATTGCCCTTTCCCTGATTTTGTCACCATAATCAAGCCTACCATAGTTTCCTGTGGATGCCGAGAGGGAAAGCTAAGGCCAAAACCCTGACTATACTTGCAGTTTAGCTTTTTTTACCTTTTACTTTTCGCTTTTGCTCCAGCCTTAGAGACTTTACCTCTACAATGAATTAAGGAATCTAAAATTTTATAAACCCCTGACTTTTGCCAACAGTGAACCACGATGACTGACGTTCCCGTTTCTCGCATTCGCAATTTTTCCATCATCGCTCATATCGATCATGGTAAATCAACTCTCGCCGATCGCCTCCTGCAAATTACGGGAACCGTAGCCCAACGGGAGATGAAAGAACAATTTCTCGATAATATGGACTTGGAACGGGAACGAGGTATCACCATCAAGTTACAAGCGGCACGCATGGATTATACCGCTAAGGATGGTCAAAAATACGTTCTTAATCTGATTGATACCCCCGGCCATGTGGATTTTTCCTACGAGGTTTCTCGGTCTCTAGCGGCGTGCGAGGGAGCTTTATTAGTTGTGGATGCGTCCCAAGGAGTAGAGGCGCAAACTTTAGCCAATGTTTACCTAGCGCTGGAAAATAACCTCGAAATTATCCCAGTTTTAAATAAAATCGACCTACCCAGTGCCGAACCGGAACGGGTCGCAGCGGAAATCGAGGAAGTGGTGGGTTTAGACTGTAGTGAGGCGATTCGGGCCTCGGCTAAGGCTGGGATCGGTATTAATGATATTCTAGAGTCGATCGTCCAATTAGTTCCCCCTCCCCAAGATACCCTTGAAGAACCATTCCGAGCTTTAATTTTTGATAGTTATTACGACGCTTATCGAGGAGTAATTGTCTATTTCCGCGTCATGGATGGTCGGGTGAAAAAGGGCGATAAAATTCGTTTTATGGCTTCCGGTAAAGAATTTGTGATTGATGAATTGGGAATTTTATCACCGCAACAGGTACAGGTAAATGAACTTCACGCGGGAGAAGTGGGTTATCTGGCAGCCGCGATTAAAACTGTTGCTGATGCCCGGGTGGGTGATACGATTACTCTAACCGCTAAACCAGCACAAGAGCCTTTACCCGGTTATACAGAAGCAAAACCGATGGTTTTCTGCGGATTATTCCCCACCGATGCTGATCAGTATGCCGATCTCAAAGATGCGCTGGAAAAGTTAAAATTAAACGATGCAGCTCTATCCTACGAACCGGAAACTTCTAGCGCCATGGGTTTTGGTTTCCGTTGCGGTTTCTTGGGACTGCTACACATGGAAATCGTCCAGGAAAGACTAGAAAGGGAATATAACTTAGATTTAATTACCACTGCTCCCTCGGTAGTTTATCAGGTCACTACCACCGATGGGGAAATTGTCGAAGTGGATAATCCTAGTTTGTTACCTTCCCCACAAAAACGGGAAAAAATTGAGGAACCTTATATCCAAGTGGAAATGATTACTCCGGAAACCTATGTAGGCGCTTTGATGGAATTATGTCAAAGTCGTCGGGGAGTTTTCAAGGATATGCGTTATTTTACTAAAACTCGCACCGCTTTGATTTATGAGTTACCTTTAGCGGAAGTGGTGACGGACTTTTTTGATCAATTAAAATCTCGATCGCGCGGTTACGCTAGTATGGAATATCAATTAATTGGCTATCGGGAAAATGAGCTAGTTAAATTAGATATTATGGTCAATGGTGATCCCGTTGATGCTTTAGCGATGATCGTTCACCGGGATAAAGCTTATTATGTTGGTCGTGCGTTAACCGAAAAGTTAAAAGAATTGATTCCCCGGCATCAATTTAAGGTTCCCATTCAAGCAGCTATTGGTTCTAAAATTATCGCTAGTGAACATATTCCTGCTTTAAGAAAGGATGTCTTAGCTAAGTGTTATGGTGGTGATATTAGCCGCAAGAAAAAGCTGTTAGACAAGCAAGCAAAAGGGAAGAAACGGATGAAAGCGATCGGAACTGTTGATGTCCCGCAAGAGGCATTTATGGCAGTCCTAAAACTCGATCCTCAGTAAAATCTTGGGGTGAGAATTAACTCACCCTTTTTAGTTTTAGCAGTGGGGAATTATTATGAAACTTTTGAGATTATCCTATCAAGATTTATCCTCTGGATTAAGTATAGATTCTTGCAAATTTTTTCCAGATTTGAATTTATTAGTTGGTATCTCAGGTGCAGGAAAAACCTCGATTTTAAAGGCTATTAGTAATTTAAAAAGAATCGCTAACGGTGCATCCATAAATGGGGTGAAATGGGATGTGGAACTTTTAACCAATGATCATGTTCGTTATCATTGGTTGGGTGAATTTGAGGTTAGAAAAGCTCGTTCTCTCATCAAGATTGAAGAAGATGAAGTCAATAGTAATGACGGCGAAAATAAGGTTAGTATAATTAGGGAAACTCTTTTAAAAGATCAAGAGGTTTTGATCGAAAGAAACCAAGAGGTAATTGAGTTTAAACATTCAAAGACACCAAAACTACCATCTTATTTAAGCTGTATAGAGCTTTTCAATCAAGAAGAAGATGTTTTCCCTGTTCGACAGGAATTTAACAAAATGGTTTTCAATCCACTTAAGTTTAATATCTCATATTCAACATTTGGTAAAATCCTTAGAAACTACGAATATGCCGAATATAACTCTCTCTCTGAATTACAATCGAGTCAACTTCGTATTTCCGACAAACTGCTTATCACTTATAAAAAATATCCTGATACGTTCGAGATAATAAAGAGAAAGTTTTTAGATATTTTCCCTCAAGTTGAAGATTTAAAAATAGAATCTTTAGAGCCATCCGAACTAGGTGATCTGCTTGTTTCATTAACTAGAATTGGTTTACTTGAAGAGCTACCTCGCATACAAATAAAAGAAAAAAACTCTCATGTCTGGATTGTAGAACCAAATATCTCCTCTGGAATGATAAAAAGCCTGATGTTCTTAGCAACGATCGAATTATCTCCTGATGGCAGTGTTATATTAATCGATGAATTTGAAAATAGTTTGGGGGTTAACTGTTTGGACACTTTAACAGAAGATTTATTAGTTAATTATCGAGATTTACAGTTTATTATTACCAGTCATCATCCCTATATAATTAATAATATCAGTCCTGGCTATTGGAAAATAGTCACTCGTAAAGGAGGAGTAATTCAGGTACACAATGCGGCTGATTTTCATATTTCTAAAACTCGACAAAAAGCCTTTATTGATCTTATCAATGTCTTAGAAGAATTTCCTCAAGGAATTAGTTAATCGATGAATATTTATTTTTTAGTTGAAGGAAGAAGTACCGAAAAAAAGCTTTATAATACAGCGTATCGATAAAACCGAACACTTAAAAACCTTTCAGAAATTTATTAATTTTTGTGATAATATTCGTCAAAATTTTAGATAAATTGATCTCTGGTGCTTCTGCCAAGGATGAAATATAAGCTGATCTAGCATCGTCTCCTGACTAATAGCTGATTGAGAATACAAGACTATGACAAGGCTTTTGTCCTATAAATTTCTAGGTCGGCAGATTTTTGTAGTATTGTAGTATAATGGTAACTCCAGAAAAACAATCCCAAAAGTGCCTTTAGTCTTTTCAGTTAGCAGTTATCAGATAGAAGTTAAAAATTGGCAATTTACTTGATGTTATGGCTTCCTTACGCGATATTCTCAGTTACTATCGCAATTATCAAAAAGCCGCCTTTTTGAGCATTGCTGCCTCCAGTGTCTTTGAAATTATCGATCTGATGGTTCCCTACGCTGTCGGACAGATTCTTAATGTTCTTTCCGATCAACCTTTAGATGGATTCGTACAATCTTTGGTCGATCGCACCATGATTTTAACTCCCTTTGCCTCAGAAAAGTGGGTTAGTTTGGCAGTATTATTAGGCTTAATTTTCCTAACTACAGTAATTAAAGCACCAATTCAGCCTTGGCTGGGTGCATGGTTTCACTGGGAAATATCCTTAAGAGCGCGACGAGATCATCTCAAAAAAATTATTGCCAAAATTCTCACCTTACCTCTATCTTTTTACGATGAAAATAATCCGGGACGCATCGCTAACCGGATCGCCAAAGGGATAGAAAGTCATACTTGGACTTATCCCGAAGTGGCGGGAATGATGATCCCAAAATTGTTTAGAGTTTTGGGTATCTTTATTGTTATTTGGGTAATTCAATGGCAGATCGCCCTCGCTTTTGTTATTTCTTTTGTATTAATTCTAGCTTTTATTGTGAGAGATTTAAAAGATTTAATGCAAAAAGAAAGAATTCTTGATCGGCATATCGAAAATACCCAAAGTCGCAATTCTGAGATTATTACTAATATCAAAACTGTCAAAGCTTTTGCCACAGAAGGACAGGAGTTATATCGTCAGAAACAGCGTTTAGAGAGAGAATTTACCTACGTTATCTATCGCATTCATAAGGGTTATGTGGACTTAATTACTTGGGAAAAAACCCTCGTCCAAGCTAGTTTATTTGGAGTATTTTTCTTTACTCTCCTAGCCACCGTTCAACAGAAAATCTCGATCGGGCATTTTATCACCACCTATACCCTCGCTAGTATGGCCTATGCGGAATTAGATCCCCTATCCCAAATGGCAGAAACTTTTGCCCGTCGCTATGCTTCTATGGCACGTCTAAACGAATTTATCAACTTACCCAGTGGCACTGATGCCGGTAGTCTTTTAGCCGATCATGCCCAACATAATCCCTATCATTTTACGGGGAAAGTAGAATTAAGTAATCTTAGCTTTGGCTATAGTCCAGAAAGAACCATTCTCAAGGATATTAATCTGCTGATTGAACCCTATCAAACCGTGGCATTAGTGGGAAAATCGGGTTCAGGAAAATCCACTTTAGTTAAGTTACTTTTCCGCTATTTTGAACCGAATCAAGGGCAAATTATGATGGATGGCGAGGATATTCGTCGCTTAGATGTGACTTGGTATCGGCGACGGTTAGCGATTGTCCATCAAGAAGTAGATGTGTTTAATGGTACGGTGTTAGAAAATCTCACCTACGGTAATCCTAATATTAGCTTCGAGAAGGTAGCAGAAGCCTGTAAAATTGCCCGTGTCGATGAATTTATTCATGAATTACCTAATGGTTATTCCACTATTGTAGGGGAAAGGGGCGTGCGTCTTTCGGGGGGACAAAGACAGCGTTTAGGAATTGCTAGAGCTTTAATTGTCGATCCAGATGTGTTAGTTTTTGATGAGGCCACTTCTAGCTTAGATTATGAGTCAGAAAGAGCCATTCAACTAGCCATGAAATCCATTTTAGGCACTCGCACCACAATTATTATCGCCCACCGTCTCAGTACCGTTCGAGAAGCGGATCAAATTGTCGTCTTGGATAATGGTCGTATTGTCGAGATCGGTAGCCATGATCAATTATTAAATCAGCAGGGAATCTATCAACGTCTCCACTCTTTGCAAGAAAGCGGTGAACTGGTTTAGTCTTAAAATAGTCTCCGATAGCGGACCGAGAAAATATATCTAATGGGAGTTGATACTATGTCTAACGAAACCGTTACCTATTCCCTAGAAGCTGTTTTGACAAGGATTGAGGGGAAAATTGACAATCTCCAAAAAGATGTTAACCAAAAATTTGACAGTTTCCAAAAAGATGTTGACCAAAAATTTGAAAGTCTCCAAAAAGATTTTAACCAAAAATTTGAAAGTCTCCAAAAAGATTTTAACCAAAAATTTGAAAGTCTCCAAAAAGATTTTAACCAAAAATTTGACAAACTCGACGAACGATTAAATAAGCTAGAGGTGGGACAGGCAAAGTTAACTGAAAAGGTTGAGGGCATCGATAATCGCCTAAAATCAGTGGAAGGAACCCAAAAAAATCAGGTTTGGACATTAATTATTCTTTTGGCAAGTGCGATCGCTACTGCTGGTTGGAAAGTATTTTTTTCAGGTAATCCCTAGAATTAAACAGTGGCTATTAGTCACAGTTTCAAGTTTTGTCGGGGTAGTGATTCGGTAGTAGTGGCGTAGCTCTCTTGCTTATCTAGCCTGAATTGTGTAGAATATTTACTAATAAAAATAATTGCTTGATAAATGTTAAAGATTTGCTTTTTATGATTACTATTTTTATCAATATCTTCTCTTGTATAATTAAACTTTGGTTAAATTATGATGGAGATTCAGAACATTTTCTTCTGACAAAAAATTAATAAACTTCAACATCTTGTTGTCCTAAATTCGGTTCTTATTTATGAAAATATAGCTGTCATACGTCATATTGGCGTAAATTTATTGTCCCAAGAAAAGACTGCCAGGGTAGGCATTGAGAACAAGCGACTTACTGCTGGTTGGAATAATCACTATCTGGAAACTGTTCTTGGTTGTCTTAATATTTCTACGAACTAAATGTTATTAAACTTTGGACAAAATAAAACCTAATTGGCGTAAAAGTTACACCAATTAAAATCCTACTTTTTTTGTTACTATCAGTTGCTGTTGGAAAAATCAGTTCGTTGGCTTATAGTTTATAATACCAGCTTTGTTTTTTGATTTTGCTTTGTTTGATAACGAATCAGATGACAATGGTGCGGAATCAATATTGGTTATGGCAAAACGCTCCTAAGAACCGCTATTTTTCAGCTTTTTTACGCGCTGAGAAAGAGGAGATATTGTCTCCAATTAGATTTGCGTAAAAGGGCTCTTCTAGAGTAGCTATGATATTTTAGCAGAAAATAGTCCACACAAGCTTTGCCAAGTAAGGCTCACCAGAATTAAAAAAAGCAATTTTAATAAAAAAGCTTTTTGCTTTGTTCGATCCTAGTCTATTTAAGGGTTTAGGCTCATTGAAACTACTAATTTGCCATAACCAGTCTAGGAGAACCCGTAAATTTTACGCAAATCTTTTTTTCTTTGTCCAAAGTCCAAAAATGTTAAGAATTGTGTGCGACTGCCCTGAAATCGCTATAATCATCCCAGCAGAGGCGATAGTAATCCCTCGATCATCCACTGGTTAACGATCGCTAATAATTAGACAAACTTGGTTTTCTCAAGCGGTTTCGAGACAGCGAACCCCTGAGTTTCCCGGTCGACCATGGACGGTGAGCTTGTCGAATCCGTCGATTGAGCCGCCACATTTCCACAAGCTCAATGACCACTAGCCTTTTTTCGGAGTCGATCGAACCATGTTGCAAGGATGGATTCAAATCGCGCTCACGATCCTGATAATCGTGGCAATCAGCCCCTTTTTCGGGCGCTATATGGCGAGGGTTTTCATGGAACGGAGAACCCTACTCGACCCACTGTGCGATCGAGTCGAGAGTCTTCTTTACAGCTTCGTCGGGGTGAAAGGGAAAGAGAATATGACCGGCTGGCAGTACCTCCGCGCCGTTCTCTACAGTAACGCGGTGATGGCAATTCTGGTTTTTTCCCTGATTGCGGGCCAAGAAGTCCTTCCCCTCAACCCGACGGCGATCCCCGCTCCCACTTGGGACACCACGCTACATACGACGATTTCCTTTATCACCAACACCAACCAACAGCATTATTCCGGAGAAACCACCCTCAGCTACGCGAGTCAGATCTGGGGACTCGGCTACCAGATGTTCACCTCGGCCGGAACCGGTCTAGCGGTGGGGATCGCCTTTATTCGGGGACTGACGGGGCGACCGTTGGGCAATTTCTACGTGGATCTGATCCGAGCGATCACCCGTATCCTCTTACCGATCTCGATCGTGGGGGCAATTGCCCTGATCATCGCCGGAGTTCCGGAAACCCTCGCTGGCCCAGCGATCTTGCCGACGCTAGAAAACCCCAACCTGAGTCAGGCGATCGCCCGCGGTCCGGTGGCCCACTTCGAGATTATTAAGGAATTGGGAGAAAACGGCGGGGGATTTTTCGCCAGCAACTCGGCCCACCCCTTAGAAAATCCGAACGGATTCACGAATCTCGTGCAGTTAGTGGCGATTTTATCGATTCCGTCCTCCCTGATCTATACCTACGGGGTTTTCGCCGATAATCTCAAGCAAGCTCGATTAATCTATCTAATTCCCCTCGGTATATTCATCGGCTTTACGATCATCACAGCGATCGGGGAATATAACGGCAACCAGGCGATTAACTCGCTGCTAGGGGTCGATCGAGCGGTTAACTTTGAGGGCAAAGAAGTACGCTTCGGTTGGGCGCAATCGGCCTTGTACGCGGTAACTACCACGGCCACCATGTGCGGTGCGGTGATCGCCATGCACGATTCCTTGATGCCGAACGGCGGCTTCGCCACCCTCTCGAATCTTTTCCTGCAAATCGTTTTCGGAGGCCAGGGAACTGGCACCGCCTACCTGTTTGCCTATCTAATCCTCGCAGTATTCGTCACCGGGCTAATGGTGGGAAGAACCCCGGAATTCCTCGGGCGCAAAATTGAGAAACGGGAAGTGGTGTTAGCGAGTTTTTTAATTCTGCTGGTTCACCCGATCGCCATCCTTATCCCCGGAGCGATCGCCCTTGCTATCCCTGATTTTCAAGGCATCAGTAACCCCGGCTTTCACGGATTATCTCAAGTTATCTACGAGTACGCTTCCGCCGCCGCCAATAACGGATCGGGCTTCGAGGGACTAGGAGATTCCCAGCCCGCACCACTTGCGATCGCGGCTGGGGCGAAACCGACGATGACCGCTCTCTGGTGGAATCTGAGCGCCTGCTTCAGTTTACTCGCCGGACGGTATATTCCGATCGCCGCCCTGCTCTTGTTAGCCGATGGGATGTCCCGCAAACAACCAGTTGCCGCCACCACCGGAACCCTCCACACCGATACCGGACTCTTTACCGGCGTGACGGCGGGGGTGATTTTAATTCTCGGTGCGCTCACTTTCTTGCCGATATTGGCCTTGGGTCCGATCGCGGAAGCCTTTCAAATCACCCGGATGATCGGCTAGGAGTTTAGACAGGGTTTGCGGCAAAAAGTTTTTCCGGGGGGTAGGGTGTGGGGTGTGGGGTGTGGGGTGTGGGGTTTTACCAGTTTTGAGGTGGCCAATTACCTAATTTTCAGGGAAAAAGTGCCTAAATTTCCCCCCGATCACTCCCATATCCAGTACTTTTTGATTGACAAAAGGTCTAAAAGTCTTACCCAACAAGGTTTTTAGATTTATTCAACCAGCCCTAGATAATTTATGAGAACGAACAGAGGAAATTCTAAGTCCCCCCGCCCGTTGCGAGTGCCGAGAGGTCGCCGGGACGACCGCCGCCATACCCCCAAGGTAAACCGGACCGGTCTCTATCAAAGCGCGATCCAGCAGTCCTTCCTCAAACTCGACCCGCGCATCGCCGTGCGTAACCCTGTCCTATTCGTGGTCTGGTTGGGAACAATCGTCACGGCCCTGGTGACGATCGACCCGCATCTATTCGGCACGATCGCTGGGGAGAGGGGACAACAACGGCTACTTAACGGCATCATCACCCTGATCCTCTTCTTGACGGTGCTGTTTGCCAACTTCGCCGAGGCGATCGCAGAGGGACGGGGAAAAGCCCAGGCCGATGCCCTACGCTCCACCCGCAGCGACACGATCGCCAGAAAAATCCTGGCCGACGGCTCGATCGAGTCGGTCAGTTCCACGGCCTTGCATCGGGGTGATCGGGTAAAACTGCTGGCCGGGGACGTGATTCCCGCCGACGGGGAAGTGATCGAGGGAATCGGTTCGGTGGATGAATCGGCGATCACCGGAGAATCGGCCCCCGTCCTCAAACAACCCGGCACTGACATCGCCAGTTCCGTCACCGGTGGTACGCGGCTTCTCTCGGACGAGTTGACAGTGCGGATCACCCAAGATCCCGGCCGGGGTTTTATCGATCGCATGATCTCCCTGGTGGAAGGGGCCGAGCGCACGAAAACCCCCAACGAGATCGCCCTGACGGTACTTCTGGCCGTGTTAACCCAGGTCTTTTTAATTGTCGTGGCCACGATTCCCTCGATCGGGAACTATATCGCTGGTTTTCTGGAAACGAGCCTCGGGCCGGCGGTTGCGGATACCTTTCGGGCCGGCTCCAGTATCGCCATCTTGATCTCCCTCCTCGTCGCCCTCATTCCCACGACGATCGGCGGTTTATTGAGTGCGATCGGTATCGCCGGCATGGATCGTGTGGCTCAGTTTAATGTCATCGCCACCTCTGGACGCGCGGTGGAAGCCTGCGGCGACGTAAATACCCTCCTTCTCGACAAAACGGGAACAATCACCCTCGGCAACCGGCTAGCTGACGAATTTATCCCCGTCAACGGTCATAACCTCGAGGAATTAGCCCGCGTCTGTCTAGCGGCCAGCCTTTTCGACGAAACCCCGGAAGGACGCTCGATCGTTGCTTTAGCCCGGAATTTGGGCGCAAACCTCGATATCGATGGCCAACCCGGCGAGGCAATCCCATTCTCCGCTCGTACCCGCATGAGCGGCACCGATAGGGACGGGGAGGAATACCGTAAGGGAGCCGTAGACGCGATTAAAGGTTTCGTCCGTTCCCGCGGTGGTTCCGTTCCCGATACCCTCGATGAGGCACAGGAAAGGGTTTCCCGTTTGGGGGGGACTCCCCTCGCCGTCTGTCGGGGTAACGATATCTACGGGGTGATCTATCTCAAGGACATCGTGAAGCCGGGATTAAAAGAGCGTTTCGACCAATTACGGCGCATGGGTGTGAGAACGATCATGCTCACCGGCGACAACCAGATCACGGCCTCGGTGATTGCGGCGGAGGCGGGGGTGGATGATTTTATCGCCGAGGCCACCCCAGAAGATAAGATCGAGGTGATCCGTCGCGAGCAAGCCAAGGGCAAGTTAGTTGCTATGACGGGAGACGGTACCAACGACGCACCCGCACTGGCCCAGGCTAATGTCGGTGTGGCGATGAACTCCGGAACCCAAGCGGCGAAGGAGGCGGCCAATATGGTGGACCTCGATTCCGACCCGACCAAGCTGATCGATTTAGTGACCATCGGCAAACAGTTATTAATTACCCGCGGCGCCCTGACCACGTTTTCGGTAGCTAACGATATCGCGAAGTATTTCGCCATTATCCCGACGATTTTCGCCGCTGCCGGGATCGGTGCTTTAAATATCATGGGTTTGAAAAGCGCTCAATCGGCGATCGTCTCAGCCCTGATCTACAATGCCCTGATTATCCCCGTTTTGATTCCCCTAGCACTTAAAGGCGTTCAATTTCGCCCGCTCACGGCTGACCAACTATTGCGGCGCAATATCCTCATCTACGGCGTGGGAGGCATGATTGCGCCGTTTATTGCTATTAAGATTATTGATGAGATAATTTCAGCGATCGGGTTGAGGTAATGGCAAAATCGGCAATATTTAAGCCTAGTTTATTCGGATTGAAGCACTCGAATCGGGATTTTACCCAAAAAGAAACCTGGGGTAAAAATCAATTTAACTCCTCATTTCCAGCTTCTTTGTGCGCTTACTTAGATGGGAAAGGACTGAAAAATGTATATCTGAAACTCGATAAAAATTTAAAAATTCAACTGGCGGAGTTAAGTACAAAAGAGTTATACGGTCTAGCTCCCGATTCCGATAATTTATTTTATGCTTTCGAGAGTCAATTTAGAGGAGGGAGCAAAATGATCACAATCGATTTATTCGCTGGTTGTGGTGGTTTATCTTTAGGTTTCCAGAAAGCGGGGTTTACTATTGTGGCCGCATTTGATAATTGGATACCTGCTATAGATGTCTATAGAAATAACTTTAGTCATCCGATATTTAATGTCGATTTATCTAGAGAATGTAGCCAAGAAATATTGGCTCAATATAATCCTGAGATTATTGTCGGCAGCCCTCCTTGTCAAGACTTTTCCAGTGCTGGGAAGAGAGACGAGGGTTTAGGACGAGCGAATCTAACGCTCACATTCGCTGAAATTGTAACTAGAGTAAGTCCCCAATGGTTTGTTATGGAAAATGTGGATAGAATTGAGAAAAGTAAAATACTCATTCAAGCAAAACAAATTTTTAAAAGCCATGGTTATGGTTTAACTGAAAAAGTTATTAATTCTTGTTACTGCGGAGTTCCTCAAACTAGAAAAAGATATTTTCTGATCGGTAAAATGAAGGAAGAAGATGATTTTTTAATCGATGAAATTAATGAAAATCTATCAAGTCAACCTCTGACTGTATTTGACTATATGGGCAAAGAATTAGATATAGAATACTATTATAGACATCCTAGAAGCTATCAAAGAAGGGCGATATTCAGTATTTATGAACCTAGCCCTACTATTCGAGGAGTAAATCGACCAGTTCCCAAAACCTATCGACAACATCCCGGGGATGCTTGTCATCTTAAGGAAAAATTAAGACCGCTAACAACGAGGGAGCGAAGCTATATTCAAACTTTTCCTAAAGACTTTATTTTTGCTGGAACAAAATCTAATCTAGAACAAATGATTGGCAATGCTGTTCCTATTAATTTGGCTAGATATGTGGGCCAATGTATTCTTAACTATGAATTGAAAAAGGAGAACAAGACAACCTATCGACAACTACAGCTAAGTAAGTGGTTATAATTAAATTGAAAATAGATTTTGTCTTTGATCCCCCCTTAATCCCCCCTTGATAAGGGGGGTGTCGATCCCCCCTTAATCCCCCCTTGATAAGGGGGGTGTCTGATAATTTTTGACAACTACAGCTATTTTCTTGATTTACTGGCAAAAACAAATCGCCCAAAAACTCTAATTCTTATGAAAGTATCCCTTAGAAAATACCGATTTTTTTGGTATATTTTCTTAAATTTCTGTCTAACAATTCTTTTCTCCTCCATCGTTCAAGCTTCTACGGGAAGCACTATCGATAGGTGGCAAGCTTCTGCGTTAACCCTTTTAGGATTAGTCGCTTTTGCTTTATTTATCTATCTATTCCTTGTCATCTTTATACCGGAGAGGTTTTAATCATGAGTTTTGCACGCGAGGCCGGTAGAGCCATCCGTTCTACCCTAGTTCTCTGGGTGATCACTGCGCTGATCTATCCTTTCTCGATGATCGCCATCGGTCAAATTCTTTTTCCCTGGCAAGCGAACGGGAGTTTAATTACCAATAATCAAGGTCAAGTGGTGGGTTCGGCTCTAATTGGGCAACCTTTCACCAGTGATCGCTATTTTAATAGTCGTCCGAGTACCACCGACTACAGTACGGCCGATCCGAAAAACGATCCTAACAAGATCTTGCAAACCGGAATTTCGGGAGCGAGTAACCTAGCTCCCAGTAACCCTGTATTGATCGATCGCATTAAAGGAAAACCCGATCCTGATCCGGCGAAAGCTATAGAGGGGGAGATTCCCCGATTAGAGAAAGCGGGAATCAAACCCACCGCAGCTCTGGTATATACCTCCGGTTCCAGTCTCGATCCCCATATCACCCCAGAGGCCGCCAGAGCGCAGATCGAGCGGGTGGCGCAGGTGCGGGGATTACCGACGAATCAAGTGGAGATACTGATTATCAAAAACACCGACGAGCGCTTTCTCGGCATCTTCGGCGAACCGGGGGTTAACGTGCTGAAACTGAATCTGGCTCTAGATGCGATCGCAAATTCCCGCGCAAATTCCCGATAGGGTTTCTGATACTAAATCCTATTTAAAAGGTATAGGGAAGTGGCAAGTGGAAAGAGAGAGTTTGCCTTTAAAAACCCCAACTTAGTGGATTTACAAACATGGGATGCAGCCGCTAAAAAACTAACTGGGAGAGGATGGTTTAGCTGATCTTACCTTGATATTCACATTGAAAACCTTGATCGCGCCAAGCTTCTAAATCAACGGAATTTAAGGGAATGACTTGCCAACAGGGGGGAGAGATTAATTGTCCGACAAAAGCCCAAATTATACTTCTAGTCACATCTAAACCAGTTTTTAGCTTTGATTCGTGATTACCAGGGATACCAATTTCTCGGACTGCATCGATTTCTACTGCTATACCGTGGGATTGCAAGTGAATTTCTGCTAACCATTTAGCGCGGGGTAAATGAGTAGGAGAAGTGACAACTTTTACTTTATGTACTCCCCATTGTTTTAAAATTGGCACGGCAAAGAAAAAATTGCCGAAGGTAGAATTAGCACACTTTTCTAACCAGACGTTAGTTTTTGGTGCTTTTGCCCGTTCAAATAGTAATAAAATACAGGGATCTTTCGAGCCTTGGGAAATTAAAATCGGTATATTGGGGTATTGCTTGGCCAGATTGGCCACATAAATTTCCCGACGAATGCTGCCCCCCAAAACTAAGATGGCATCAACGGGTTTTTGTTGATTAATTGGCCAGCGGATGGCTAAATTAATCGCTAAATTAAGTATAATAAACCCAAAAACTGCGACCAGAGTTAGTTTTAACCATTTTTGCCAATTTCGGTGTTTACGAGCAACATTTTTCGGTTTTTTCGCCATTGACTTAGAGATGGTGTAACAATTGTGCTTTGATAATTTTTTCTGTGGGGTTGAGTTTGACTAATTGTGAACCTGTCCCGTCTTTACCCGTGACTGCCACAGTTTCCACCTCTAAGGGTAGTTTTCGATTCTGATTGGTACTTAATAACACTATACTCCCCGCCCGCGCCGCTACCATGGCCGCTAAACTATCCTGTTTGTTGACGAATTGTAAAGCGGGTGAACCAAGATCGCCTAATTGTGATAGGCGTAAATTCTCGATCGCCAGTCTTTTTCCGTAACCTAATCCCGAAATCAGCAGCAGATTTTCCCGATGGGGGAGAGAAACACAGCCAGCTAGATGTTCCCCGTAGCGCAATCGCAAAATTGCTAAACCCTGGGCAGATTTACCCATAATTGGCAATAATTCCTCGCGCACAGGATAACGCAACACCCGACCACTACTGGTGGCGATCGCTAAGTCTAGGCCTTCGTGAGTAAAAATAGCACCATATAGGCGATCATCTTCTTTCAATTTCATCAGGGACAAACCCCGACTACCAACCCCCTCCAATTCATTAATGGGAAGCCGCTTTATTCGCCCCTGTTGACTCAGTAAAAGCAATTCTTGATTTTTTTGAGGTTCCGTCAAGAAAAATTGATTTAACACGGCTTCTGACTCTTTTTGGGCGGTTTTGGTCAGCAGACTGGAGATTAACACCGGTTGATTCGCTTGCGGGGGGACTTCCCGGATAGCAATCGGGTAAGCTTTAGCATTATCGAGGATAACTAGAAAATTTTCCCGTTTTTCGATCGCCTGTTGATAGATAATTAAACCCCGGTCCGGCGCTCGCTCTTCCGGTGTCGTCCAACTAATTTTATCTTCTGCATCAAGCAATAAAATCGCATTTTCTGGGGGTTCTTGGGGCGTAAATAGGCTTAAACTCGGTGCATTCTCACTCTCAGGCTTTTTCTTAACTTTATTCTCCTGTTTTTTAACTTCTGACTTCAAAGAGGGTGTGGGGTGTGGGGTGTGGGGTGTAGGTAAGGAAACCTCTTTCGTCTGTGGGGGTGAAAATTTTTTCATCGGGACTGTCTCCTGTTTTTTCACCACAGAATCCTGTTTCTTCCCTTCTGTCTCCTGTCTCCTGTCCCCCGACTTGCCGGTGCGAATTTTTGTCCGTCTGCTATCGGCGAATTTTTTCTTTAAAGAGCGCAATTCTTTTTTCAGAGACTTGAGAAACTCCTGACGGTTATGGAGGAGGGTTTCCAATTGTTGAATTTTTGTTTGTAATTCCGTCGCTTCCGTCTCTAACTTTTGTCTTTCCAAACCGGTTAAACGACGCAGAGGCATAGCTAAGATAGAATCAGCTTGAGGGTCACTAATGCCCAATTCTGCCTGAAAACGATACTTAGCCGTCGTCCCATCGGGGGCATTTTTGAGAATATCCACCACTCGATCGATATTCTGCAAAGCTAATAATAAACCCTCGACTAAGTGTAAGCGATCGCTGGCCTGTTGCAACTCATCGCCATACTGACGGGTGAGAGTTGTTTCTCGAAAGTGCAAGAATTCCTGTAAAACTTGTTTTAAAGACAACTGCCGGGGTTGATTATCAACCAAAGCCAGGATAATCGCCCCAAAATTAGTCTGCAGCGCCGTTTGTTGGTATAAAGCGGCCAAAACCTGCTGCGGTTGACTTTCCCGCTTTAATTCAATCACCACCCGAATGCCTTCGCGATTGCTTTCATCGCGGATATCGGCAATTCCCTCCAATTTCCCTAAATTAACTAATTCGGCGATTTTTTCAATCCATGCCGCCTTATTCACCTGAAAAGGCAACTCAGTAACCACAATTGCCGTCCTTTCCCTTCGGCGCTTGCCCTCAATGATAATTGTTTCAGTTTTCGCCACTCCGCGCACGGGAATAATCCCCCTACCGGTGCGATAGGCCTCGCGAATGCCGGTATCATCTAAAATCTCGCCTCCCGTGGGAAAATCGGGACCGGGGATAATTTCTACTAACTTTTCCTCGCTTAAATCGGGATTATCGATCAAAGCGATTAAACCTTCCACCACTTCCCCTAAATTATGGGGAGGGATATTAGTCGCCATCCCTACCGCAATACCCGAACAACCATTAAGAATTAGTATCGGTAACTGAGCGGGTAAAACAACGGGTTCCTGTTGAGAATTATCAAAATTACTGCTAAAATTAACGATAGCATCGCTAATTCCCCCTAAAACCGCCTGATCACCGATGCCGGCCAAACGGGTTTCTGTGTAACGCATGGCCGCCGGGGGGTCGTTATCGATCGAACCAAAGTTACCATGGCCCGATAAAAGTGGGTAACGACTGGAAAAATCCTGTACCATACGAACCAGTGCCTCGTACACTGACTGATCGCCGTGGGGATGATATTTACCCAAGACATCCCCCACCACCCGCGCACATTTGCGAAAAGGGCGATCGGGGGTTAAACCGAGTTCGTGCATAGCGTATAATATGCGACGATGGACTGGTTTTAATCCATCGCGTACATCCGGCAAGGCTCGCCCCACGATCACACTCATGGCATATTCTAGATAGGAGCGTTCCATCTCTTGGTGTAAGGCCGTGGGTATAATTTGACCAGTAGCTAAGAAATCCAGTTGTTTGGCCATGAGTCTCTCGTTTTTAATCTGTCTAGCTGTGAATCATAGGGCATTTTGCCCGTTTTAACCTTGTTTATCCCTGAGCTTCCCTATGACAACTGTTTTGATTGTAGAAGACGACCCGATAAATTTTCGCGTTTTTGCCAAAATTTTGACTAAACGAGGTGGTCTAGAGGTCAAAGGGACTGAAGACGTGGAAGAAGTGCTTCGTATTGCTCGGGACAAGAAAGCGGACGTGATCTTAATGGATGTCTCCCTCTCCCATAGTGTCTATGAAGGGAAAGCGGTAGATGGCATTAAAATCAGCCAAATTCTCAAAGCTAACCCCGAAACCGCCGATTTACCCGTTATTCTCGTCACTGCTCACGCTATGGAGGGCGATCGAGAGAATTTTCTCAAGCAGAGTCAGGCCGATGGTTATATTTCTAAACCAGTGGTTGATCACCAAGCTTTTGTTGAGCAAATCTTGGCGATCATCGATCAGAAGCCGGTCTAAGCTTTGAGTCTTCTTTTGTTAGTATATCAGTATTGATATAGACCAGCTGCTTTCAGTTTACCCCTAACAGCTATCTCCCTGATCCTCAACTCTGCCATAGATGGCGTAGGGTCGATCGAGCGACCAGGCCCACATCTGATCCCCTAGGGAAAAATGCCACCATTCCCCCTTATGTCGGCTAAATCCCGCCTCCTTCATCACTTTAGCCAATAAAACTCGTTTTTGATGATAGCTCTGTTCTTGCGGGCTTTTTGCGGCGATATAATAATCGGGATGCGATCGCTCTCCGATCTCATCGATTTCTCCACCCATGTCGATGGCTTGTCCCTTCTCATCCACTAGGGTAATATCGATCGCCGCTCCGGTACTATGGGGTGGCGGGGTGGCGGCATTATCACTGGGAACCGCCCAAATAGTGTAAACTTCTGTTAAAATCGCTTGACTTTCTGCCTCCGATAGTTTCTCTTTGGCTAACCCTCTTGTGTCTAGGAGAGTCTGAAAACTATAATCGACCATAAATTGTTGCACTTCGATCGGTCGATAGGCATCAAAAATCAAAATTTGCCAACCGGGTTGATAGACTTGCAGACGGTTTTGAGCATCAATCAGGGGATTTAACACCCCTTGTCGCAAAAAATAGGGAGATTTACCGCGATAATTAGCTCCTAATTTCTCGTAAGCATGGGGAGAAGGGATAACAAACTTATCTGCGGGTATAGGTACTAGGGGTTCCCCACATTCACGAATAGGAATTTTTTGGTAGGGTTTCATCTCGTCATCGGGAAATGGTAATTTTATTGATGGTCAACTCGATCGCCAGTTTACATAGGGTTTGCGGCAAAAAGTTTTTCGTGGGGGTAGGGTGTAGGGTGTGGGGTGTGGGGTGTGGGGTGTGGGGTTTTACCCATTTTCAGGTGGTCAATTACCTAATTTTCAGGGAAAAAGTCCAGGGATTTTCCCCCCAATCACTCCAATGGTCGGCACTTTTTGAGGGAAAAAAAGTCTAAAAACCTTATCCAACAAGGTTGTTAGATTTATTCAGCAAACCCTACATAAACCCGTTATTCCTCCTCCTCATCGGTTGTAGGGAATTTCATACTGGCCCAAGTTAACTGTTTTTGTGGGTCTTTTTCCGGTTCACTAAAACTCTCCTTGAGTTGTTCTTTCACCTGAGCAATATTGCCACTTTGAGCGGCATTCTTTAGATCATAGACATAACGAGCATTTTCGATCGCTTCCTCTTTACTACGAGAACTAGACTCAAAGCATTTTTCTAGGTCTTTGTAAATACCCTTGCGAGAGATTTTTAGAAAATATTGACGTTCTGTATCGATAAGTTTAGCCAATAATTCTAGGTGCATGGAATCCTCGGCACAGATATCCGCGAGGATATCCCATTCTTCACTCCCCAAAAGATTATTATCCGCTCCCGGTCGCGGATCTTGAAAAGTTTCTCCAGTCACTTGTTTATAAATCTTCGGTAATTGGTCATCAAATTCGTGCTTTTCTTCCCTCCAAATCCGGCGAATTTCGCTGAGTTCCTCCGTGGTAATTAGGGTAATATCTTTCATATCCTCTGGAGCATTAGTACGCACGCTCTCCTGAGCCTCTAATACCCTTCTCAGCCAATATTCCCGCCATTTTTTAGTATAAGGTCCCGGTATGGGTTCGATCGATATTTCTCCATTTAAGTTTCTTTCAAATAATTGTACTTTCCCAACAAGACGACGAAAATCACGTCTCTCTCTATCATCCAAAAGGTCTAATTCATTTCTGAGTTCTACGAGTGGTTGTAACCATTCCTTTTCTTGGTCATTCTGAACCATCATACTCAGAGATGTATCTTTATCTACCAAAGTACAAACCCAACAACCAAAACGGGAACTTCCACAGCTAGGAGTGGAAGTATCTACCACTAAGGGACATTCATTATCCGCAGTTGCTCCTCGATACATTGCTAATAATTCTTTGTTGTCTCCTCCCCAGGGATTTTCCCACTGCATTAAGTACATCCATACTTCATCAGTACGCCAATCTTCGATCGGACTATAAACGAGAGAATTCGGCATATTTGCATTAGGACTCAAACGCTCACGAAGTCTTTTAGCTTCTAATTTTTCCATCACCTTAGCACGACGAGAGCTTTCTGTTTTGCGGATTCCCAAAACTAATATTGTTTCCCCACAATTTCTGATGACTTCACGAATAAAGTTATTAGAAGCGTTAATTTTCAGTCTTCCAGTACACCAACGAAATTTCAAACGGGGAGCAGGATAACCCTTACCTATTAATCCACTCCAAAAGCGATCTTCTACAGCAGGATAGAGTAAATGTGATTTAAATGGCATTCTATGAGCTTCTGAAGCTTTTTCCAGCTTTTCCATCGACTTTCTAACCCATGCAGAGACAATGGGGTTTTCAACCATTGTGTCGGTGGTGATCACATGAATAGTTTTTTGTCGCTTCTCTAATGGTAAATCAGCGATCGCATTCCAGATTAACTGTAAAACTGCTGAACTATCTTTTCCCCAAGAAACACCAATAATCCAAGGAATCTCATCTAAACAGTAGAGCTTTTGTACTTCTTGAGTCAGTAGTTTAATATCTTCCACGAACTCATCAATAGTACGATTTGGTAGTAGAGAGGTTTGGATTGCGGTCATTACATATATGCTTTTAAAGTTCTCCTCTCTATACTGTATGTCTAATTAGTAAAACCTATCAATAGTCACACAAAAAGAGAGATAAAGCAAAACTGCTCGATCTCTGCTTGTGATTTCAGAAGGTATATAAGACTGAATTGCTCTAAATCTACTCGAAACTAGATTAAAACTATCCCAGTTTTCTCTTGTACAGCATCTCTGGCGATTTTAAACGCTTTATCGACTGCTGTTGTCTGTGTAACTATCTTTTTAGCACCAGCATCATCAATCACGATACTATTTAGCCATAAAGCTGAGTCACGGGTATAATCCAAACCCGCAAGTGCTTTAATTAGAGCTTCTCGCTGTAAATCAGTGAATTCTTGTCCAAAAAAGATTAAATGTCCAATTCGACTAAGTACCTGAAACCCAACGGTATTAAAATCCACACGCTGTTGTCTGAGATCGTACAAGTTGAGATTGACCGTTTGAGATGCAGGTTGTAGCAAAAGTCGCCAAGTATCATTGTTTTTGGCGAATTCTGTGTAAAAAATATTTAATCTCTCTAACATCAGGAAAAATTCACTCTTACTTTGACGAGAATGAGATTCTATAACTGGTTTTCGAGATGAACCAAAAAGAAATTCAGCGACACCGATTCTTAACTGACTCATAGTAAACATATATTTGGTGTCTTTTCCGATAGTACGAGAGATTTTATCAATCCGTCCATTGAAAATGACTAAATCTTTAGTAATTGTCCGAGTCAACTTAGCAAGAGGATCGGTAACGTCGAAAGCAGCCAATAAAGCGGGAGGTATGGGTTTATTTTTGGCACAATCGGCAAAATCTTGATGAATTTGATCCATATCTGCTTCTTGAACTACCAGCACAGTTACGCTGTCGTTACGCAAGTCAGGTTTTTCAGGTAAAACTTTTTCGATCGCTTTTAACCGATGTTGACCATCAGTAACATAAAGTTCTACATCTATTGGCATAACAGCATAACCGAATTTGACTGGACCTGCACCATAGGTAAAAACTTTGATCGGTGTATTCGAGTTAAAGATGAATGGGGGCAAAATATACTGGTCCGTATCTAGCAAATACTTTGCAATCTCGTTAACGTGCTGGGGAATAAGTGGTCTGTTCATGACTTCGTCCGCGTTAGACTTATTCTTTTTAGCTTCAGCACTCTGTAATTTTGCCAATTCAATCAGCAGACTACAAGGTAGAGAAAAAACTAGATGAGTTCTTCCCCCCTGTTCGTAAACATGACAAATAAAAACTCTCGCTCCTGATGTGGCCGAATCAGCGAAAGCTAAAGTCTGCGCTTCATCTTGTCTTTGACAGTGTACGATGTCAGCAGTGGAACGGTAGCCGTCGTCATTGACAGCCGATGTGATCTGAGTCATAATTAACCTTGAAAAAATGTCCAAAAACAATTAAGTACATACAAACGTCCGAGAAGTCCTACTGCAATAGGTACTTATCGGAATTTTTGTTTATGCACTGAATCTAGTTTAAAGAAAGCTTTTAGGCTTGTCAATGGCCCATATAAAGTTAAAATACCGTTTTTGCAGTCAAGATATGGACTGATTTTGGTTTTTGCAGTCGAAAAGTAGATTGATAGGTAAAATTCAGTAGGGTATAGGTAAGATACTCAAAATAGCAATCACAAAAAGGTAGAATATATGTACTTAAAAGCGGGCTTGTGGGGGAGTAGTTAACCTAAATTAGGGCTGGCTGAATATCAGTGAAAGCCTTACCAGAAAAGGGTTTTGTTACTTTTTCAGCCAGAAAAGTGCCAGAAACAAACGTTGAGAAATCGATCGGAGGGACTCAAAACCCTGGCACTTTTATGAGCGAACGCCAGATAAAATTGAGAAACTAAGGGATGAAACTACCATTTTGCCAACTGTGTGGCTCCTAGATTCTCTCTGGGGAACTATACAGCAAACCCTAATTAAGTTTTCTTGATCGAGAAGAATATCACGATACTGGCCGGCAAGTTCTACATTGCCTGAGCGTAATGGATACACCAAAACTTCCGTCAGCGTCAACGTAGAGGTAACAGCTAACTCTTTTGATAAGCGAAGTTGCTCGTCTGGGGTGAGATTCTCAACTTGCCGGCGAACATCTTGATAGGTAGTCATGCTCTTTACTCCCTGTTTCTTCCATTAATCATGTCATATTGCCCACAGATCACGGCTCCAAAAAGTAAGGTAAAATGCCTCCATATTTGTCTATATCCGATCGCACTCCCGTCCGTCGCTGTGCCTAGAGGTTTTTAGCTTATAATCATTCAAATCGATCGCTGCAGCGGTAGGACTCGCATCAGGGAACGAATCTTACTAAATCGGCGATCATACTATTCCCAAGTTAGAGTTATACCTTCTAGGTTACATACTCTCTGGATAGTTTCCAGTTTACTCTCAGTCAATTTCCCAAATAGGTGAACTCTCATTTTATGCTTGGGATAATACTGTCCATAACTCTTGATTTGCCCGATCGCTGATTTCCAGCCTTTTGTATTTTTAACTTCAATTATTTCCGTATTAGTTAAGACATCTATTCTACCTACCTTATCAATGTAAACCTCGGTTTTTCCTCCTAATTCTCTAGCCAGTTTGTCCCGATACCAAGCCTCTGTCCCCTTTACAGGAGTATTTATCTCCGGCTCAATAACTATGCCATTAACCTGATTAATAAAGTCCCGAATTGCTCCTCTTACTAATTTTTGAGCAGCATTGGGGGACTGTCTTTTCCGTTTAGCCATTACTTACTCAGTGAATAATTTAGAGATCCCATACCCAGCCAAACCAATTACTGCTCCTACTGCCGCTACGGGAGCCATCGTCACTGCAACTGCCGTCCCTCCTACTGCTAATCCCATACCTCCAACTAATGCTGATATACCGGCTCCAGCACCCGCACCAATTGCCGCTGCTCCAATTGCCGTTGCGTCTTGTTCTTCTATTGCTTTTTTGGTTCCGTAAACTGCTGTGCCGACAACTGCTCCTGCTGCTGCTACTGGAGCCATACCGACTCCTAGAGCAGTTCCTCCCACAGCCAGTCCCATACCGCCAACTACTGCCGATGCACTAGCTCCAATGGCTGTACCCACTCCCACTGAAATCATTGCTTCTTGAACTTCTTCTGGCTTATTTTTGTCCGTCATTATTTTTTGCCTCATTAGCTTTGGGTAATTATGAAACTCTAGCATAAGACAGACAAGCCGTGAACCATAACAAGCCAGGCGTTAAGGCGCATAAGTGCCAGTCGGGTGCATACGGTTGTTAGCTGGCTTCCGGTATTGCCAGCCACTGATTGTCTGAGATTTGCAAGGTTTTGAAACAACAGCGAAACGCTTTGCCTATCGGGCTGCAGGCATACACTCCGATTTCGCAATCGTCGGCTATCTTGTGTAAGTGTGTGATCCGCATTTGCAGCCAAGCCTGCCCATCATAAGAATTCTCTAGCAGAAAATCGCTCCCCCGTTTACTGATGCGATACCACATTTCGCGGTATCGTGAAGAAATGTCTTGCGTTGCCCAATCAGAATATCCCAAATTGGTCACCACAGAACCAAGCCGACTAGCTTGTTCGCTTTCATATTCCGTGGAAACTTTTATCCAATTCTGACTGTCAATCCGCACCATTAGGCCACATTGATCATATTTTTCCCGAGGCTGAAATTCTACTTGGGTCATTAGGGAAAAATCGCCAACTTGTCGCATCAATAAGCAATGCCCATCGTCTCTTTGAAAACCATAGTGTGTGTTTTGCCAAAAATCAGTTTTTTCATCTGTAGAAATTTCCAAGCCATTACCCAAACGATAATGCGTCGGCTCGTTGAGCCAGTAAAAATCATCTGACAATGCTGGCTGTAAAAAGTTTTCACTAAGTCGCATAATATCGCTCCTAATCAGATACATCGTGATATTACGAGGCCAGCTAACCATTGATTATACAGAAACTTTCCGAATAACCAGAGTAAGGATATGGGGAAACTTTCGGCATATCACCCCGTTTTGTGGATTTCTGACAATCAGCTGAGATACAAAGAACTTTTCAGCGACCATATCACTAATTCTTCAATCTGACTGCACTTCGTAACAAAAATTTACAATTATTCGACGGCACTCGCACTCCCGTCCGTCGCTGTGCCTAGACGTTTTTAGATTATTATCATTTGCTTGAATCAATGTTTAAGGAACACACCCTACCAGATCTGCACTGAGTTCCGTTGTTGCCTTGTTAGGATTAGGAGGATTAGGGTTAGTCTCTAGCCTGACCAAGCGAAAATAGAAATAGTAGGGTGAGCATTGCCCACCTTACCGCTTTTTCGGTCATAATAAATCCGAATTAGGGCGAACTGTAGTAGAATAGAAATCGAACCTCTTAAGCAGGGTTTATAAGGATGTCCAGACGAGACGATCTACATTTATCATTACGTCATACTTTAGAAAAAGAAGGTTGGAAAATCACTGATGATCCTTTAATTCTAACCTTAGAAAAAACCTTGCTTAAAGCTGATTTAGGAGCAGAAAAGTTTTTTGCTGCGGAAAAAGAAGATCGTAAAATTGCCGTAGAAATCAAAGACTTTGATACGCCTTCAGTTATCAGTGAATTAGAAAAAACAATAGGACAACTTCAATTATACCAATGGGCTTTAGATTCACAAGAACCTGAAAGAAAACTTTTTTTGGGCATTAGTCAAGCGGTTTATTTAAAACACTTCAAAAAAGCTATTTTCCAACTGGTTATTAAACGTAATAGAATCAATTTAATTATTTATAATCCTCAAAAGGAGATAATTGTCGAATGGATAACACAGTAAATTATGCTGATATTCTAACTCAAGTTATCAGAAAAGAATCGGCAATGCAACCTCGATTACAAACCCTTAAAATTACCCCAGTTTGTGATCCAGAATCAGGCAACTTTTTAATAATTATGACTGGTTGGGAAAAAGAAGCATGGATTAATACAATTTTATTTCACGCTCGTTTATTGAAAAATAAAATTGTCATTGAAGATGATAATCTTGAAGAAGGATTAACAACCACTTTAATTCAAGCTGGGATTCCCCCAGAAGATATTATTACTGGACTTTCCCTAGAGTAAGGCAGGCATTACCCACCTTAGCGATATCGCAATGAATGTTAGGAAAAATTATCTAAATGCTTCAATTCGATCTAAATAGACATTAACTAATTTATGTTCAATAACCAAAGCTTCAACTTCTGGCCAAATAGGAGCTAAAAACTGATGAAATTCTCGTTTTCGTATATTGCCAAAACGGAGATGTACTACTTTAGGTGAAAAAAAAATTAAGCATTAGTCTATCAGAAAAGTCTGCATCTTTCGTAACAATAACCAGTTTTTTATCCTTTGCATATTGCCAAATTTCCGTATCCCTTGGACTTCTCCCTAAAAATGATCGGTAAAGATGGAGTGAAGAGGATTTTAGCTGGTAAATTTTCATCAAAGAAAAAACCATTCATGCAATTTTTCTGACTTCATAGTGATTCGCCATCAATCTTGCTGCAAATTGCCTACAGGCATAAATATCTTCTCGATTCAGAGAAGGATATTCTTCAATTACTTCTTCAATAGAATCCCCTGCTCCCAAAAATTCCATAACTGTTTGCACCGGAATTCGGGTTCCAGCGATAACAGGTCTTCCATTACAAATATCTGGATGGATATGGATACGACTTTCCATTAAGGTTTTGTTACCTCTTTGATGACCTTAAGTAAACTTATTATACCCTTTCATGGTAATAGGTGAGGATGTTGGGGTTCCTGAAAATCGATCGCTGCAGCGGTAGGACTCGCATTAGGGAACGCACCCTACCATATCTGCACTTCGTAACAAAAATTTACAACCCCATCATAAGCTATCGCACTCTCGTCCGTCGCTGTGCCTAGACGTTTTTAGATTATTATCATTTACTTTAATCAATGTTTAAGGAACGCACGCTACCAGATTGGTGTACTGTTACAGAGCATCCAAAACCAAAACTTTTAAATCTGGGACAGCAGCTAAACGGGCATCATTGGTCAAGAAAAACATAGCACCTTCTCCCATAGCAGTGGCAATCTGGATTGCGTCTGGAGTTCGCAAGTTTTGTCTTGCTCTTAACTGGGCGGCAACTTCGGCAATCTCAACAGAAATAGGTACTGTAATTAAGTTTTCTTGATCAAGAAGAATATCACGATACTGGCAGGCAAGTTCTACATTGCCTGAGCGTAATGGATGCACCAAAACTTCCGTCAGCGTCAACGTAGAGGTAACAACTTGAAACTCGCCTCGACTTAGCGCCCCAAAAAAGGCACGAACAAGCCCTAAATATACCTGATTTTGCTCGATCAGGTAAATGAGTGGCGCGGTATCCAAACCCACAACTTGACCTTGTAGTTGCATTAGCCATTCCATGAGGCTCGTTCCTGATTAACGTACTCTTGAGCATCAAGTCCATTCCAGATTTCTTTTCCTAGTCCTTCTAGTTCCATAATGCTATGCTTGGGCTTAACAAGCATAGGGCGACGAACCATTACAGCTAACTCTTTTAACAAGCGAAGTTGCTCGTCTGGGGTGAGATTCTCAACTTGCCGGCGAACATCTTGATAGGTAGTCATGCTCTTTACTCGCTGTTTCTACTATTAATCATGTCATATTGCCCACAGATCACGGCTCCAAAAAGTAAGGTAAAATGCCTCCATATTTGTCTATATCTGATCGCACTCCCGTCCGTCCCTGTGCCTAGACGTTTTTAGCTTATTATCATTTACTTGAATCAATGACTATGGTGCGTTCCCCAAAATCGATCGCTGCAGCAGTAGGACTCGCATTAAGGAACGCACTTTACCATATCTACCATAGCGGCGATCGCTGGTAGTTATAGCCAAGGAAACCTCCAAGAAAAATATGCAATCAGCACCCAAATGACTACAAAAAGAATTGAAATAAACTGAGGAAACCAAAGTGCTCTCAAATGAATAGGGTCATCTTTAGGAGCATTTGAACGCCATCGAGGAATAAGAACAGGGTCTAATTTTGAATTCTCACTAACTAATTTTAAACGTAATTTCCCCCACATATCAATAGTTTTTGTAGCACCCTGAATCATAAAATAAGACAAAAAAGATACAATAATTGCTAGGCTCGGTAGCAAAAGATTAGAAAACCAGTTTGGTCCTTTGCTATTGCTGTAAGTAATAGCATATACAGTAAGTAAAAAAGATTGGCAAGTAATATACCAAGTTACACGACCCATTAATAAGCTATGTTCATGTTGAATTTCACTACGAAAATATTGAAACAATTCCCATGTTTTATTGGCGGATTCAGAGGTTTCTTTTAGGTACTCCAAACCTTCTCTGATATTTAACTCTTGAGAAGTAACTTCTGACTTGAATAATTTCCGAAAGTTTTTTAGTATTTTTATTAGCAATTTCATGAAATCACCCTTTGGTTAATTTTACTCTGGAGACTATATAAGTCTATGAACTCCGATTTTTGAGCGTAAAGATGGCAAGCTAACTATTAACTATAAAGAAAATTTGCCAACAACAATCCTTAGAGTAAGAATATATGGAAACTTTCGACATATCACCCCATTTTGTGGATTTCTGACAATCAGCCGAGATACAAAGAACTTTTCAGCGACCATAGCACAAATTATAATTCTTGAGGTAACTGAGCAGACTAACTAAAAGTTGCCATGGCGGAGCAAATTCTTTCTCTACTCCTGTACTTAATTGTCATTTTAACGGCTTTTTGGTTTATTAGCCCCCAAAAAAAGCCCCGTAGTCATCCCGCCTATCATCTTGCCTGTTTACTAGAAGATGCTCCTGAAAGCTCTTTAAAGGGTCAATTTTATCCCCTGGCTACTCCCTTGGCTACCCCGATCGCCTGTACTGTTCCCCAGGTGTGGCGCAGTGTATATAGGCAGTCTCTGGCAAAACCGGATGTTAACTATTGGCAATGGCGCGGTATGCCCGAAAATGAGCAGTTTTGTCGGGAATTACGGGAATTATTGCGATTAAATCCAGCTAGAGGTTACGCTAAGGAAATTCTCGAAAGTCTCGCCTTGGGTCAAGATCCTTTTTATCATCTTTACTGGGATCTAAAAGCGATCGCTAATGGTAACTTTAACACTATTGGCACTAATAAACTAGCTGAGGGCAGATTCGCCAGGCGAGATTTGCGAACTCATCAGCAGATGCGGAGGGATTTTCGTCAATGGCATTTACAAGCTTGTGAACAGTTGGGAAAAGAGCGGGTTAAAGCGGTTTATCGGGTGTGTTATGGGGCAGATTGGTCATTAATCGCCCAAATTCTCTATCCTTCGCCCCGTTCCTTGGCCGTGATGATTATAGAGTCCGCTAATCCCGTTTGGTGGCGAGTTTTGGGGATTACTCCTTTTACCACGACTAGCCGGATTGAGAACAATTATAAAACTCTCTTGTGTTATTGGCATCCCGATCGCAATTCCCATCCCAATGCTACAGAAATCACTGCCCATCTTAATCGCGCCTACGATTGTTATCAAGGTTTTCAGGAGATGAGTAGTCAAGATAATGCACCTTTGTGGACGAAAATCCGTCGCTGGATTCCTTAGACTTGACTCTAGTTTTTCCCTTGACTTTTTCCTTAACGAAAGAATGTTAGTCTAGGAACAATTTATGACCACGCTTGCACTCTCAGGGTAATGAATCTAGTGCTTTTAAACAATCGCTACCAAATTGTTAGCACCCTTGCTAGGGGGGGATTTGGGGAAACTTATATCGCTATCGATACGAATATGCCTTCTCAACGGCGCTGTGTGATTAAAAAATTGCAGCCGGCTATTCAAAGTGAGGAGATGCCAGAATGGTTAAAAGAACGTTTTCAGAAAGAAGCAAGCGTTTTAGAGGAATTGGGAGAGCAAAATCGCCAAATACCCCGTTTATACGGTTATTTTGCCCAAGATAATCACTTCTATCTGGTGCAGGAGTGGATTGAAGGGGAGACACTAACCCAAAAACAGCAACGACAGGGAAATTTATCTTCCTCAGCAGTGCGGACGATTTTAGAGAATTTACTGCCTGTTCTTGATTTTATTCACAGTCGCCGCATTATTCACCGGGATGTGAAACCCGATAATATTATCTTAAGAAATAGTGATAATTTGCCCGTTTTAATCGATTTTGGGGTAATGAAAGAGGCAGTGGCCACCTTACTCGATCCTACGGGAAAAAGTGCCTATTCGATCGCCCTTGGCACCCCCGGTTATATGGCTTCGGAACAGGCTGCCGGGAGACCGGTCTTTTCTAGTGACCTTTACAGCCTAGGCTTAACGGCGATTTTTTTATTAACGGGAAAAACTCCCCAATATCTAGAAACTGACTCGCGCACGGGGGAAATTCTCTGGCGACAGGAGGCAGAAAATGTTAATCCTAATTTAGCTATGGTAATCGATCGAGCGATCCGTTTTCATCCCCGGGATCGGTTTGCTACTGCCAGGGAAATGTTAGCAGCTTTGGCAGAAATATCCCCGGATTTGTCCACCCAACCAACTATCGCGGTTTCTCCCCATAGTCCCCGATTAAAGTCCTCTACACCCCAAAAACCAACCGTCTCCCCCACTGTGGTTATTCAACCCAATTCCGGGGAAAAAAAGAATCCTTGGCTGCGGATTTTGCTGATTTTTGCGGTGACAATTGGAGCTTTTGCCCTGGGATATCGGGGATTTATGGCTCTTTTACCCAAAAATGAGGAAATCAAACCATCACCAACCCTCGAACCTTCTCCTACTCCTGAAATCATTCCTCCTCCCTCCCAAGATTTTCCCCCTATCCGACGACCTTCTCGTCAACGGACTCCCATTTATTCCCCAACTCCTACCCCATCCCCGACTCCTACCCCAGAGGTGATTCCTAGTCCAGAAGTGACTCCAGAATTAACTCCTAGTCCCACCCCAGAAGAAGTAATTCCTATTCCTGTTCCTCTTCCTGAAACAGATCCGAGTCCTCAAGTTTCTCCCCTTCCTTCCCCTTCCCCTTCTCCTTCCCCTTCTCCTTCCCCTTCTCCTGTTCCAGAGGTGATTAATCCCCCGGTTAATGAGGATAAAATTGAACCGATTGCTCCTCCTGTTTTATCACCTTCTCCTCCTGAAGAAAATAGTAATTAGGGTTTGCTGAATAAATCTAAAAACCTTGTTGGGTAAGACTTTTAGACTTTTTGTCAATCAAAAAGTACCATATCTGGGAGTGATCGGGGGTAAAATTCCTGGACTTTTTCCCTGAAAATTAGGTAATTGACCCCCTCAAAATCGGTAAAACCCTACACCCCACACCCCACACCCCACGAAAAACTTTTTCAGCAGCCCGTAATTAATAGACTGCTTGCAGAAGTCTGGCAAGGGGAAGATGATAATTTTTTCTTAAACCTTTCCCCTTTTGCCTACAATGAAAGAGAGCTACTGTTTAGGCTTAATTCTTCTGATTCTATCTGCTCTGCCAGTTGACGCAGTAGATCAAAAATGCTAGTTAGGGTTTCCTCTAGTAATTTAGCCATATTCAATTATTTCTATCATCTGGCTGGTGCGAGGTAATCCTGTTTAATTTAGTTTGCGATCGAGTTGAGGATCAGTCAAGAGAGAAGGCAAAGGCGAATCCGACACACTGCGCCACAATCCCTCACGGAAAAGGATAGTTCGTCTGAGAAGCAGTAAAACAGGGGAAAACACCTGAGAATCCTTGCTCTGTGAATCGCTAAGCTAGGGAGAGGAATGTAAAGATTTATTAAATTGTAGCTTTTGACACAGTTGTTTTTTTGGGATGTGTATCCTTCTGTTGTCTGCCTTTGACGTTGGGTGGGGGTGTTGCTTGACCTAGCTGCGAGGTGAGCGATCGCCTAACATTTTGGGAAATTTACCAAATTCTTTGAACGGGGTAAAGGTCAAATATCTCATCAATGCTCAGAATAGGCATAATTTCGGTTATTGATTGGGATATTAAAAGTCGATCAAAGGGGTCTTTATGATAGTGGATAAGGGTTGCTAGTGTCCAGATATGTGCTAGATCAATAGAAAGTATTTCTAGATTATTAATGGTTATTTGATTTTTAATTAATTCCTGTAAAGATGGGTTAAGTTGTAATTTTCCCAGTTGCAGTTTTATTTGCATTTCCCAGACACTAGCAACGATTAAAAACAAGCGATTATTTCGATCAAATAACAAATCTTGCCCGGTTAGTGATAGTTTTTATGAGTTAATTGACCACCAAATAAAGCTATGGGCATCTAATAAAAGTTGCATGGGTTAAGTTGGCGGCAAGAGTTCATCGGTTAGGGGTTCGTTAAAGTCATCGCTGATCCAGCCTTGACCTTGATATAATCCTGCAATTCTACCTGTTTGGGTTATTTGGGTTTGATGGTGTTGATTGACTATAGATTCCAAAAAATCGAGAATTTCTTGTTGTTGTTGGACAGGTAATGTCTGAAGGGTTTGCAATAAAGGAGAATTGGTATCTAGGTCAGCATCGTTCATAACGATTTGATTTGAGGATTTTGGGTGGATACCTCAAGGATAGCATGGGTTTTCAGCGATGAGGGGACAAGTTATGGATAGTGCGATCGCACTACTGTTGACATAATTTTGTAAAAATGACCAACTTACCCCTGTTACTCTAGCAATTACTCGTAAGGAAATTCGTTCGAGTAAGAGTTTATCAATTAATTGTTTGGTTTCGTCAGAGACAGTTTTATTAGTGGGATTGATCACAAACTGACGACCACATTCTTTACATTGACGTTTGGGTTTTCCATTATGAATAGAACCATTCTTGATAGTATGGTGAGA
>NZ_JACJSV010000047.1 GCF_014698335.1 Microcystis viridis FACHB-1342 | reverse complement strand
CGGAGAGCCTATGGCTTTAGAAACTTTCGGAATTTTTGGGTTAGAAGTATGTTGTCTTGGCATCTTGTATGTTGATTTAGCATAAAGAGTAACGAAGAGCCTGAAAAATAAGAAATAATCTTCAAGTTCCATAATTAATTACCTTTGATTTTCCCGCTTATTTATTAACAATTATATCTGCTGTAATTAGGAATCAACTTCTTGACTAGGAGAGGAACCTCTTTTAAAAGGAATTAGTTTTTTGATTAATTCAGATGTGATTAAGCCTTGGGGATAAAAAATGGTTCCCAAAACAATTAAAATTCCAAAAATAATCAAACGACCATCGCGCAAGAAATTCCCCAACCAAATTGGTAAACCATTCACGCCGCCGAGGGCGCGTAAAACTTCGGGCAAAGCAGTTAAAACAATGCCTCCCACCACTGGACCGATAAAAGTTCTTGAACCACCAATTAAAACGAAAGCCAAGAAAATAATACTGGCATCAAAAGTGCCTTGACGGGAATTCCAAGTATTGAAAAAATGGGCGCTTACCGCCCCCACAACTGCCGCTAAAACTGCCCCGAAAGTGAAGGATAAAACTTTGTGATAGGTGGGATTAATTCCCATAGCCGCAGCTGCCAATTCATCGGCACGAATGGCATTAAATGCCCGACCAATTTTGATGTTTTCTAACCGGTAGAGAAACAGCATAGTTAGGAATAAGAGGGGCAAAGCCAGCCAAAGGTAGGCTAATTGAGTGGTGAAAGGTTGGGGAATGGCGAAAATACCGACTGCACCACCAGTTATCTCGAGATTAAGGGCAATAATTCTCAAAATTTCTACCCAGGCGATCGTGGCAATAGCTAAATAAATACCTCGCAAACGGAGAACAGGAATACCTAAAACTATGGCTAATATTCCTGAAATAATGCCAGCAACTAACATTTCTAAAAAGACCAAAGTAAGGGGATAATTGCTACTGGTATTAGTAAAAACTTTCGTGGAAAGAATGGCGGCTACATAACCACCTAAAGCGTAAAAACCGGGGGTTGCTAAGGATAATTGACCAGCCATTAAGGGCAGATAAACTGAAAGGCCTAAGCTGGCTCCAAATATCATGGAAACGATTAAAAAACCATAGGTGTTAAGAAAATCAGCCATATTTTCGGTGGGCGGTTATTGGGTGTTTAAGTTACTGGAGTCAATTAGCTAATTTTATCACCGTTTTCTCCCCTCTGATTCTCTGGTAATTCTCGAAATTATCATAATTTTTTACTTGGTACTTTTCCTATAGGGTAGCGTTCGCCACCTGAAAAGCAGACGGGATGATCGATGATGGGAAAAAGTATCTTTCTTAACTTTGTCTGGGAAAAAATTCAGGGGAATTCACGAAACAGCAGCATTGGTTAGTTAACTCCGAAAACTGGTTCCTCAAACTGGTTCCTCGGACCCCTCTGGCTGAATTTCCCGATAAAATCGCAGTAACGGGCGAAAAAGTCCTAGAAGCTGAGGATAGCATCAGTTTTACCCCAGAAGCAATCCATCAGGTACAGGCGATCGGTGAGGAACCAGTAATGTGCTTTTAAACGTTTTCAATTCGCTCCTCTCACTAATCGAGCAGTGAATTTTTAGGTTAGAGAAATGATAGATAAATGAGAGGATCATGAGACAAATATGAAAGTTTTCTGAGGAAAAATTAGTTAAGATAAGGGGAAATTAAAGGATAAACAACTATAGATGTTTACTTCACTCGAACTTTTGACCATTTCTTTTGTAGCCGTGGGATTAGCCGCCGATGCCGTGGCCGTTTCTCTGACCAGTGGCCTGATGATTCGTCATATTCATGTTAATAAGGCTTTGAAAATTGCTTTGTTTTTTGGGGGATTTCAAGCGATTATGCCGATGATCGGTTGGGGTATCGGTCTAACCTGTCGGGATTTCTTCGCCTCTTTTGACCATTGGATCGCTTTTATTATTTTAGGGGTGATCGGCAGTAAAATGATCTACGAAGCTGTTCAAAATGATGATGAGGAAAAAAGGTTTAATCCTCTAGATTCCTATACTTTAATCGGATTAGCGATCGCTACTAGCATCGATGCTTTAGTAGTTGGTTTGGGTTTATCGATGATTAAAACTCCCTTACTTTTAGCTTGCACTATTATCGGTTCCATTACCTTTGCTTTATGTTTTATAGCTGTTTTTATCGGTCATAAATTCGGTAATTTATTTAGTCAAAAGGTGGAAATTCTCGGCGGTTTAGTTTTAATATTAATCGGCAGTAAAATCCTTATTGAACATTTAATTGCCTAGATTATCTCCATTTTTCACTATCCTCCCTATTTTCCCCGACTATTTCCATAGGCGAGTGGCTAATTCGGGATAACCAGCCTCAATTAAAGCCTGATCTCTGATACGACAGGAATCGCATAAACCACAGGGTTTAACTTCACCTTGATAACAAGACCAAGTATCAGCAATGGGGACCCCTAAACTAACAGCACGACGGACGATATCTACCTTACTATCCATCACCAAAGGGGCAATTAATTGGGGTGCTTTACCTTCTAAACCCGCTTTCGATGATAAATTAGCTAAAGTTTGAAAGGCCTCTAAATACTGGGGACGACAATCGGGATAACCAGAATAATCCACTGCATTAATTCCTAGATATATCGCCTCCGCTGCCCTTGCTTCCGCTAAAGAAAGAGCGATCGAAATAAAAACTGTATTTCTCCCCGGCACATAGGTAATCGGGATAATATTCGGGTTAATTCCCTCTTGGGGAATAGCAATAGATTGATCCGTTAAAGCGGAACCTCCCCACAAAGATAGATTGACTTCGATCAGATGATGTTCTTTAATATTGAGGAAATTAGCAATTTTTTTCGCCGCTGCTAATTCCCGCTCGTGTCTTTGTCCATAACGAAAAGAAAGGGCAATTAATTGATAACCAGCTGCTATAGCGATCGCTGCTGTTGTCGCTGAATCTAATCCCCCGGAAAGTAAAATAATCGCCTTTTTTGTCATTATCCTAATGTCACCTGTGTTTGTTGATAATTAGCTACTAAGATAAATTGTTTTAGCCACCGCGAACCTAACAAAATCTCCTGAATTGCCTCCCCTGCAAAAACGGGAATTTCGTATTCCTGACCATCAATTCTTACTCTGCCTAAATATATATCAAAAAATGCTTCTCCTTGGGCGGTTATCAATTTATTTTGTCGCAAAAAATGCCAATCAAGACTGTCAGCATCTTGACTATTTATGGCTAAAAACTCGGTAAAACCCGTATCCAGCATAACTTCTGCGGGTAGAATCAATCCATCATCGCCAACTAAATCAATATCAAAATAAATTTGTCCTTTGGTTCCAAATCTCCCTGCAATCATATTCTGCCACTAACTCCAGTTTCATTAATGCCAAAGATATGATGGATTTTGTCGGGATATTTTGCCCTTGCTTTTTTACTGGCCACTTCTTGATCGGGATCGATAAAATAATCGCCGCTATCGGGTTCGATCGCAATGTACCAACCATAGTAATGTTTCATTAACCGGGGCTGTAAACTCTGAAAAATCGGCCAACAACGATGATAAAATTCTAATTGTCGGGCGCGATGTTTGGCCTTTTCTTCCTCTGTAGATTGAATCTCCGGAAAAACTCGACCACGACGCACTACTCGTTCAGAATTGTTGTTAGACATAGTAAGTAATAGGACAAAATTAACTTCTTGGTTAGGATAGGCGTAATGAGTCACAGTAAGAAGCAGGGATTATTGAGAATAAAGTAATCCTTAAGCCCTAGGTGGAGAACGCTCGCCGGCTAACAAGTTGAAAAGTTCCTCAACCGCATTTGGCTCTTCTAGGTTCTGTGTGAGCATGGTACAATAGTAACACGGAACAGGAGGTGGGTTATGTGGATAAATTTTGATCAACTCCTCGATTTACCAAATGTAACAGTGGTCAATGTTCGTAGATCTGGACAAGAAAATTTGACTAGATGTGATTAAAGGACATAAGCAAGATGAATTGAGAATCCTTAAAAGCACAGCCAGAAACAGTTCGGGAGAAGGTGAAAGAAGTGAGCGTCGATATGTGGTCAGGATTTACAGCAGTGATCAAGGAATTATTTCCCAATGCTAAAATCATCTATGACCGTTTTGACTCTTTTGGATTTGGTGGGTAAAATGTATTCTAAGATACAGTCCTGCTGGCGAGCGAGTGGAAGGAACCACAAAGACACAAAGGACACAAAGATTGATCGATCCTGTGTAAGTTAAACTTATCACACAGAACCTAGAAGAGCCAGAGGACTTAAAGGACGAGCAAAAACAACAACTAGAAGTTATCTTGAAAGAACATCCCTGCTTGGCAATAGCTTGGGAAATGAAAAAAGAAATTAGACAAACTTATCAAAGTTGTAGAACGTTCAGAGGTGCTGAGAGAAAATTGGAAAAGCGGAATATTATATGAAAGTAGTGCCAGTATGATCCGGAAGCATTTGCCTGGTATTTGTAATTAGGGCTTGCTGAATAAATGTGAAATGTAGGCAAAGTAAGGGTTTTGGGGCTTTTCTTCCGAAACAGGTGCAAGATTTTGAGAGAATCGTCGTTCAAAACCTTGCGTCTTCATCGGCCCGAGTCCTGTAGGGGCGAAGCATTTGGGCATAACCTATCGGTGAAACCGGAGATTTTCTATCCGAATGCTTCGCCCGTACTTTTTGCCGCAAACCCTAATTACTCACTTGCATAAATGAGATGCTCCAGGATAATAAGGATAAAGTTATCCCCTCACCCAACCTACTTACCGACGATTTAAGAAACCGCCACCATTACCCCAGCGCGGTCGGGAATTAAAGAAACCACCACGGTCAGACCAACCATTGCCCCAGGGCCGCGCATTAACGAAACTACCACCGCGACCATCTACCCAACCACCGACACGACTATTCCCCCAACCGCGATTGCCACCATCTCCCCAGCCTAAAGCTTGTAAACTAGGATCGGCAGTACCTTCCGGCAGTTGGTTAACCCGTTCGCGTACAGCACTAGATAGACGACTTAAACGCGCTTCAATGGGATTAGCCTCGTCTGAGGCGGCCTGAGCGGTGCTAGTCAGACCGAAGGCAGATAAAGCGAGAAGAAAGCCGACTAAACCAGTTTTATTGCTGATATTCACCTGAATTTATGCTCCTATTTGGCTTCTTGGGGATTAATTTGGGCGTGTTCGATAACTTTGAAGGCAAAAAACCCCTTTAATAATTCTGGGGGGATGGGAACCAGGCCTTGACTACCGAACCAGCGATCGATTTGACTAACGGTGGCCGTATCATTGGTGATGTAATCCTGCATCATTTTAACAATGGCATAGTTGACATCATCCAAAAAAGTAGAGTTATTTTCGGGAACCATGCAAGCAATGCCAAAATTAGCTAGAGCTTCTTCGGGGACGATTTCGTAGATTTTAGGGTTATCTCTGAGGATTGTTCCCGCTAAAGAAATGCTATCCCCCGCTATGGCGTCAATTTTACCGGTTTTTAAAGCTTCGATCGCTTCTTCTACGGTGCTGTAGGTGGTAACAATTGTCGCTTGCGGTTGTACTAATTTAATCACATCCACGGCCGCAGAAGTGGGAACCAAGGCGATGCGTTTACCGATTAGGGATTGAGGAGTGGAGAGATTGCTACCTTTTTTGGCTAAAATCCTAATCCCAGAAATGCTGTAACTGATGGAAAAATCGACAACTTTCGCCCTTTCCCAAGTAAAAGCCGTACTACAAGCGATATCGATGTCCCCGCTACGAATGAGATTAATTTTCTCTCCGGGTTGGTTAGCTTCAATCATTTGCAGGGTGACGGGACGACCGAGACGAGTTTCCAATCGTTTTCTAATTCGTTCCAACACATCCATAGAATAGCCGACCAATTCCCCCTTATCATTGACGTAGGAGTAGGGAATCGCATCAAAACGGGTTCCTACGGTCAAAAATCCCGTGCGAGCCACTTTTTCCACCACTGTTTCCGCTAAACTTGCACTGGCGAGGAACATAGGTAATATGCAACCCAGTCCCACTAACTGTAAAATTTTCTTCATAAATCGAGTGCTTGCTCCCGTACAAACATAACTATACTAGAATTCGCTAAAAAATCTTCAGGGTTTCCATAATAATTTCTGTGAACTTTTACAAATTAGATGGCGGTTCAAGGCGAATTAATTGACCGTTACCTTCATCGGTGAGCAGATATAAAAATCCGTCAGGACTTTGACGCACATCCCGCACCCTCTGACCGATGGGAATCGCTTCTTGATTGATAATTTCACCCGATTTATCCACTTCCAGACGGCGAATATCTCTGGAAACTAAGCCACCGGCGAATAAATTTCCCTGCCAATTAGGAAAGCGATTACCGGTATAAAAGACCAATCCCGAAGGAGCGATCGCAGGTGTCCAAATTGTTTTCGGATCGATCAGACCTAGTCGAGATTCTTCGCGGGAAACTGGGTTATTAGTGCCGTACTCTTGACTGGCAGAAACCACTGGCCAACCGTAATTTTTACCTTTTTCAATTAAATTTAATTCATCCCCTCCTTTCGCTCCGTGTTCGGTTGCCCAGACTCGTTTAGTCATCGGATCAAAGCTGATTCCTTGAATATTCCGATGACCATAACTCCAAATTTTAGAACCCCCAAAAGGATTATCTTTCGGGATAGAACCATCGTCATTGATGCGGATAATTTTACCTAAATGACTTTGCCGATTTTGTGCCTGTTTTCTAATTAAATCTCCCGCTAATTGTAGGGGAGGATTACCCCCGTCCCCAATTGCTACCAATAAAGTGCCATCTGGTAGCCATAATAACCGCGAACCGAAGTGTTGAGAGCCGGTTTTTGTCTGGGAAACTTCAAAAATAACCCGCAGATCTCGCAAACTTGCACCATCATAAACCGCACGAGCGACGCGGGTACGATTAGCCTCCTGGTCTCCGTGGGCATAAGTTAGATAAATCCAGCGATTTTGGGCAAATTGGGGATGAATTGCCACATCCAGCAGTCCTCCTTGTCCGACGGCAAAAACTTCGGGGACTCCAGCGATGGCTTTTGGGTTCAATTTGCCCTCTCTAACCACCCTTAAACGACCTGGACGCTCTGTGATCAGGATTTCCCCGTTAGGTAGCCAAACCATCGACCAAGGATGCTCTAAACCCTCGATTACGGTCACTTTTTGCCATTGATTGGTCTGGGAATTATTCGCCGAAGTTAATACATTTGCACCTTGACAACTGGAGATAATTATGGTAAGCAAAACGCCAGATACTATAGGCGAGAAAATGCGATTAAGAGAAGTAAGCATTAGTTGGTAACTCCCCAGACAAATATTGGTCAATTTTCTCCGACTAATCAGGTTCACCCTACAATTTTAGAAACCGGGCAGTTTTAAGAAATGTTTTAGACGGTTTGACTTGATTAGGCAATGCGCTCTCCACAAGAATTCCTACCCTCGTACCCACCGTTAGCTTTAAGGGAACATCAGGTTCAAGCACTGTCCCATCAAATATGGCTTCGAGTTCTTGGAACATTATTCTTCACAGGCTATGGCTTGTTTCTAGTATAATCTCATGGGTGTGGAGCCTAAACGTTCAATCTATTAGTATTCTTAAGTATTGGCTCTCCCAGGTTTGGTGGGTAAAATGTATTCTAAGATACATTCCTCCTAGCGAGGGGGTGGAACTAACCACAAAGACACAAAGAACACAAAGATCGATCGATCCTATGTGAGTTAAACTTATCACACAGAACCTAGAAGAGCCAAGTATTTCTATGGTCAATCAATAGACATCCCCAAAAACTTATAAGCGAGTCACAACAAGGAAGAAAGGCAGATTAGACAGAAAGTCAAAATTGACTCTTATCAATCATTGTTGGGTGCAGGGTAAGCGCATCTTAACAGTCCTTAACAAAATGAACTTTATCTGAGTTGCTTACTCAGAGAGCGATTCAGGCATATTTGAGGAGAATTGGCCATCTCAATTGTTAAGCAAAAATTGACCAAATATGAAGATTTCGTGACTATTCTGATTGACTAGTATCACCTGAAATGCCCACACAGCAAGCGGATCACAAAATTGGCCAATTGTCAATAGCTTTTGAGATGCTCTCACCCTACTGTTTGGTGTTGCTAAAAGTTTGAGGTGTTGCTATGATGAGCCGAGAGTGATTTCCGATTTTTCCTTTGGAGTGTCAACATTATGACTCAAAAAATATTAGCGAAATTAATGTCTTTTGCTGGCAGCAATAAGCTAGGATTATTCAAGATAGCGATCGCATCTTCTTTTTTGGTAATTGTTCCGCAGGGGCAAGTTAAGGCTGCACTTCTTACCGTAGCGAATAACAGCTTTGAAGCCCCGATCATCACTGCCCCACAGGGGTTTACCAACGATAATACCATCACTGGCTGGGTGGTAACCCCAACAGGTTCGGCGCAGACGGGGCTTCTTAATCCATTCCAAGCTCAGAATTTTGCTTTCACCAATGGTACTACCCTTAATAACACTTTTTACAATCCAGGGGTTGGGGCTCCTAATGGAAATCAAATAGCCTACAGTAACGGGGGAACTATCTCCCAGACACTTACCGGAACAACTTTGCAAGCGGACACGAAATATACTTTGAGCGCGTCTGTGGGACGCAGAAGAATCGTCAGTACCTTTTCGGGCTTATACAATATCCAACTTTACGCCGGAGCTAACCTTCTAGCCTCTAAGAATGATATTATTCCCAATCTTGGAGACTTCGCAGATGTCAGCTTTAGCTATACCACTGCAGGTATCGGCACTCTTCCTTCAGGGGACTTAAGAATTGTTCTGACCTCAAATGGATCCCAGGTAGGTTTCGATAATATAACCCTTGACGCTACTCCCGACATTCCCGAACCTTCCGCTATATTAGGATTGCTAGGTTTCGGACTGTTGGGAATCGCTTCAAAGTTACGACAAAAACAATAAGTAGTCGTGCAAAATTAATTTCCTAGTCAGGACGGGAGACGGCTTAGATTTGTAATTAATTTTGCTTAGGTACTTAATTTAACCGAATTAGGGGTATGAAGCTTTCCGGCCACTGATTCCCCCACTAAATCTTCTGGAGAGCTATCCCTAACCCTCTCAAACTTCTTAAGATTGTTTTGACAATCCTCCCAAAGGAGTTTAGCATCATGACAATAGCAATTATTAAGTTAGATGTGACTGGAATGTGATATGACAGTCGCTTTTTTACTTTATGAAGCTATCATTCAACAATTCTGAAGTCATCCATGACTCTCCCGATTATATCAATGATGATATAATCGGTTTTTATTTCTTCTCCCAATAATTGCTCGATTCTCTTATCTTGAAAAAGTCGAGTTACAGTTCGCAGCTCTGCGGGGTATTGAGCGATTTAGAGTGCTCTTATCTTTGTGGTCCTTCCTCCCGGGAGTTAGGAACTTGGAACCCCTACACCCGCTCCAATACTGGCCAGAGTTTAGGCTGTTTACCGCGTGAGAGCGTGTCTCTTTGACCGACCACCGACTCTCCCATTGGCTCTGAAATCGGCAACACCCAAAATAGTTAAACCCTATTTAGGGTTTGCTGAATAAATCTAAAAACCTTGTTGGATAATATCTTTAGGCTTTTTTGAAATCAAAAAGTGCCAGATATGGGAGGGATCGGGGGGGAGAATTAGGCACTTTTTCCCTGAAAATTAGAGGTTCTTCGTTACTTGGTATGGTTCGATAGGGGGGCATAAATCGACTAAATCCTTATCTGGCAAGAGACTTAATTGATTAGTTCGCTCCAGATCGCAAACAATTGACAAAAATTGCGGTAATGTCTGTTTCTATAAGGGTTTCATCCCTTATAACCCCCGTCCATTGCATAACACAAACCGAAGAACCAAATTAGATAACTGACTACCTCAAAATCGGTAAAACCCTACACCCCACACCCACGAAAAACTTTTTCAGCAGACCCTATTTAGAATGGGAGTTACCGGACAATTTAGCGGCTTTTCTCCTCAAGACTTAAATTAATCGTGCCGCGGGGGTTTATTGGTCGCAGAACCCGCCGGAACGACCTTGTAGGTGGGGGGGATACCTTTGAGGGAAATGAGCGTATTCATCACCGTTTTTGCCACGGGAGCGGCCACAGTGGAGCCAAAAGTATTCGCACCCTTGGGTTCATCCACCACCACCAAAACCACATAACGGGGCGATTCGATCGGTAAAATCGCCACAAAACTGGTAATTTTGGCGTTAGGTAGATAACCCCCCGTCGGACTAGCTTTTTGTGCGGTTCCCGTTTTACCTCCGATGCGATAACCAGGGATTTGGGCTGCTACCCCCGTCCCCTTGCTAACGACGGTTTCCATCATTTCCACCACTTGCCGGGCCACGGTGGGAGAAAAGACTTTTTTGCTGGGATAATCGGGCCGCCAGTGCAAACGGCCGCGGTCGTCGGCTAATCCTTTGATCACATGGGGAGTCACCAGGGTGCCACCATTGGCCAGCGCACCGTGCAATTGTACTAATTTTAAAGGCGTTAGGGATAAACCTTGACCAAAGGAAGCGGTGGCCGATTCAATGGCATTATCCAGAAATTCTGGTTCGGGTTTGAGATATCCTGCCACTTCTCCGGGTAAATCTACACCAACCCTTTGATTTATTTTCAATCCTAATAAACTTTTATAGAAATCAACTCGCCTCATTTTTTGGGCAATTTGCACCATAGCCACGTTACTAGAGGTTTGCAGAACTTGGGCCATATCTAGCGCCCCATTACCCTGTTTAGAGGCATTTTTAATCGTCCAGGGACCGACAGTAATCGCCCCCGGATCATTGACTACCGTATTAGCTTTAACTGCCCCTGCTTCCATGGCCAGGGCGATAATAATTGGTTTAAAAGTTGACCCCGGTTCGTACTGATCGGCTACGGTCCAATTTTTAAATAGAGCCACATTGGCTTTATAGTATTCATTGGGGTTAAAAGTTGGCTCACAAACTAGGGCTAAAAGAGAACCATCAAGGGAGTCCATGACGATGACAGCTCCCCGTTTAGCATTAAATTTCTTTAGCTGTTCCCGCAAGGCCGTCCGGGCTGCTCTTTGTAGTTTTAAATCGAGGGTTACTTCTAACTGTAATTCATCAAATTGAAAGATACCATCGGGAACAAAAGCCGGTAAAATTCGCCCGTCTCCCATGCGTCTTGTATTGACAGAAAAAGGATCTCTTTCTAATAACTGACTGGAACCTCTCTCTAATCCTGCCTGGCCACGATGTTCTTTATCTACATAGCCAATCACGTCGGCTGCCACATCGTCTTGGGGATAATAACGAGCGTATTTTTCCTCTAATTCTACACCATCAAGAGATAATTGTTTTAAGCCCCTAGCCACGGATTCGGTTAATTGATTGGCTAAACGAATTCCTGTTTCTTTTTCTTTAAATCTTTGAATCAGTTGATTAGTAGGAATATTTAATAAAGGAGCTAATTTATCAGCCACTTCTGCCGGGGGAATAGCAAACAGTTTTGGGTGTACATAAAGAGTATAAATCAAGCGATCAGTCGCTAAAACATTACCATTACTATCGACGATCGCCCGCCGGGGAATATAGGGTCTAATACTGGTAGTTTGCTGTTGTCTGGCTCTTTTTTGCAATTCCTGCGCTTGGACTATTTGTAATTGGTACAATCGCCAGGCTAAACCCACAATACCCATGACTAAAATCAACCACACCGCCATCAATCGCCCGTTACTCACAGGCATTTTTTTTGACTGTTGTTGCCGTTTTTTGTCGTTTAAATAGGACTTTCTGTCCCGAATCCTGCCCGAGGGCGATCGAGTTTCTTTGCTTCTAAATTGGGGTCTTTTTGTGTCAGTCATGAGCAGTATCTTTCAGTTATCAGTTATCAGTAAACAGTGATCAGTGATCAGTGATCAGTAAACAGTGATCAGTAAATAGTAATCAGTGATCGGTAAAAAGACAGTAGGAAACTTCTATTTAATACTGCACACTTAACAACTCACATCTGATAACTTTTAACTTACCCACTGATAACTGATAACTGATAACTGTTAATAGGCACTTCTGGGTTGAGAATTGACGGTAGATTGGGATTGAGAAGCGGGATACTGTTTCAGGTTAGGAGCCGATTTACGCTGTAAAAAGATAGTTTGGAAGGGTTGGGGATGAGTTAATCCGGTTTCGGGTTTTTCTGCTTGTTCAGCTAGTTGATGTTTAAGGGTTTCATTGGTAGCCAAAAGATTGCGCTCGTGACGTTGCAGTGTTTCCAGTTTACCAAATTCTTTGTCCCAAACCTTGGGAATATATACCGTCCAAGCATATATTCCCAGAGTCGAACCCAACAGACAAAAAGTAATCACAGCTACTATTCTTTCTAGGAGGCAAAGGAAACGTAATTGACGCGAGGCTAATTGTTTTTGTGTTGGGGCCACGGGAACTCTCACCACCGATTTAGTCGTCGGTTTTACTGTTGGGGTCGTCTGATTTACTGGTGACTGGGGACGAGGCTGACTGCCTTGGCTTTTTGGGCGAGAAACGGGAAGGGGAATATAAGAATTATGGGCAGCAGACATGATTTTCTCTCAATATTTCTAGCTAGTGGTCGTTGTCAAAAATTAAGTTTCTAAAATTAGGAGTCGGTCATCAGTAGTCAGTCGGAAATATTTAATTGATCACTGTCGCCTTTTTTCCTTTTTACCTTAAAATCACTGTTCTAGCTCTAGACGTAAACGATATAAGATAGTTTGCGGATGAACTTGAGCAAGAATTTGATTAATCACCGTACTCGGTCCAGATGCCCCCCAACTACAACCGCGTTCTAGATAGATTTTAGCGGCTTTCCCGATGATATAGGTTCCATAAGCAGCAATTGCTCCCTGTAGGAGAGCGGTGCTACCGTAGAGAGTTAAAGAGGTGGGATTTTCAAAAATACTCGCCGCTGCCGCTGCCGTTTTGCCCAAACCGATAATCACAGTGCTGAGGATTTCCCCCACCAGCAACCCCCCACTGCTCAAAAGTAGAGTCCGCCAGAGTTGACCAGCTTGGTGACTGGTAATTGGCAGGCCGTACAAACGAGCTAAAGCCCGAACTAGAGTCAAATCGACGATTGAAGCCCCTAGTAGGTCTAAAATAGCGATCGGATTGGCCGCAATCGCTAAAGCCTTATATTTTGCGTATTGCCAGATAATTTCCTCCGCTTGACTGTCCCGGAGTTCCAGGGTTTTTCTAGCGATATTTTCCTCCGCTTCTTGCCCCTGCACTAAAGCATTTAAGGCCAGCAGCGATCGCCCTTCCCGATTTAAAATCGTTAAGAGTTTATCTTGCAGCTCCTCAATTTGGGGGGGAGGGGTTTCCCACTCAGTCACCACGCTCCCATCGGGGTATTCCACCCGGACGGGAATCGGTTGCGGTTCGGCGGCTACCATAACTATCTCATCGCTAGTTAACAAATCTTCTAACGTTTTTTCGTCCCGATTGGTTCCTAATCTCTGTAACTGCTGAAAAATCTGACGGCGATCAGCTTCTGGATAGAGATCAATCTTATTAAACACCAAAATAATCGGTTTTTTCGCCCCGCGCAATTCTCCTAAGGCCTCGTATTCGGTGCGGGTAATATCCCCAGCGACGATAAATAAAATCAAATCGGCACTTTTAGCGACTTCTCTGGCCATATTCGCCCGCGCTTCCCCTTCAATCTCATCCAATCCGGGGGTATCGATTAATTCTATCTGAATTTTACCCGTGGCTGGTGTCCAACGCACCGATCGCGGCCAGCGTGTCACCCCGTGCAGGGGTCCAGTTGTCAGGACTTTTTGACCGACTAAAGCGTTTACCACCGAGGATTTACCGCGACTGACTAACCCGAAGGCTGCCACCCGAATCACCGTTTCATCCAGTTTATCCAAGGCCGATTTTAAGGACTGCAAATCCTGTTTAACGGCGGCCTGAAGTTGGGGATCGGGGGGATAATTCCAATGGCGGCGAAAACTGGCATACCAAGTTAAGGCCTGTTGTAAACTAGCCTTAGCCTGATTGTAATGAGTTTCCTCGAGGGATGGGGTCTTGGTCACGGTTGATTTTTTAACTGTTTATTGATGCTGCTGCCTTTATTGTAGAGTTTCGGGGCGGTAACTGAGATGAGGTTATCTGGGGCCAGGGGAAGACTTTTCAGTAATCAGTGAAAAGAAATTAGCGAAGTTTTCCACTAAAACCCTAACACCTAACATCCTACTCCGCCAATCCCAATTGTCCCAATAGCTGAAGGATAGTTTTTCCGGTTACGGGATCTCGCCAATCGGGGGCAATTTCTGCCAGGGGAAGCAGCACGAAGGCCCGTTCTCGGCAGCGGGGATGGGGTATCTGTAATTCGGGCGTTTCTAAGATCAGGTCTTCATAAAATATTAAGTCTAAATCGAGGGTACGCGGTCCCCATCTTTCCCGTCGGACTCTCCCGAATAACTGCTCGATTTCTAATAATTTATGCAGTAAATCTAGGGGCGATAAATCCACTTGCACAATGGCGCCACCGTTGAGATAATCGGGCTGAGGCAGCCCGACGGCCGCGGTTTGATACCATTGGGAATGAGCTTCTAGTTTAATTCCTTTGACTCGCTCTAATTCCCCTAAAGCTTGCCCTAAAATTGTCGCTGAATCTCCTAAATTACTGCCCAGAGCGATCGCTGCTCGCTTCATCCACATCCTTCCTCAACAATAATCTCGGCTAATTCCCCCGTCGCTCCCAAAGATTTACCTAAAAATATATTGACATTTGGATGCTTTTGTGATAGTTCAAAAACTTGGGCTTCGATCGCATCCGTAATTCCACCAGCAAAGAGGAAATAGGGCAGTATAGCGATTTTTTGGCTACCTTGAGCGATTAAACTCTCGATTTGTTGGGATAAACTCGGTTCTATCGACCAATAGGCTGTAATTGCTCCAAAAAACGCCGCTAGATTTTCCACCTCCCGATTACCCCCGGAGCGACGACTACCGTGGGATAGTAAAATGCGGTCTTGGGGGCTTAAATCAGCAAATTGTCGGGATAACAGCGATTTTATGCCCTGATAACTGCCTAAATGGGGCTTTAACTCTAGCTTGATCGGCGATCGCACTTTGGCCACGGCCGCGGGAATATCTTCTTTAACGTGAACCCCCGACAGGAGAAACAGGGGGATAATCTGCAACCAGTTACATCCTTGGCTTTGTGCTTGTTGGGCAAAAGCTTCTATTTGTTGATGGAGCGGTGTTATCGCTAATTCTAGGGCGGCAGTCCCGACTAATACCCGATTATCTGCTTCTAGAACCGCTAGAGATGGGCTAAACTCCGATTTACTCCCTAATCTTTCGGCGGGTTGACTGATTTTTTCTTGAACTAAGGCTGCTAATTGCGTCACCGCCATGGCTGGACGCGGATCGCGACTACCGTGGAAAACCAATAAATAGGCTGAGGAGGTCTTCAAAGAAATCTTGCCAAAATAGTTTAGTTTTTAGCCTAATACATTTTCTCTCCCTTTAGGCATAAATGCCCCTGATATTCTCGATTTAGCTGGTAAGCGGGAAAACGTCCCCATTGGTGGGAAGTGCTACCATTTTACGCGATGTAAAGTGTGAGCAAATCGGCCCGCCGGCTTGAGTTAGCCTAGATATTGAGGTATAACCTAATTAATCGCCCAACTTAGTCAACGAGGCAGTTAACGTGAAAGTGGAAACAGACAGTAAACAATTACCCTCCTACGAACAACCACCCCTAATAGAAGTGGTAAAATTACCTACAGTTTTATCATCAGAATCTTGCCGGATAGACGCAGCAGAAGATGATGATGATGAACTGGATTGTCGGGGAGTTTTTGTAGTTTCTCATCAACCGAAAATCTTATTTTCCGAAGAAGTAAACATTAAATCTCAGGAAAAATCCACTTGGAAACCTTGTGTTATAATTGATAAGTCTCGAATCGAAGATGATAACTAATGACCTTTGGTATGAGGCGGTAGATGCAAATGTTGAGTTAACCCAAGGGGATATTATTCTTAATTGTCCTGTGGTTCGTTGGGCTTCTAAATCTGTTGAGGTAAGCAATCAAACAGAAATTGAAACCCTTCGATCCTTAGTGGAAGTAGCTGAGATTGATCTGGTTGTTATCACCCAAGGCTGCGACTTAGAAAACAAGAAAGTCAATAATGTCATCCTTTCCCCTCACTTTGCTCTCAGTCAATATCAAGAATATTGGGAACAGACAATGAACAATATGAAACAAAATCCTACGGCCAAGGCGTGGGGGAGATATTGTGATGATATTAAAAATGGTTATATATGGAATCTTTCTATGCTCAACGAAGGGGAAATCGGCAACCTAAAATTAACTCATCGAATAGTTGATTTTCATGATGTGTACACTTTACCGAGGACTTTTTTGGAATCCTTCTTGCAAAATAAACAGCAACCTCGACTTCGTTTACGTCCTCCCTATCGTGAACATTTATCTCAAGCTTTCGCTAGATTTTTTATGCGAGTTGGTTTACCTACAGGAGTAAAAAAAGTCTGGTAATAGATAAATCACCTTAACTTTTACCAATAACTACCTATAGGGAAAGATTGGTTTTTTGGCGATTCGATAAATCCTATGGTTTCCTATCCACAGTTCTAGCTTTGTGGGCGATTTGGTTCACTTGATAACGAATTATTGCGATAGCTTGCCATTAACTAATTTTCAGCGATAATCTAAAGTCAGAGTCTATCGGGAGATAAGATCATGAACCTTCGTCTAGTTCTATTTTCAGGCCTAGTAACGGCTTTAGTTGGTGCTGGTATCGGTTATGGCATTAGCCGCATTGAACGCAATCCCAGCCAAGTCAACTATAGAAATCCCTATAACTATCAAATCATCTATAGACGTTATTTTGCCGGTGCCGGGGCAGCCCTGGGCTTCTGTGTGGGTGCGGGTTTACAAATGGTCAAAGAACTCAAAGAAGCCAGAGATAGAGAAATGGGCATCCTAGATGATGGGTCAGAATTCTAGTCTTTTGGGGCTAATTCCTCAAGAATGATGAATTGAACGTGATTAATCGCTAAATCGCCGATGGGAACTTGGGTTTTTAACACCGGTTGTCCTTCACTGAGCATTCGTTCAAAGGGGATATCTTTGGCAATTTCCGTGTGATACCAAGCTAAACCCATAAAGAAACGATTGGGATAGGGACCGCCTTCAAAAATATCATCGGGATTGGACTCCATGGGAACCCAACCGATAGAGGGAAGATAAAATTCCATCCAGACGTGATTGTAATCTGGTTCGAGGGGTAAATTACGTTCGAGGGGATGGGGTGGGCATTTATAACGTCCTACCGTGCGACAAGCAATACCATTGAGACGACACAAAGCCAATAATAAACCCACATATTCCCCACAGGAACCGACTCCGCGCCGCAGGGCAATATCAGGGGTGTCGATGTTGGGTTTGATACCGTAGGAAAGCTGATCATAGACGTAATTACGAATACTATAAACTTTTCGGAGCAGATTGGTTTCCCGACCGGTCGCTTCTTCGGCAGCATTGAGGATAATTTCTGTACTCATGGCCAGATCATCATTATCGATCAAATAGCGATCGGGAAAATCGGCGGGTAAGGTGGGTAAATCTTCGCAATCTTGGGGGGTAATTTGGTATTTAATACCCCATACTTCTAATACGACTTTCCAACCAAAAATATGACGTTGTTTGCCGGTTATTTGCTCGAACTTAAATACTGCTACCCGCTGCCCGTCCTGAATTTCTTCAATAAAAGGCAATCCCACCGCTTCGACGCTGCGAATTTTTTGCCGCGGTGTTTCTAAGGGTAAAGCGATGCGCCATTCCACATTTTTGAGTTCGATATTATAGAGGGGTTCTAATTCCTCGACGTAGGATAATTCAATCAGATAACCGTTAGAAAGGGTGTATTTTTTAGCGGGATCGTAGTGAAAATATAGAGGATGGACAAAAGTACGCGGACGATAACTAAGTTCGTGAACTTGTTCAGAATTGGGATTATCGCGGATACAGGGTTCTTGGAAAGCATAGGCCACATATAATATATCCTTGCCACTGTTAGCATCGCGATAAAATGCTAATCCCGTCGGCGATTCAAAAGGAGTTATCATGCTAAAAAGCTGTTCTCCCGTGGCGCGATCAAGACAGTAAACCGTTTGTTCTAGGGTATCCGTTAACCAAAGTTCTTCCCCGCGAATGGTGATATTTTCGATGCCGATACCAGGCGCGTATAAACGAGTAATTTCCTGTCCCGATTGGCGATCAAATATAAAGATTTGTCCAGAACGTTGACAAGTGACATAAATTGTGTTACCAGTTACGGCGACTCCGTTAGCGGTGTAGGGAAGACGGGTAAAAAATTTCGGGGTAAAATCTTCGAGAGTGCAGCAGTAGAGATTTTCGCGAGTAGTAAACCAGAGGTTATTTTGATCATCGATTGCCAATCCCGTCGTCCCGACGAATTCCTGCCAGCGATGGGAATTAAGTACGCTTGTATGACCAGTATCGAGGGCAATTTGGTATAAATAGCCGTTTTTTGCGTCGATAGCGATTAATTTGTCATCTTGAAATACAATTCCGTGCAGAGCCGTGGCGCTAATCGGACGAATCGTTTGACGATGGGAGGGAAGACTGGCAGGATCGAAAATCATAGGAGGAAACGAAAAGGGAGAGCGTTTTTAGGTGAATAAAACAGCAATTCTCCCCACGATAGCAAATTTTCTCGCCCTTGAATGCTCGTAATGAACTGCAATCCCGAAAAAAATGTCAAGAATTGTCACCTATAGTCCCTCTCATACCCTTGTACCTACCTACGAGTGTTTCAATCGTTGCAGTTATTGTAATTTTCGCAGGGATTTAGGCACTGATGGCTGGTTAAGTTTGGAAAAAGCCAAAGAGATTTTAACTGCTTTGCAGGGTTCGGAAATTACGGAAATTTTAATTCTTAGCGGCGAAGTTCATCCTTTAGCAGCCAATCGAGAGTTATGGTTTCGGCATATTTATAATTTGGGAGAATTGGCTTTAAATATGGGTTTTTATCCCCATACCAATGCGGGGATTTTAACTTTTGCTGAGATGGAAAACCTGAAAAATGTCAATCTATCTATGGGCATAATGTTAGAACAAATGACGGTGACTTTATTAGATACTGTCCATCGTCATGCCCCCAGTAAAGTGCCATCCCTGCGTTTAGAACAGTTACAATGGGCGGGAGAATTAGCAATTCCTTTTACCACGGGTTTATTATTAGGAATTGGTGAAACAGAATGCGATCGCTTAGTGACCTTAGAAACTATTGCCACTATTCATCAACGTTGGGGACATATTCAAGAAGTGATCCTACAACCCTACAATCCGGGTAAAAGAGAACAGTGGCAAAATAACCCTTTTGATCTGCAAAAATTACCCGATCTGGTTAGACAAGCTAGGGAAATTTTGCCCCCAGATATTGTCATTCAAATTCCCCCGAATCTAGTCCCTGATCCTCTTTTTCTCTTGGATTGTTTAGCGGCAGGAGCGCGGGATTTAGGCGGTATTGGCCTGATCGATGAAGTTAATCCCGATTACCTCCATTTACACCCCGATAAATTAAAGGAGTTTTTAGCAGTTTATGGCTGGGAATTAAAGCCGCGTCTGCCGGTTTATCAGTAATCAGTGACCAGTAATCAGGGAAAAGATAGCACTGTTAATGCCATTGAACACTCCTTACTTAATACCCCTTAATTGATTATTATTCATTCTTAATTCTCCTGACGACCGACGACAGACTCCTAACCCTAACAACAATTTTTGATTTTTACCAGAGGTCTTATGATTCCCTCAAGCGAGCGCTACTGGCTCAAAAATGCTCATATTCCCGTTTCCCTGCTAGAAAATGAGAGTTTCTCTCCCCAAAACGCCGAGGGATTAACCTTAGTTAATCTGGAAATTAATGACGGTAACATTAATCGCATCACCTCAACCATCCCCCCCGAAGATAATATTCCCGTTATTGACCTCAAAAAAAAGATTGTTTTTCCTTGCTTTGTCGATATGCACACCCATCTCGATAAAGGTCATAGTTGGCATCGTTGTCCTAACCATGATGGCACTTTTGACAGTGCCTTAAAAATGGCCCTAGAGGATTCCCGACGGGAGTGGCGCTTAGAGGATGTGTATCGTCGCATGGAATTCGGCGTTAAATGCAGTTATGCCCACGGAACCGCCGCTATTCGCACCCATATCGACTCTTTTGGTCAACAGGCACAGATTAGCTTAACTGCTTTGGCAGAATTGCAACGACAATGGGCCGGTAAAATCACCCTGCAAGCGGTTTCTCTAGTTTCCCTTGACTACTATCAAACCTCCGAGGGAGCGGCCTTAGCCGATAAAATTGCCGAATTTGGGGGCATATTAGGGGGAGTAGCCTACACAAATCCCGATTTACAGGCACAAATTGATATTACCTTCAAATTAGCCCAAGAAAGGGGTTTAAATCTCGATTTTCATCTGGATGAAAACGGCGATTCCGATTCTACCTGTTTAGCAGCGATCGCCCGTACTGCTATCAAAGAGCAATTTGACGGACAAATCATCTGTGGTCACTGTTGCAGTTTAGCGGTACAATCCCCTGAAATAATCCAAGAAACCCTAAATTCAGTCAAAAATGCGGGTATTGCTATCGTTAGCTTGCCGATGTGCAATCTCTACCTACAGGATCGTCAAGAGGAAAAAACCCCTTTTTGGCGCGGAACAACTAAGATAAAAGAGATGAAAAAAGCGGGAATTCCGGTGGCTTTTGCCAGTGATAACTGTCGCGATCCCTTTTATGGTTTTGGGGATCACGATGGTTTAGAAGTCTTTACCCAAGCGGTGCGGATTGCCCATCTCGACACACCCTACGCTGACTGGGTAAATAGTGTCACCCTCACCCCAGCAAATCTGCTCGGATTGCCCCATTTAGGGCGCATTAAGACGGGTCTAGAGGCAAATTTGTTAATTTTCAAGGCGCGATACTTTAGCGAGCTATTATCGCGACCACAGTGGGATCGCCTTGTGATTCGGCGCGGGTTGAGCATCGATACTACTCTCCCCGATTACCAAGAGTTAGATGATTTAGTTCTAGGAATTGAGCAACTCCTGTAAGGGTTTGACAAAAACCACCGATTCTAGGTTGATAGCACCGTAAATATGGGGAAAGGTCTCTCTTTCTAGCTCTAGAGTGGCATTTTCTGGGTTAGGATGTTGGGGCTGCTCCCATTTAACCGGGGACTGCAATTGTTCGAGAGAAATGGCTAAAACCAGCAAATCTGGCTGATTTTGATAAAAAGCGGCCACAACTTTCGGAATTTGTTCTAAGGTGGAGCAATGGATAAATCCCTCATTTTTTAGGGAATACGCCCGATATTCCCCCATTTCACGAGCTATTTGCCAACCTCTTTCTGTAGTGATGTGATAGATCATCGGTTCGCCTCCTACTGTCACTTTATCCCTAATTTTAGGATATAGCCTGAAGCTGTCAGCGGCCCTCAATTCTCTTAAACTAGGGGTCAGGGAATAAAGACAAGAAATTTGTCCGACCAATTACCAGAAAAAAATGGCCGATAACGGCCTCAAAATCTCTTGATAGTCTCTTTTTACCTGATATTAACCTTTTCCCCTTAAAATGAGCTTACCGAGGCAATAACTGCAAAAATCTATGCTAGATAAAATATTTACTCCCAATCCCTACGCTGAAAAACCCGCGCCGCTGCGTCCTCGCAAGGGGGTAATTATCGGTGTTGGTCAGGTGGGGATGGCCTGCGCTTACTCGATGTTAATTCAAGACTGTTTTGATGAATTAATTCTGCAAGATATCGCCACGGATAAAGTCGAAGGGGAAGTGATGGATTTAAGGCACGGAATGCCTTTTATTGAACCCACAGACTTGAAAATGGGAACCGTGGCCGATGTGGGACAAAATGCCGATGTGGTGATTATTACTGCCGGGGCCGCCCAAAAAGAGGGAGAAACCAGATTACATCTCCTTGAACGAAATGTGGCGATTTTTCGCCGTATTCTTGCGGATGTGGCTGTTTACTGCCCCAGTGCTTTAATTTTGGTGGTGAGTAATCCCGTCGATATCATGACCTATGTTACCTTGAAAATAACCCATTTTCCGCCTTCTAGGGTGATTGGTTCGGGTACGGTGCTAGATTCTGCCCGTTTACGCTCTCTTTTATCCACCCAACTCCATGTAGATGCGCGTAACGTCCACGCTTATATTATCGGTGAACACGGGGATAGTGAGCTTGCTGTGTGGAGTTCGGCTAATATCGGAGGAGCAAGGTTACTCGAAGGAGATTGGCAGGATTTAAGCGCAGCCGACCAAGAAAGCTTAACAGAAATTTTTCTTCAGGTTAAAAACGCCGCCTATGAAATTATCAAACGCAAGGGTTATACTAGCTATGCGATCGGTTTAGCTACCACGGATATCGTTAAAGCGATTTTACGTTCCCAAGAAAGAATTCTGACTATTAGCACTCTCCTCGATGGTCAATACGGTCTCAAAGATGTGTGTTTAAGTATTCCCTCGGTGGTTAACGAGAAAGGAGTGATTAAAACTCTGAATCTTGCTCTCAGTCCCAGAGAAACCCAACAGTTACATAATTCGGCCAAAATTATGCGCGATTTAATCGATCAACTCAAAATTTAACTTAGGGTTGGCTGAATAAATCTAAAAACATTGTTGGCTAAGATTTTTAGATTTTTTTGCCCTGAAAAAGTGCCATACATAATAGCGATCGGTGGCAAAATTTTGGCACTTTTTCCCCGAAAATTAGGTAATTATGGGGTGGACTGAAGCAATTAGTGCTAGACTTCCCGAAAAGTCTATCTTATTTCAGCTTGTTGTTAGGAATCTACTTAAAAGAGGCTGTTTAATCTGGCTAATATGCTCTTGGGTATGATATGGGTAAAAGTTCTGGCGATGGTTCTAAAATGGTGTGATATGCTGAAAGTTGACCCACATCGTTACTCTCAAGAGTGTTATGGAGAAAGTTTCTGTATAATCGATATTTGGCCTGCTCACCCTTTGGTGATGCCAGTTCTGTCCACTTCTGAATAGGTATAGGTATTGGAATTGATTTGAATTAACTTTTGTAGCAGTCGAGGTTCTAAGCTTTCATGGGGCAATCTTCAAGCAATCGGGAGTTTTGATGGCTAAAGCGCAAATGATTGATCATCTTAAGAAGACGTGTCAGAAGACCTTGAAGCTGTTAGAACAGTTAGGACCAATATCAAATCTAGCTGTTTTAATTGCCGCTATTACTTATCTCACTTACGGGGAGCAAAAACAGCGTAACTCCGACGTTACTCAAGCGTGGACAGTTATTACTGCCGCTTACGAGCAAAAAGGTAGCGGAGGACGAATTCAAGCCCTTGAGTTATTAAATGCCTCTCCAGGCATTCCAGGACGGCACAGATTTCCTTGGTTCTGGTTGACATGGAACCCTGAGAGTTTACAAGGCTTAGAAGCTCCGAACGCTTTTTTGCAAAATATTCAATTGCCTAATGCAGATCTCTGGCAAGCAAATCTCAAAAATGCCAACTTACGAGGGGCAAATCTTCAAAACTCTAGTTTGGAGGGAGCGAATCTTCAAAAATCTATCCTAGCAGCAGCGCATCTTCAAGGTTCTAGGTTACGTATTGCTAATCTTGCAGGAGCTGATTTGTTTAGAGCAAACTTGAGAGGTGCAAACTTGAGGGGAGCAAACCTCCATAGTGCTGGCTTGGTTGAAGCCAATCTTCAATCTTCTGACTTAGCCGGAGCAAAACTTCAAATGGCAACACTATACAGAGCTAATCTGCAAGATGCGAAATACACTGATGCAAGCACTTCACCCAAGTTGTGTGAAAGCTTATCCTTGAGTTACCCTTGCTCCACTGGTTTTCCAGAAGGATTTAATCCTGAATCAAGAGGTATGGTTAAAATAAATTGAATTGCGATCGCCGCTCTGGTAGTTAATGAAATCTAACACACCTCTTTTTTCTCCAGTCAAACTATTTTTGACTAATCTCGAATGCTAAGTCGTATCTGTAAAAACAGACATCAAAGGCAAGAAAAAAGTTCATCTGTCCTAGTATTAGCGGCGCATATTTATCTTGTGTCCAAGCAAAGGCTAAATCTACGGTGGGGAATTGCTCAACAGTAGCTTTAACAACCAATGCACGAGCTTCAAATCTAGCTAAATTACCTCCTAATGGCAGAGATAGCCTTTGATTTTCCCAGACTGCACCTAAAGCTAAACCCATTTCATAGGGCAACACATTAACACTAGAGCCAGTATCCAAGAGACCCGAAACATTCAAGGATTGACTTTGATAAGTTAATGTCAATGGTAAATAAGGAAGCGCACTTAATGCCCCAAGACTAGGATCTACCTCAGTGAAAGCAAATCTTACCTTATTAGCCATGAGTCAATTCTTGTTTCTCTTTTAATGCTTGAGCAAGAATGGCGGCAGCCTCAAAAGAGTCATGTAAACCTTGTCTAGGGAGATCATCTTCAATAGACATCGGTACAATACCAGAATCCTTGAGCAACTCGGCTACAAGAAAGTTAAGTAATAAGAGCTTATCGGAGTAAGACAATTGCTTTAGTAGGGGCGCAAATTGAGTAGTTGTCAGCATGGATTCAAGAAAGTTACGGATTTTGACTTTCTGCACTTTGTCTGAGTATAACACCACCTTTGCGCTAATCCCTGCCCCAAAAGCAGGCTAACTTTGCTGTTAGACAGAAATCCCAGAAATGTTCAATCTAATCTTTATAGTTCTTCGGTTTGTGTTAGGCCATGGACGGGGTTATAAAGGGCGATTTTTGTCAATCAATTAAGTCTCTGGCCAGATGAGGATTTATTGCGATCGCATTTCCTCTATTGCGATGCCGAAGGCACTGCGTAGCAGTACGCCGCTCTGGTAGTTAATGAAATCTAACACACCTCTTTTTTCTCTAGTCAAACTATTTTTGACTAATCTCAAATGCTAAGTCGTATCTGGCTCTCCCAGGTTTGGTGGGTAAAATGTATTCTAAGATACATTCCTCCTAGCGAGGGGGTGGAACGAACCACAAAGACACAAAGGACACAAAGATCGATCATATAGTAAGTTAAACTTATCACACAGAACCTAGAAGAGCCCGTATCTGTAAAAACAAACATCAAAGGCAAGAAAAAAGTTCATCTGTCCTAACGTTTGCAGAAAAGGTTTTTATACCATTTCTCTAAATGAAAACTACACATCGAATTTAAATCCCCCTTTAAGTTCCCCTTTTTAAGGGGGATTTAGGGGGATTAAACTTCTGTAGTCAGACTTTGGAGAATTGGTATAAGATGATAAAACTCCCAATCGAACTTTCAAAACCCACTCTCCACTCCCCACTCCCCGATACTTTTTAAACAGCATTTAAGACCATCACCATCCCTAAATATTTGCTCCGATTTTTTATAGTAAAGTTATACTATTAAGGAAGCAAAGACGAAATTCTAGGGTTAAGCAATGGTTAGACAACTCGACGACAGCCCGAAAACCACAATCGTCTATCCCGATAGCGATGGTAAACCGATGGCCGACAATACAAGACAATTTCGCTGGATTACGACGATTAAAGCGAATTTAGACTGGTTATTTGCCAATGATGCCGATGTTTTTGTCGCCGGTGATTTACTCTGGTATCCCGTGGAGGGAGATAATAAGACTCGACAAGCACCCGATGTGATGGTAGCTTTCGGCAGACCAAAAGGCGAAAGAGGTTCCTATCAACAGTGGAAAGAGAACAATATCCCCCCACAAGTGGTTTTTGAAATTCTCTCTCCGGGTAATACCCAAACGGAAATGACCAGAAAACTACTGTTTTATGACCGTTATGGTGTGGAAGAATACTACATTTATAATCCCGATAAAAATGATTTGGGTGGCTGTATTCGTCGGGAAAATCGGCTCGAAAGTCTGGAAAATCTCGATAATTGGGTCAGTCCTCGCTTGGGCATTCGTTTTCAATTAGCCCAACCAGAGTTACTCTTGTATTATCCCGATGGTCAACCTTTCACCAGTTACAACCAAGAACGACAACGGGCCGAAGCGGAACGACAACGGGCTGAAGCGGAACGGCAACGGGCCGAAACGGAAAGTCAACGGGCCGAAGCGGAACGGCAACGGGCCGAACGATTGGCGGCAAAACTGCGGGAGTTAAATATTAATCCCGAAGAAACTTAAAAAAATTATCGGTACAATGAAAGTAGATAAATATCAAGTCCACTAGCTAGAGTCGGAACGGTAAGCCCAGAAAAAATGCGCTAGGGCAGGGCTGACTAAATCGACGAAGCAATCGCTAAATAGGATTAATTTCCGTCCAATTCTCCCCAATCCTGAACAGGAGAGGCAGAACCGAAGAATTTCTATAAAATTTCGGTAAGGGTGGAAAAATCAAGTAAGTTAGCGTTAGGGCTTAATCTTCGCCACGGAAAGGTAGAACTATGACAGTTTGTGAATATCGTCCAGGTTTAGAAGGAATTCCCGCCGCCCAGTCCAGTATCAGCTTTGTGGATGGGCAAAAGGGAATCTTGGAGTATCGGGGCATTCGGATTGAGGAACTCGCCGAAAAAAGTACCTTCCTCGAAACCGCCTATCTCCTTATCTGGGGTGCTCTGCCCACGGGGGCGGAACTGGAAGAATTTGCCGATGAAATCCGTTATCATCGACGCATCAAGTACCGTATCGAAGACATGATGAAATGCTTCCCCGAAAAAGGCCATCCCATGGATGCGCTACAAACTTCGGCGGCGGCTTTGGGTTTATACTATGCCAGGCGGGCCCTGGATAATCCCGACTATATCCGTCAGGCAGTAGTCCGGCTATTAGCGAAAATCCCGACTATGGTGGCGGCGTTTCAATTAATTCGCAAAGGTAATCACCCCATTCAGCCCAACGATAGTCTTGATTATGCGGCCAATTTCCTCTATATGTTGACGGAAAAACGACCGACGGATTTAGCGGCGAAAGTTTTCGATGTCTGTTTGACTCTCCACGCCGAACATACCATGAATGCCTCGACTTTTTCGGCTATGGTGACGGCCTCCACTTTAACCGACCCCTACGGTGTCATCGCTTCAGCAGTGGGAACTCTCGCCGGCCCCCTCCACGGTGGGGCAAACGAGGAAGTATTGTTAATGTTAGAGGAAATCGGTTCGGTGGCTAATGTTCGTCCCTATGTGGAAAAATGTATCGCCAACAAACAAAAAGTTATGGGTTTTGGACACCGGGTATATAAAGTTAAGGATCCCCGGGCGACGATTTTACAAAACCTTGCCGAACAATTATTCGCGGAATTAGGTTCCGATGAATACTACGATATAGCCCTAGAATTAGAACAAGCAGTGGTGGATATCTACGGCGAAAAAGGTATCTATGCTAATGTGGATTTCTATTCGGGATTGGTCTATCGGAAATTAGGCATCCCCAGTGATTTATTTACCCCGATTTTTGCCATCTCCCGGGTGGCCGGTTGGTTGGCCCACTGGAAAGAACAATTAAATGCTAACCGCATTTTCCGTCCTACCCAAATCTACACCGGACAACACGAAGTACCCTATACACCGATCGAACAACGTTCTTAGATTTTATCTCCCATTCTTGAATGGAAACACGGTTTCTCGCCTTTGTCAATTTTTCCTAGGCGAGATTTTTTGTCTCATTTCCTGTTATATTGATGGGACAAGGAAACAGTCCATCGGCTTTCAGCTTGGTCAGTTTCGGTGTATATAGCAAGACAAGGTCTTTACTTCTAAATAGTCGGACAGAAAAATATTAAAGATTATGGTGAAATTTTGGCGCAGATTAACGGTATTTTTAATTTCTTGTTTATTGCTGATTTCCCTAACTGCTTGTGGTAATCAAGTTAGACGCAATCAAGTGGTCATATCGGTATTAAGTGACCCAAAAACCTTTAATGCTGTTTTATCGGCCGAATCCCCGAATATTTTTGGTTTAACCTACGAAGGACTATTAACAGAAAATCCCATTACTGGCAAAAAAGAACCAGTCCTGGCAGAATCTTGGACAATTTCCGATGATAATTTGAACATTATTTTTACTATGAGAGAGGGTTTAAAATGGTCGGATGGTCAACCCTTAACCGTTGATGATGTGGTTTTTACCTATAAAGATTTATATCTAAATCCTGATATTCCCAACAACTACCGCGATAGTTTAAGAATAGGATTAAAAAAAGAATTTCCAGTTATCACTAAACTAGATAATCGCCGAATCGAATTTAAACTACCCGAACCTTTTGCTCCTTTTTTAGATGCTGTCAGTTCACCGATTTTACCTAAACACGCTTTAGAAAAAACTATTCAGAAAAAAAGCCCCGATGGCAGGTTAGAATTTCTCTCCACTTGGGGGTTAGATACTCCTCCCGATAAAATTGTTTTTAATGGTGCTTATAAACTAAAAGAATATATCACGGGACAAAGGATTATTTTTGAGAATAACCCTTACTATTGGAAAAAAGATGACCAGGGACAACAATTACCTCATATAACTTCAGTAATTTGGGCAATTGTTGAATCTCAAGATACAACTTTACTGCAATTTCGTTCGGGAAGTTTAGATTCTATTGGGGTAACTCCCGAATTTTTCTCCCTCTTAAAAACCGAAGAAGAAAGAGGAAATTTCACTATTTTTAACGGCGGACCTGCCTACGGAACCCAATTTATCGGTTTTAATCTCAACCAAGGCAAACGCGACGGAAAACCCCTAATAGAGCCAATTAAATCCAGGTGGTTTAATAACTTAAATTTCCGTCAAGCTATTGCCTACGGCATTAATCGTCAAAGAATGATTGATGATATTTATCGAGGGTTAGGAGAAGCACAAAATTCTTTTCTTTCTATCCAATCGCCTTTTTACGATAAAACCCTGAAAGGTTACGATTATAATCCCGAAAAAGCCAAAGAATTATTATTAGAGGCGGGATTTAAGTATAATAGTGATAATCTTTTAGTCGATGCCGATAATAATCCCGTTAGATTTAACCTGATTACTAATGCAGGTAACAAAATCCGGGAAGCTATTGGGGCGCAAATTAAAAATGATTTAGCCGCAATAGGAATTCAAGTGGATTTTCAAGCGATCGCTTTTAGCAATTTAGTTGATAAACTAAGTAATAGTCTAGATTGGGAAGCACATATTTTAGGTTTTACCGGCGATAATGAACCCCACGCCCCTAATATTTGGTATGTAGATGGAAATCTCCACGCTTTTAACCAACAACCTCAACCCGGCAGCCCGCCAATTCAAGGCTGGCAAGCGGCGGATTGGGAGAAAAAAATCGCCTATTTATACGTCAAAGGTTCCCAAGAATTAGACTTTGAGAAGCGCAAAGTTATCTATAATGAAATTCAACAACTTCAACAGGAATACGTCCCGTTTATTTATCTTGTCAATCCCCTCGCTTTGGGGGCCGTGCGTAACTGCTTTGAAGGAATACAATTCTCCGCCTTGGGTGGAGCATTCTGGAATCTAGAAGAATTAAAGAAAACCTGTGGAGGTGTTTAATGACTCATTTTGGTTTACTCTGTCCTACAACCTCTGGACATATTTATTCTCTCCTACCTTTAGGAAAAGAGTTACAAAAACGCGGTCATAAAGTTACCTGTTTTTTAACTCTTGATGGTGAAGAAATGGTGCAAGCAGCCGGGTTAAATTTTCAGGCAATTGCACCCGACAAATATCCGAAAGGCACATCAGCCAAAAATTTAGCCGAAATTGGTCAATTACAGGGAACAGCCGCCGTCCGTCGCACGGTACAATCAGTGACTAATTCTACCGCTGCCCTCTTTGAAACTATCCCTCAAGAGATGCGTCGCTTGGGAATTGATGCCCTAATTGTCGATCAAGTCTCCCCCTCAGGGGGTACAATCGCAGAAAAATTAGCTATTCCCTTTGTCAGTTTTGCTGGGGCATTGGTTTTAAATCGTGACCCGCTTATTCCGCCCTTTATGACTACTTGGGACTATAATCCCTCATTTATCGGGGTTATTCGCAATAAACTTGGCTATAAACTCCTTGACTCTCTGACTCGTCCTCTGAATGAGTTAATCAACCGGCAACGTCAAGAATGGGGGTTAATTCCCTATCAAAACATCAATCAACGCTATTCACCCATTGCCCAAATTAGCCAACAACCTGCCGAATTCGAGTTTCCTCGGCCAAATTTACCCGCTCACTTCCACTTTACCGGCCCCTTTCACGATTCCTCCACCAGAAAACCGATTCCTTTTCCCTACGAAAAATTAACCGGACAACCCTTGATTTATGCTTCCCTTGGTACAATTCAAACTCGCCTACAATCGACTTTTAATGCGATCGCCGAAGCCTGTGCCGATTTGCCGGTACAATTAGTTTTATCCTTGGGCAATACCGACTCTAACATTCAAATAACCACCAAAAACGCCCTAGTTGTTCCCTACGCTCCCCAATTAGAGCTTTTAACCAGAGCCTCTCTTACTATCACCCACGCAGGCTTAAATACTACCCTAGAATCCCTTGCCCAAGCTGTACCGATGGTGGCCATTCCCATCACTAACGACCAACCGGGGGTATCTGCTCGGATAAAATGGTCGGGGACAGGGGAAGTGATTCCGATTTCCCGTCTAGAAGTTCCCCGTTTACGAAAGGCGATTGAAAAGGTCTTATCCGTCCCCAGTTACCGAGAAAATGCCCTGAGAATGCAAAAAGCACTACAGAAGACTGGAGGAGTGAAAATGGCCGCCGATATCGTCGAAAAAGCCATTTCTACCGGCCAACCCGTCCTATCGGTATAATAGCTAGGGTCTGCTGAAAAAGTTTTTCCTGGGGACAGGGTGTGACCAACTGTCTGCATCATAACCGATAGTGTCTGCCGCCGTTCCCTGTACACGCACTTGTTAGGCATCGGATTGGCTAGAGTGTATAAACTGGTGAAAGTCTGGTGATTTAATGAATTCTTGAAGGTCTTTTATTCCCTCTATAAATGAGGTTAGCATCCACCCAAGCTCTTCAAGATGAGTTAATAATCGAGGGTTTTGTTCATCCAAAAGACTGATTAACTTATAATAGTCTTCTATAGAGCTAGTATCGAGTAGCGCTAAATCTTCATGAATCAGCTTGTTTCGTTCCGCCACAATGTCTGAGAGAGCCTGTTTCTGAGCATTTAAGAAATCTGAGTCACTATAGGTAACCTTAAATGACAAAGACATACCTAACTCAGAAGAGTCTAGTTGAGGTTCAGACTGACTATCATCCACTAGCACAGTGTTATGTAATTCCTTAACCAGTTGACCTAATGGGCGCTTACGAAATCTCTCATGACTGTCAACGAACTGGTTACGAGTTGATGTTGATAATCTCTCAATCTGACTAACTGAAAGTAGATACTTTAAAATACCTTCAATCTTTGAAAAATTAACTATATTTCTGCCTAGCTTTCTTAGTGCTTCAGTTCTAACTACTTCAATATCTATCGGTTTATCCATGATTAATGGTAAGGCGTTGACTATCTAAATTATCTATTTTCACAGGTAATGGCAGCGATGGTTAATTGCCCTCACTCCTAACCGCTCTCCCAGAACAAACAGGAAAGGTCTTTTGATAGACTAGAGTTATAGCCCGACAGTGGGGAGCTAGGGGCAAGAAAAGCTTAATATTTGAGATGAACCGATCGAGCCAGAATATCGTCTAGAATTAATTAGCTCAAAAAATCCCGACTGAATCTACCCTTAAGCAAACTTTTCTAAAAATGATGGCTGAATTACTGAGTCTAGTTCCTGCCAAGTCCCTCGAAACCGATATAGTGTTAGGGGAACCGTCGGCAGTATGTCCCCTTCCTCCAGTCACGGTTAGTAATGATACCCTACTTATTTCCCTAATTGATCGCCTGCGACGTACTTTGGAAAATCACCGCGGCGAAAATCAAATTGTGGTGATGCAGGATTTCCCGGATCCCGATGCTCTTTCTAGTGCCTGGGCCTATCAAATTATCGCCGAACAGTACGATATTCACTGTGATATAGTCTATGCGGGTACTCTCTCCCATCAGGAAAATGTCGCTTTGGTAAAACTAACAGGTTTACCGGCTAAACGTTGGGGAGTCCATACCCTCAAGGATAGAGATCTTTCAGTTTATCAGGGTTGTGTTTTCGTCGATGGTCAGGGAACCAATAGTCAGTTAACCACTCTGGTTAAACAGGCAAAAATTCCCGTTATTGCCGTGATTGATCATCATACTCGCCAAGGGGATCTAGAGGCGGAATTTGTTGATATTCGTCCCCAAATCCGGGCAACAGCGACGATGTTAACCCAATATATCCAAAAAGGGTTACTGAATTTTAATAGTAGCGATACCGTCCATGTTAAGTGTGCCACAGCTTTGATGCACGGATTGCGATCAGACACGAATAATTTAATGCAAGCGCAAGAGTGTGAATTTATTGCTGCTGGTTATCTCAGTCGTTTCTACGATGCTCAATTATTAAACGCTGTCCTGCAATCGGCCAGATCCCGACGGGTGATGGATGTGATCGAACGAGCCTTAAAAAACCGTATTATTAAAAATAATTATTCGATCGCCGGGGTCGGTTATTTGCGTTATGATGACCGAGATGCGATTCCCCAGGCTGCCGATTTTTTGGTGACAGAAGAAAATGTTCACACGGCTTTAGTTTATGGTATCGTTCACGATGAAGATGAGGATATCGAGTTAGTCATTGGTTCTATGCGTACCAGTAAAATTACCCTAGATCCCGATGAATTTCTCAAGGAAGCTTTCGGACAAGATAACCAAGGTCGCTTTTTTGGTGGTGGCCGTTATATGGCCGGAGGTTTTGAAATTCCTATCGGTTTCCTCGGTGGTTTTAATAATAATGCCGAATACGCTAAACTTAAGTGGGAAATGTATGACACCCAAATCAAACAAAAACTTTCCCATCTAGTTAACCCCGATGAAAAGGTAATTCGCACCTAAGTATCAGACCTCAGCTATCTATTATCATCGCCAAGACCGACCCGACACTGATATGAAACTTTATTTTGTGCGTCATGGATTAGCAGGACAATCGGAGGATTATCTCAACGATAGGGAACGTCCTTTAACCGAGGAAGGTAAGGCAAAAACTGCTAAAGTTGCCCAAAGATTAGGACAGTTGGGGGTGAAATTTGACCTAATTCTCACTTCCCCATTGGTGCGTGCCGTGCAAACCGCCGAAATTTTGCAAAAAGCGGGTTTAAGCAGTAAAATTGAGCAATTTAATCCCCTATCGCCCAATGGCAATATTCAAGATTGGGTGCAGTGGTGGCAAAAGTCCGACTATCAGCGAGAGGAAAACGCGATTGCACTGGTGGGCCACGAACCGGATTTAGGCTATTGGACGGAAATGCTAGTTTGGGGCAAGTTTCAAGGAAAATTATCGGTCAAAAAAGCGGGAATAATTGGTCTAGAGGTTCCCAATCAACAAAATCCCCTAGGTAAGTGTCAGTTATTCTGGTTGACAGCCCCGAAATTACTCCTATAGGGTGGGACTTTCGGAAAACGCGAGCGAGAATTGTCTCTAGTCAAACCCTAGAACCGAGACAGCATCAGCAATACAAACAAATTTTAGCCCGGGGATTCTTTCCCAATTAATCTCATTCCGAGATTTCGATCGAACTCACCGCTCTTTGCCAACGTTTTTTCCAGTGGCTAGTCGGTTCTAAGTCAGAGAGAGCCTGTTCGCTGCGACGACGTTGTATAATCACTTCGGCTGGGTCGGTTAAAGTCTCGTCTCGATAGGGAATAGCGGCCTTAGTTTGCAGATGTTCCCGTTCCTGTGCCGATAGAGATGGGGGTAAGGACAAAAAACTGGCTATTGTCCCTGGCGATCGCCGCCCGACGCTATCGGTGGCTCCAATCTGCAATCCTGCTAATTGTAAAGCCCTTCGCACCGAGGCAGCACAGGAATAGGTGACTAAATAACCCGTCGGACTCAGGCATTTGGCCACTAAAGCTAAAAACTCCACCGTCCACAGTTGCGGACATTTACTCGGGGAAAAGGGATCGAGAAAAATTGCCTCCGCTTGAAAACCCGCCTCAATCACCTTGGTTATCGTCTGTCGCGCATCCCCGATTAACAGTTTAGCAGTGAGATTAGGCAAGTCCAGCCGGTGATTATGGGCAAAATCACTTAAATATTCGGGAATTGGTTGACTCCAACTATTTAAGAGATTCTCTCTAATAGCTGCTAGGGGAACCATTCGATCGCTTTCTAACGCTAATAATTCTACCCGACAATCCCCCCTAACTCGCCAAATGGCCGCCAAGGCTGCGGCGGCATTGTACCCTAAGCCGTAACAAATGTCAAGAACTTTCAGATTATTGCTCTGGTCTGCTTTTGCTGCCAGACGACTGGAGAGGATAAATTTTTTCTCGGCTTCTTCCCTTGCCCCGGAGGTAGAATGATAACATTCGCCGAATTCGGTCGAAAAAAAGGTATAAGAACCATCCTCAGTGACTTTTTGCGGGTAAGCTTCGGGGGAGACAAGCATGGTGATGAAGAATGTCTTTGAGGTGAATATCGGTTTCCAGTAGGCAAGCGTGACCACTATGGGGCAGAATTGTTAATTTTGCGGCGGGTAACTGCTGAATTAGGCGTTTAGCCTCCGCTACCGATGGTAAGAGTCGATCTCCTTGACTGGCTATCACTAACACCTCCAATTGCAGACTTTTTAACTCGCTGGCACTAACCTGAAACCGTTGTAACTGGGATAAACGCCAGCTAATCGTCTTCGGTGGGACGTATTGCATGGCTTTGAGGAGAGAGCGGCGATCTTCCCGGGATATTCGACCCAGAGCGGCCAGAAAGGGTAAAATAGTTAGTGCCGAGCCGCTATGGATGAAATCGGGCATCATCTGGGTGATACCGATTCCCAAGCTTAAAAGAGGTCTTTGATTAAAAGAAGAAGCAGGGTTAATTAAAATCAGTTTTTTAAGCAATTTTGGTGATTTTGTCGCTATTTTCAAGGCTAAACAGCCACCAAAAGACTCACCGCAGAGATAGACTTTTCTCGATTGTCCCTTTAATTCCTGTGCCAATAAAGCAATCACGCAATCGCTTAATTCCTCCCAATCGCCGAGATATTGCGGGGAAATCGCCAAACAACGCAGATCGAAGTAAGGAGCAAGGTTTTTAATCTGACGATGGTAGAGTTGGCCGCTGCCATCCATTCCGGGTAAAAATACAAACAGGGGATAATCGGGACGGGGATGACGGGGAATAATCCAACTGACAGGTTGTTCCATTGTGCAACAAGCGCGATCGATGTTAAAAAAGTTTTTTCTGGTTATCTACTTTAAGGATAATTAATATTAGAGAGATTTGCCAGTTTTAAGAGTAGTATTAACCTCCAACCTATGGATGGTTTCTCTCTGCTCGCCAACCCCTGATAACTGATAACTGATAACTGATAACTGATAACTGATAACTGATTAACTGAGCCAAATTTTTAGGCCGCCGCTAAATTAGCAGCCACGAAATCCCAATTAACCAACTTGGTTAAAAAGTCGCTGATGTAATCGGGACGACGATTTTGGTAGTCGAGATAATAAGCGTGTTCCCACACATCCATAGTTAAGAGGGGAACCTGTCCGGCGGTTAAAGGATTGTCAGCGTTGCCAGTTTTGGTGACTTTGAGAGTACCGTTATCGAGAACCAACCAAGCCCAACCGCTACCGAATTGAGTCGCGCCGGCGGTTTTGAAAGCTTCGACAAATTTCTCGAAACTGCCGAAATCTGCGTTAATTTTAGCGGCTAAAGCACCAGTAGGCGCACCGCCACCCGCCGGTTTCATGCAGTCCCAATAAAAACTATGATTCCATGCTTGGGCGGCATTGTTGAAAACCCCAGCTTTAGAAGCATCACCAGCAACCTTAACGATAACTTCTTCTAAAGAGAGAGCATCGAGTTCCGTATCTTTGACCAAACCGTTATAGTTATTGACATAAGCGGCGTGGTGCTTGTCGTGGTGGAATTCTAGAGTGCTTTTGGTGATGCAAGGCTCTAAGGCAGTGTAATCGTAGGGTAAAGGGGGAAGTGTGTAAGCCATCTGTTGTTCTTTATATCCTCTCTTGAGAGCTTGTTTAAGGTAGTGTTGATAAAACTTTACATCCTCGATCATAGCACCGAAGGAGACTTGAATCAGTGATCACTGATCGATCAGCTTTTTTCTCCCTTCTCCCCCCTCCCTTCTCCCTGACAGGTGTAGGTTTATTATAAAGAGGTGAGCAGTCACACACTCAAGGTGAGAACATCAAGCTAGAGATTTAGAGGAGCGTCGTGAAAGGCAATGCTGAAAAACAAATATCTCAAGCAGTGGTCGTGCATAGTTTCAGAGCATCTCAAGACTGAGACGATGGATACTACTCTCTCACAGTGGCCGTTCTTTTCCACGTCTTTAGGGAGTCCGGCTCGGTTTTTTTCGCCGCAGTGACAGCAATTCTCAGTTTTAGAGCAAGCCTTTTAGGGATTTAAAGAACATTTTAAAGGGGGATTTTTGGGGCAACTTTGGGTGTACTATCACCTCAAAAGCCTGAAGACTCGTGAAATGAAATTCGCAATCCCATTGAATTTTACCCCGTATTACTGGACTTCCCCGTTGACAAAAAGCCATAACCTGTGCTGTAGAAGGGATTAAAAGAATTTCCGCCGCCCCGTTACTGGGTACAAATCAGGGAAACTCCCAATAAATCTAACGCTTTTTGTTGCAGTTTAGTCGGTCGAGTTATCTTAGAAAAACGATAACTTCCCTCCCTAATCATACATTCCACTGTATTCAAGCAAATCGTCCCCAAGTCTTCCAACAAAGTCCGAAAGCTATGCACAGGAAAGTCCTCTTGATTCCGTTTTTTTCTCTCTTTAGACTGAGCGGATTCACTGCGACTCGCTTTAATCACATTCAGAGAACCATCATCAATTTCTTCATCCTCAAATAACAAAGGAGCCAAGCACTGTTTTAAATGCCATTCCACATAATAAGCCAACATACATAAAAAGCTGACAGGGGGACAAGCTGGCTGAACTCCTTACAGCATAAGCTTTTTGGGGTGTTCGAGCGAAAAAGTTCGATGCAGATCACTCCCCATTGTTGATAAAGATTTCTAATAAGCTCGCCCAAATCCCTGATTCTCTCGTTAGCTTTTTGGCTGAAAGGGATGTATCTATTTGTAACTGAGGAGCCTAAAAACCTTTGTGGACAACGCTTTGAGATGTCTTGTCCCCCTGTCAGCATAAAAAGATATGAGCTTTGACTCTATCACCCTGATAATGATAGATAGGACGTACCTTTAAATCAATTGACTTATAACAGCGAAATGCCTCCTCCACTTGAGACAAACTTTTATAAGCTTTAACCGTTGTCGCTGCATCCATCAAGGTTGACTCCAGAGAAGTTCTTAACACATACACCTGACAGGGGGACAAGCGAGCTAGAAAACTTGCCAACACAGGCTTCTGGCTTCTCTCGCTAGAAATAGATCTAGCGATTCTAGGCAAAAAGCTAACGAAAG